>DRKS01000049.1 GCA_011051655.1 Sedimenticola sp.
CGAGAAACGCCCATTCGCCGGCGGGATTGGAGTGGGTGAACTCCCTGGTGCACTTTATGACGAGCACCCAGCCGGCGTGCAGGCCGATGCAGCAGGCGATATTGCCCCGGTGCTCCCGCACCAGGCCGAGGAACAGGCCGACCATGAACAGGGCCAGAAAGGAATCGAGGGTCGCCCAGGTCCCGAATTGCCAGAAGGCCCCGGAGAGTATCTGCAGGCCGCTGAACCATCCCACCGGCCCATCCAGGGGCAGCGGCTTGATGAAATGCACGGCGGCATACAGCAGGCTGGACAGGGTGATGGCGGAAAGGGCCGGCCCGCGGCGCCGGATGGCCTGAAACAGGGCGCCGCGGAAAAAGCTCTCCTCAACCAGCCCCACCAGCAGCCCGGCAATCAGCCCGCCGGACAGGGTCCTGGCCAAATCCCCCCAGAATGCGGCTTGCGGAGGGTCGGGCAGCCGCACTTCCAGGCCGATGAGGGCGCCGGCCAGGATGGCCAGCATCACAATGCCACAGAGCCAGCCAATCAGCATCTCGCGCACGAACAGGGGCCGGGGCGACCCGAACCCAAGCGCCTCCCGGGAGTAGAGGTCCAGCCATCTGACCAGCAGAAAGAAGCCGGGCACCGCAAGCAGCTTGCCAAAACGGGTGACCTGCTTATGGGCCGGCACATCGACCAGGTCTTTCAACAGCAGATGCAGGGGATAGTGGACAACGGCGCTCAGCAGCAGGCAGGCGGCCAGAAAACCAATGAAAATGCCCAAGGGGCGCATCAATATAACCTTGTTGGAGTACTGGTGTGGTGTAACGATATCCTTTTCCCGGTTCCGGCGCCACGGGGTTAGAATAGCGGGCCGGCAAACGGTATACTGTGCGGCTCGCTAAGAGGCGTCCCCGGATTTGCCGGGAACCGCCCCGTGAATTGCGAAAGTGGCGGAATTGGTAGACGCGCTGGATTTAGGTTCCAGTGGGGCGACCCGTGGGAGTTCGAGTCTCCCCTTTCGCACCAAATTTATCCATTGGGTTTCCCCTCGGAATATGGCGCTGTCGGCCGGATGACGTGGAGACCGGCCGGGTGGATAGTGGACTGAATCTATGATTTGAAAGGGTGGTGGCCGCCGCCGGAGAGGTTTTTTATGCAAGTTTCGGTTGAAGCAAAAGAAGGATTCGAACGGTGTATGACCGTGGAAGTGCCTGCTGAGCGGGTCAACGAGGAGGTGGAGAAACGCCTGAAGAAGATCGCCAGGACCGCCAGGATGGATGGATTCCGTCCGGGCAAGGTGCCGCTTTCCGTCATCAGGCGCCGTTTCGACGGCCAGGTGCGGGGGGAGGTCTTCAACGAAATCCTTCAGTCGAGCTATTTCGAGGCCTTGCGGCAGGAGAACCTGCAGCCTGTGGGCGATCCCAGGATCGAGCCCATGGACAAGGCGCCGGAGGAGGGCATCGGCTATCGGGCGACATTCGAGGTGATGCCGGAGATCACCCTGAAGGAAATGGGCGATGCCGTCATCAAGCGCCCGGTGGTTGAGATCACCGAGAGCGATATCGACGAGATGATCGATAAGCTGCGGGCGCAACGGCAGACCTGGAGCGAGGTGGAGCGCGCCGCGGAGGATGGCGATCAGGTCAGGATCAATTTCAAGGGCTATATAGACGACGAACCCTTCGAGGGCGGCTCGGCGGAGGATGTGCCCCTGGTGCTGGGATCCGGCCGCATGATCGAAGGCTTCGAAGAGGGGCTGGCAGGCGCCAAGGCCAACGAAAACCGTACCCTGAACCTGAAATTTCCCGATGACTATCAGGCGGCCCACCTGGCGGGGAAGGCCGCCAGATTCGAGGTGGAGATCACCCAGGTCTCGAAGCCGGAATTGCCGGAAGTGGACGAGGAGTTCATCAAGATGTTCGGGGTCTCGGAGGGCGGCATCGAGGCCTTCCGCAAGGATGTTCGCGCCAACATGGAGCGGGAGCTTGGGCAGAGGATCGATGCCAGGGTGAAGGAGCAGGCCATGGAGGCATTGCTGAAGGCCAATGAGATCGAGGTTCCCAGGGTCCTGGTCGAACAGGAGGCGGACGCCCTCAAAAAGAGGGCGGAGGCCCAGATGAATGCCGGAGCCCCGGGGCAGAGTGATCGGGAGCTGGACCGGGAGATCTTCATGGACGAGGCCAAGCGCCGGGTGGCCCTGGGATTGATCATGACCGAAGTGGTCAAGGAGGGTGAAATAGAGGTCGATGCCGATCAGGTGCGCGAGAAGGTCGAGCAGATTGCGGCCGATTATGAGAGTCCCGAGGAAGTGGTCAAGTATTATTACGGCAACAAGGACCAGCTCGCCCAGGTTGAGAACCTGGTGCTGGAAGAGAAGGTGGTGGACTGGGTGCTCGACCGGGTGAAGGTCGAGGAGGAGCCCGCCACCTTTGCCGCGCTGACCGGAGCCGCCGGCTGACCCGGCGGTCCGCGGTATCGGACTCACACTTAAGGAATTATTGGAATGACCGATAGAGGCAATATGGGTGCATTGAATACAACCAATTTAGGCCTGGTCCCGATTGTTGTGGAACAGACCGCGCGGGGCGAGCGATCCTACGACATATACTCCCGCCTGCTCAAAGAACGCGTCATTTTCCTGGTCGGCCCGGTGGAGGACCACATGGCCAACCTGGTGGTGGCTCAAATGCTGTTTCTCGAGTCGGAGAACCCGGACAAGGATATTCATCTTTACATCAACTCCCCCGGCGGTTCCGTGACCGCGGGCCTGGCGATCTATGACACCATGCAGTTCATCCGGCCCCATATCAGCACCCTCTGTATCGGGCAGGCCGCCAGCATGGGCGCATTGCTGCTGGCCGGCGGGGAAGCCGGCAAGCGTTTTTGCCTGCCTCATTCCCGCACCATGATCCATCAGCCGCTGGGGGGATTTCAGGGCCAGGCCACGGATATCGAGATCCACGCCAAGGAGATCCTGGCGATCCGGGATCGCCTGAACCGGATTCTGGCCAAGCATACCGGGCAACCGTTGGAAACAATCGAGCAGGATACGGAGCGCGACAGATTCATGAGCGGCGAGGAATCCGTCGAATATGGGCTGATTGACGAGGTGATCAGGGAACGCCCGCGGGGCATGGAAAAGTCCTGATACCGGCCGGGCGGGGCCTGATATTGAATCTTGCGATCATGTTGTAATGAGATATGATGGGAGCTCAGAAGATTCGACGGGTGGGGGCCTTGATGCCCCGGGCCTTTCGAGAGAGGTGGCGTTATGAGTGACGATAAACACGGAAAAGGTGATGACGGAAAGCTGCTCTATTGCTCGTTTTGCGGCAAGAGCCAGCACGAGGTCCGCAAGCTTATCGCGGGCCCTTCCGTGTTTATCTGCGACGAGTGCGTCGAGCTCTGCAACGATATCATCCGGGAAGAGATGCAGGAGGGCTCCACCGAGAAGGCCAGCAGCCTGCCGAAACCGCATGATATAAATGCCACGCTGGATCAATATGTTATTGGTCAGGCCAGGGCCAAGAGGGTCCTGTCGGTGGCGGTTTACAACCATTACAAACGCCTGGATTCCGCGGGCAAAACCGATGACATCGAGATTTCAAAGAGCAACATCCTGCTGATCGGCCCCACCGGTTCCGGCAAAACCCTGTTGGCGGAGACTTTGGCGCGGCTGCTGGATGTCCCCTTTACCATTGCGGATGCCACCACCCTGACGGAAGCGGGCTATGTGGGTGAGGATGTTGAAAATATCATCCAGAAGCTGCTTCAGAAGTGCGACTATGATGTGGAAAAGGCCCAGCATGGCATTGTCTACATTGATGAAATCGATAAGATTTCGCGAAAATCAGACAACCCGTCCATAACGCGGGATGTTTCCGGCGAAGGGGTTCAGCAGGCGCTGCTGAAGCTGATCGAGGGCACGGTGGCCTCGGTGCCACCCCAGGGCGGGCGCAAGCATCCCCAGCAGGAGTTTCTGCAGGTCGACACCTCCAATATCCTTTTTATCGTGGGCGGCGCCTTTGCCGGCCTGGACAAGGTGATTCGGGATCGTTCCGAGAAGGGCGGCATCGGCTTTTCGGCAGAGGTGCGCAGCAAGGATGAAACACGCAAGGTGGGCGAGATCCTCACCGGCGTCGAGCCCGAGGACCTGATTCAGTACGGCTTGATTCCCGAGTTCGTCGGCCGCCTGCCGGTGGTGGCGACCCTGGAGGAGCTGGACGAGGACTCGCTGGTGCGTATCCTGGTGGAGCCGAAAAACGCCCTGGTCAAGCAATACGGCCAGCTGTTCAAGATGGAAGATTGTGAACTGGAGCTGCGGGAGGACGCCCTGCGGGCCATTGCCCGCAAGGCCATGCAGCGCAAGACGGGTGCCCGGGGATTGCGCACTATTCTGGAGCAGGTGCTGCTGGATACCATGTATGACCTTCCCTCCATGGACAACGTGGGAAAGGTCGTGGTTGACGAGGCCGTGATTGCCGGAGAGTCCGATCCTTACATCATTTTCGAAGGCGGTGAAAAGCAATTGGCTGCCCTCGACAAATAAAGCCATGTCGGCGTCTGGAAACCGGGCGCCTGGTCAGTGGATGAAAAACAGGCCTCCCCGGGTTGAATAGGACGCAGACCGCCCCCACCATTATCCCATATCGAATATACAGCCGGGCCATGCCGCCCCTGTCAGCAAACGGTATTTTGGTTTTTCCGGATTTGACTGGCGTGAAGGGTGGCGGGAAAGCTGTTTTCCTCATTATGAACAGTATGGGCTGAGTTCCGCCTGTCAGGAGATAAACCCGTGTTGGGTCCAGAAGATAAGAGTTCCGAAGTGATTGCCAAGCCGATGAATACCGCGCCCGTATTGCCGCTGAGAGACGTGGTGGTGTACCCGCACATGGTCATTCCCCTTTTTGTCGGGCGGGATAAATCCATCAAGGCCCTGGACGCCGCAATGCGGGAGAACAAGCAGATACTGCTGGTGGCCCAGAAGAGTGCGGAAGTGGATGATCCCGGCATGGAAGATATGCATGAAATCGGCACGCTGGCCAATATCCTGCAACTGCTGAAGTTGCCCGATGGTACGGTCAAGGTACTGGTGGAGGGCGAGGAGCGTGCCCGGATTGTCGAGTTTCTCGCCAACGAGGACTATTTCGTCGCCGAGATCTCGCCCATCCACGAAGGCGCCCAATTGGACGAACGGGAAGAAGAGGTGCTGATGCGCTCCGCCGTGAGTCTGTTTGATCAGTATGTAAAGCTGAACAAGAAAGTGCCGCCGGAAGTGCTCACCTCTCTCTCCAGCATTGATGATCCCAGCCGCCTTGCGGATACACTGGCGGCGCATATGTCGTTAAAGCTGGAAGAAAAACAGGAAGTGCTGGAAATGCCGGACGTGCGCGAGCGCCTGGAGCATCTGATGGCGCTCATGGAGTCGGAAAACGACATCCTGCAAATGGAAAAGCGCATTCGCGGCCGGGTGAAGCAGCAGATGGAGAAGAACCAGCGCGAGTACTATCTCAATGAGCAGATGAAGGCCATCCAGAAGGAGTTGGGGGAGCTGGAAGAGGCGCCCAACGAAATCGAGGAGATGGCCAACCGGATAGAAAAGGCCGGCATGACCAAGGAGGCCAAGACCAAGGCCCTGGCGGAGCTGAACAAGCTCAAGCTGATGTCGCCCATGTCCGCCGAGGCCACGGTGGTGCGGAATTATATCGATACCCTGATCAACGTCCCGTGGAAGAAGCGCACCAAGATCCGCATGGACCTGGGGGCGGCGGAGGATGTGCTGGAAGCCGATCACTACGGGCTGGACAAGGTCAAGGAGCGCATCCTCGAATACCTGGCCGTTCAGCAGCGGGTGCGCAAGCTGAAGGGGCCGATCCTTTGCCTTGTGGGCCCGCCGGGCGTGGGCAAGACCTCCCTGGGAAAATCCATAGCCCGGGCCACCAACCGGAAGTTCGTCCGCATGTCGCTGGGTGGGGTGCGTGACGAGGCCGAGATCCGCGGTCACCGCCGCACCTATATCGGCGCCTTGCCCGGCAAGATACTTCAGAATCTCATCAAGGTCGGGACCCGCAATCCGCTGTTTCTGCTGGACGAGATTGACAAGATGGCCATGGATTTCCGCGGCGACCCCGCATCGGCGTTGCTGGAAGTCCTGGATCCGGAGCAGAACAACACCTTTGCGGACCATTATCTTGAGGTGGATTTCGATTTGTCGGAAGTCATGTTCGTGGCGACGGCCAACACCCTCAATATCCCGCCGGCGCTGCTGGATCGCATGGAGGTTATTCGTTTGTCCGGTTACACGGAAGACGAAAAGGTCAATATCGCCCAACGCTACCTGGTGCCCAAGCAGATAGCGAACAACGGCCTGAAGGAGGAGGAACTGCTGATCCGTGAGGCCGCCATTCGGGACATCATACGCTATTACACCAGGGAGGCCGGGGTGCGTAACCTGGAGCGCGAGATCGCCAAGATCTGCCGCAAGGTGGTGAAGGAGATATTGCTGACAAAGGGCAAGAAGCGGATCAACGTGACGCCGGGCAATCTGGAGAAGTTCCTCGGCGTAAAACGGTTTCGCTATGGCCTGGCCGATGAGCATGACCAGGTCGGACAGGTCACGGGCCTGGCCTGGACCGAGGTGGGCGGCGAACTGTTGCGCATCGAGACCGCCCTGGTGCCGGGCAAGGGCAAGTTTACCTATACCGGGCAGTTGGGTGACGTCATGCAGGAATCCATCCAGGCAGCTACCACGGTGGTGCGCAGCCGTGCCGCGGCGCTGGGCGTGGATGAGGATTTCTATCAGAAATACGACGTTCACATCCATGTGCCGGAAGGCGCGACGCCAAAGGACGGCCCCAGCGCCGGCATCGGCATGTGTACGTCCCTGGTTTCAGCGCTGACCCGTATCCCGGTGCGGGCGGATGTCGCCATGACCGGTGAGATAACGCTGCGAGGCGAGGTGCTTCCAATCGGCGGCCTCAAAGAGAAGCTGCTGGCTGCCCACCGGGGCGGCATCAACACGGTGATCATTCCCCAGGAAAACGAGCGGGATCTCGTGGAGATACCCAGGAATATCAAGAAAAATCTCAATATCCGGCCGGTGCGATGGATAGATGAGGTACTGGATATCGCCCTGGTCAGGACGCCTGGCATTGACAAAGCCGGCGAGGAGAATTCGTCCGCCAAGTCGAAAGGCGCGGCTTCAGAAACACCTGCTGGCAAACAGGCCGATCTGACCACCCATTGAGGAAACCCGGATGAATCCAGGGATGGATTGATCGGCCTCTGAACAACGCCTGGTGCGCGCAAGGGGGCGCGTATTTCCGGCGTTTTTTTGATCCTGCGGTAGCCGGCTGATATCGCGGGTTTTTTTGCGGTATTTGTCCCGGATTAGACTGACAAGACCTGTGTTACGGCGCTCTTTGACTTGACAGTGGTTTCAGGCGCTTGGTATAAATCCACAGCTTTTCTTACTTGCTTTGGCTCGTTCCAAAGTCCTTTACGTTTCATGACTACATTAGGCCTGTGTTCGGCCTGGGGGAACTTTATATAATGAATAAGGCTGAACTGATAGAAGCGATGGCTGATGCGGCGGATATCTCCAAGGCGGCAGCCAGCCGTGCATTCGATGGAATGGTGGAGGCCATTACCGGCGCCTTGAGCAATGGAGATCAGGTCTCTCTGATCGGCTTCGGCACTTTTTCTGTACGCGAGCGTGCGGCTCGCACGGGACGCAACCCCCAGACAGGCGAGACTATCAATATCGCGGCCTCGAAAACCCCGGCTTTCAAGGCTGGTAAAGCACTCAAGGATGCCGTAAACTAGCGCGCCTTTCTTGGGGTGCTTAGCTCAGCCGGGAGAGCATCGCCCTTACAAGGCGAGGGTCGCAGGTTCGATCCCTGCAGCACCCACCAAGATTCGGAGCGGTAGTTCAGTTGGTTAGAATACCGGCCTGTCACGCCGGGGGTCGCGGGTTCGAGTCCCGTCCGCTCCGCCAGCAAACCGATAAGCGGGGCATCATTCAGATGCCCCGTTTGTCTTTCTAAAGGTTAACTGCTTCCTTTCGGACGATTATCATGCTTCAGTCCATTCGGGAATCCGCTCAAGGCTGGATCGCCTGGGTCATCGTCATACTCATCAGCATTCCCTTCGCGCTCTGGGGGATTCAGGAGTATCTTGGCATCGGCGAGGAGGCAACCGTGGCTTCGGTCAACGGCCGTAAGATCGCGGAAAGGGAGTTCGAGTCCACCTACCAGCGTTTTCGTCAGAACCTGCGGCAGCAGTTGGGTGAGGCCTTCCAGCCCGACCTGTTCCCTGAATCCAAGCTGCGCGCCGATGTCCTGGAGTCCATGATCCGCAATGAACTTGTGTTGCAGGCGGCGCGCCGGATGGGACTGCGGGTGGGCGACGCGGCGCTGCGGCGCACCATTGCCGGCGTCTCCGATTTCCAGACCAACGGACAATTCGATCCCCGGGCCTATGAGCGCAGCGCCCGGCAGCAGGGTTATTCCACCGCGGACTTCCAGGAGAGGATTCGTGAAGCGCTGGTGAGCGATCAACTGACGACGGCGCTCACCGGCTCCGAGCTGGTTACCAAACGCGAGCTGGAAGAAGCGGCGCGCCTGCGTGATCAGCGCCGCGAACTCAGTTATCTGCTGTTGCCGGCATCCGATTTCGTCAAGCCTGGGGGGGTGAGCGAAGAGGACATCCAGGCCTATTACGCCGCCAACCAGGGCAAGTTCATGGCGCCCGAGCGGGTGCGGCTGGATTACCTGGAGCTCAAGCTGGACCAGCTGTCCGGCGACTCGGATTATACAGAGGAAGAACTGCGTGCCTTTTACGAAGACCACCGCGGTGAATACACCACGCCGGAGCAGCGGCGCGCCAGTCACATCCTGATCGCCATAGAAGGCGAGGGCGAGGATGCGGAGAACGCGGCCCGTGAGAAGGCCAGGGAGGTTCTGAAGCGGCTCCGGGACGGTGAGGATTTCGCGGCACTGGCGAAGGAGGTGTCACAGGATGCGGGATCGGCCGGGCAGGGCGGCGATCTCGGTTTCATCGAGGCGGGCATGATGAGCCCGGCCTTCGACAAGGCCCTGTTTGCGCTTGGCGAGGGCGAAGTGAGCGAGCCGGTGCGCACGGACTTCGGCTTTCACATCATCAAGCTGACCGATCTCATAGCGGGGACCGAGAAGAGCTTCGAGGAGGTTCGGGACAAGGTGTTGCAGGCCTACCGCTCCAGAAAGGCCGAAGGGCTGTTCTACAAGTATTCGGAGCGGCTGGTGGACCTGACATATGAGAACCCGGACAGCCTGGAGCCGGCGGCGGATGCCCTTGGGCTGAAGGTCGTCACTACCGACTGGCTGACCCGCGCGGATGCGGCCAAGATCCCGGGGGGCGCCAAATCCATCGCCGCGGCCTTCGGCGAGGACGTATTGGACGGCGGAAACAACAGCGAGCTCATCGAGATCAGCCCGGAAGACGTGTTGGTGCTGCGGGTGCATGATCACGAGGAGGCCAGTATCCTGCCTCTTGAGCAGGTGCGGGATACCGTGGTTGCCGCATTGGAGCAGCAGCAGAGCGCAAAGCTGGCCAGGGAGATGGGCGAGGCCCTGCTCAAGCGCCTGCGCCAAGGGGAGTCAATGGAATTGGTGGCGGGAGAGGTCGCGCATAAGCTGGAATCACCCGGCAGCGTCGGCCGCAATGACAGCAAGCTGCCGCGGCCGATCGCGCAGACCCTTTTCAGCATGCCCCGCCCCGGGAGTGACGAGACCCTCTACGGCAAGGCGGTGCTGAACAATGGGGATTTCGCCATAATCGCCCTGCACAAGGTGCAGGACGGGTCCCTGGACAAACTGGATGAGAAGGCCCTTCAGGATTTGAAGGTTTCCCTGTTGCGCACCTTCGGGCGGGAGAATTTCGAGCACCTGGTGCAAAACCTGCGTGACGCGGCGGATGTGAATATCAGCAGGTCCCAGGAGCAGTAAACAAGGGATCGGCTGTCAGGGGGCAGTTGTCGGAGGGAGATGGCCTTAGGCCTTGTGCTACCTTCCTGACAACTGACAACTGACAACTGACAACTGACAACTGATAACTGACAACTGATAACTGATAACTGACAACTGATAACTGACAACTTATTTCTACGCCATCCCAAGGATATGGTAGCCGGTATCCACGTAGAGAATATCGCCGGTGATGCCGGACGCCAGGTCTGAGCACAGGAAGGCGGCGGCGTTACCCACTTCCTCAATGGTCACGTTGCGCCGCAGCGGCGTCCGCTCTTCCACCGTGTTGAGCATGGTCCGGAAGTCGCTGATGCCGGAGGCGGCCAGGGTGCGGATGGGGCCGGCGGATATGGCGTTGACCCTGGTGCCCCTCGGACCCAGGGAGTCGGCCAGGTAGCGGACATTGGCCTCCAGGCTGGCCTTGGCGACGCCCATGACATTGTAATTCGGCACGGTGCGTACGGCGCCCAGGTAGGTCATGGTAAGCAGGGAGCCGTTACGTCCCTCCATCAACTCCCGCCCGGCCTTGGCCAGGGCGGCGAAACTGTAGGAGCTGATGTCATGGGCTATGGCGAAGCCTTCCCGGGTTACGGCATCCACATATGAGCCTTCCAGCTGGTCCCGGGGGGCGAAGCCCACCGAATGGACAATGCCGTCGAGGCCGTCCCATTGCTTGCCCAGTTCCGTAAAGACATCGGTGATCTGGTCGTCGCTGGTGACGTCCAGCGGCAGTACCATGTCCGAGTCGCACTTTTGCGCCAGCTTGTCCACCCGCTTTTTCAATTTGTCGGCCTGGTAGGTAAAGGCCAGTTGTGCGCCCTCACGGGACATGGCCTCGGCGATGCCGGTGGCGATGGAGCGATCGCTGGCGACGCCAACGATGAGAATTCGTTTGTCTTGCAGGAAACCCATGGGGATAATCCTTCCTCGGTTGATTATATGTGGTTCGATACGTTACCGGAAAATCTTCGTCTGGAAAAGGACAGGGTTGCGGCTTTGATATTGAAAGGGCAAAGTTACCGCTGTACTCATGACGAAGTCGGGCGATAACATGATCTCGGTTGCCAGGCGCCTGGGCCTGCTTCTGTTCCTGCCGGTGTCTTTGCTGCTGGCCGCTTGCGGCGACCAGCCGTGGAATAATCCCTATCCCGCGCGGGAGGCGGATCAGAATATCTTTTACAGCTCTTTCAGCGAGCGGCCCAAGCATCTGGACCCGGTGCGTTCCTACAGTTCCAATGAGTATGCCTTCATCGGCCAGATCTATGAGCCGCCGCTGCAATATCATTTCCTCAAGCGGCCCTATGAGCTGGTGCCGCTCACCGCGACCGGGGTGCCGAGGGCGCGCTTCTATGATGCTGCGGGAAAGCGCCTGCCCGACCATGCGGATCCGGCCGGGATCGCCGTCAGCGAGTATGAGATCAGCATCCGCCCTGGCATCCGTTATCAACCTCACCCGGCCTTTGCCAGGGGCCCCGCCGGTGATTACCTCTACCATGACCTTGCGCCGGAATATGTGGAATCGCTGAATACGCTGGCTGATTTTGCCGAGACGGGAACCCGCGAGTTGACGGCGGAGGATTATGTCTATCAGATCAAGCGCATCGCCTTTTCACGCCTGCATTCGCCCATCGGCGGCGTGATGAAGGAGTACATCCTCGGCATGCGGGAGTATGCTGAAAGGCTGGATTTGGCGTTTGAGCAGCGGCAGCGGGAGACCGGGCTGGAGCGGCCTTTCCTGGATCTGCGCCTTTATCCGCTGGAAGGCGTCGAGGTGGTGGATCGCTATCGCTATCGCATCCGGCTCAAGGGCAAGTATCCCCAGTTCCTCTACTGGCTGGCCATGCCCTTCTTCGCCCCCATGCCCTGGGAGGCGGACGCCTTCTACTCCCAGCCGGGCATGCGGGAGCGCAATATCACCCTGAACTGGTATCCGGTTGGCACCGGCCCCTTCATGCTGACGGAAAACAACCCCAACCTGCGCATGGTGCTGGTGCGCAATCCCAATTTTCATGGCGAGCGTTATCCCTCCGAGGGTGAGCCGGCGGACCTGGATGCGGGCCTGCTGGCCGATGCGGGCAAGCCCCTGCCCTTTATCGACAAGGCGGTCTACAGCCTGGAGCGTGAGGATATCCCCTATTGGAACAAGTTTCTGCAGGGCTTTTATGATGCCTCCGGCATCAGCTCGGACAGCTTCGACCAGGCCGTCCAGTTTGCCGATGGGGGGGAGGTGACGCTCACGGAGGCCATGCGCAAGAAGGGTATCCGGTTGTCTACCTCGGTGCAGACCTCCAGCTTCTACATGGGGTTCAACATGCGGGACCCGGTGATTGGCGGCTATGACGAGCGGGGGCGTCTGCTGCGCCGGGCCATTTCCATTGCCGTGGATTATGAGGAATTCATCTCCATCTTCGCCAACGGGCGTGGGGTCCCCGCGCAGGGTCCCATTCCGCCGGGCATCTTCGGCCACCGGGAGGGGGAAGGCGGCATCAATCGCTATGTCTACGATGTGAGTAATGGGCGCCCCCGGCGCAAAAGCATCGAGCAAGCCAGGGCATTGCTGGCGCAGGCCGGTTATCCCGACGGGCGGGATGAGAAGACCGGGACACCGCTGGTGCTTCACTATGAGGCCGTCGGCGCCGGGCCGGATGACAAGGCCCGCCTCAACTGGATGCTCAAACAGTTCAAGAAACTGGGCATCCAGTTGATCATCCGCGCCACCGATTACAACAGGTTCCAGGAGAAGATGCTCAAGGGCACGGGACAGATATTTTCCTGGGGCTGGAATGCGGACTATCCCGATCCCGAGAATTTCCTGTTCCTGCTCTACGGTCCCAACAGCAAAGCGGCGGGCGGCGGTGAGAATGCGGCCAATTACAGCAATCCCACCTTCGATGCCTTGTTCGACAGGATGAAGAACATGGACAACGGCCCGCAGCGCCAGGCCATTATCGATGAGATGGTGGAGATCGTGCGCCGGGATGCCCCCTGGGTCTTCGGTTTTCATCCCAAGGCCTTTTCGCTGCATCACGCCTGGTTCAAAAACGTGAAGCCCAATCTTATGGCCAACAATACCCTGAAGTACCGGCGCATCGATCCCCAACTGCGGAAGCTGAAGCGTGCCGAGTGGAATCCGCCGGTGCTCTGGCCGGTCATATTGCTTCTGGTCGTGTTGGCAGCCTCCACCATGCCCGCCGTCATCACCTATCGCCGGCGTGAGAGGAGTGCGGCCAGATGATGGCCTACATCATAAGGCGTGTGCTCTATGCCATTCCCATCCTGCTGGGGGTGAACATCATTACATTCGTGCTTTTCTTCGTGGTCAATTCTCCCGAGGACATGGCCCGCATGCACCTGGGCATGAAGCGGGTGACGCCCGAGTCCATTCAGAAATGGAAGCAGGAGCATGGCTATGACAAGCCACTGCTCTATAACGCGGACGCCCCGGGGCTGAAGGCCTTGTCGGATACCATTTTTTTCGAAAAGTCGGTCAAGCTGTTCCGGTTCGAGTTCGGCTCATCCGACAGTGGACGGGACATAGGCTATGACATCAGCCAACGAATGTGGCCGAGTCTGGCCATAGCCCTGCCGACCCTTGTCGTGGGCCTGGCCATAAATATCACCTTCGCCCTGCTGATTGCCTTTTTTCGCGCGACCTATATCGATTACTGGGGGGTGGTTCTTTGCGTGATCATGATGTCCATTTCCGCCATGTTCTATATCATCGGCGGGCAATATCTCATGAGCAAGCTGCTGCACCTGGTGCCCATCTCCGGGTATGACACCGGCCTCGGGGCGGTGAAGTTTCTTGTCCTGCCGGTGATCATCGGCATCATTGGCGGTATAGGCTCGGGGACGCGCTGGTACCGAACCCTTTTCCTTGAAGAGATCAACAAGGATTATGTGCGCACCGCGCGGTCCAAGGGGTTGTCCGAGAACAAGGTGTTGTTCCAGCATGTATTGAAGAACGCCATGATCCCCATTCTCACCGGTGTGGTGGTGATCTTGCCGCTGCTGTTCATGGGCAGCCTCATTACCGAGAACTTCTTCGGTATTCCAGGACTGGGCAGCTATACCATCGAGGCCATCAACCGCCAGGACTTCGCCATTGTGCGCTCCATGGTGTTCCTCGGTTCGGTGCTCTATATTATTGGCCTGATTCTGACCGACATCTCCTATACCCTTGTCGATCCGCGGGTGCGGCTGTCATAACGGGATGCTGAAAATGCTTTCTTGTGCTGCGGGAGAGTCTGAATCGTTCCGGCCTTCCATAATAACTATTAGTCCTATAGATATGCCTTTGTGGGAGCTGTTTTGTCTTCTCTAAGATGGGATAATGCACAACTTTTGATTTGAAGAGGAATAGGTGGAAGCATGGGTGAGAAGAGCACCAATATTGTCTGGCATCACGCAACCATAACACGTGAATTGCGGGAGAAGCTGAATAATCACAAGGGCGCCATCCTGTGGTTTACCGGGCTTTCCGGGTCTGGAAAATCGACCCTGGCGCATGCAGTGGAAGACCGGTTGTATAACATGGGCATCCGCACATTCGTGCTGGATGGAGACAATGTCCGGCACGGGCTATGCTCCGATCTGGGCTTCTCCGATGCCGACAGGACGGAGAATATCCGCCGCATCGGGGAATTGGCGAAGCTGTTTCTGGAGGCCGGCATCGTCGTTCTGACGGCATTCATATCGCCTTTCCGGCAAGACCGGGAACTGGCCAGAAGCGTGGCGCCCCATGGTGATTTCTACGAGCTTTTTTGTGATGCCCCCCTCGAAGTATGCGAATCCAGGGATGTCAAAGGACTTTATGCAAAGGCGCGTGCGGGCGTGATTCCGCAATTTACCGGGATATCCTCTCCTTATGAAGAGCCCGAAGCCCCGGAGTTGCATGTGGATACCGGGGGAACATCCCTGGAGGAGTGTGTCGACCAGGTGATCGAACTTTTGCGCACCAGGGGCGTGATCGGCTCTTAGTTGTTGATCCCGCTGTGAGATAACGGCCTTATGGACGCACGGTATTTTGACGACAAAACCTCCGGGATAGAGCAACGCATCAATGAGTTTCTGGCCGACGGGCTCAAGCTCTTCGTAAGCTCGTCATTCCAGACTCATAGCATTCCGCTGCTGCATATACTGGCCTCGATCTCAAAGGAGATCCCCGTCTACTTTATCAATACGGGCTTTCATTTTCCGGAAACCCTTATGTACCGGGATCAGATTGCCAGGCTGCTTGGAATAGAGGTGATCGATACCAAGCCTGTGGTCTGCAAAAGCCTGCAATGCGATGCGGATGGAAATCTTTACTTTGCATCCGACCCCGATCACTGCTGCTATTTGAACAAGATTCAGCCTCTTGAACCGGTGTTGATTGAAAAGGATGTCTGGATCAATGGCATCAGGGCCGAGCAGAGCGCTCATCGTAAAAAAATGGGCACAATCGAAAAAGGCCCCTTCGGCACGCTGAGGTATCATCCGATGCTCCATTGGACGAACAAGGATATCTATTACTACCGGAAGCTGTACAACCTGCCGCCGCATCCCCTGGAGGAGAAAGGATATCTCAGCATCGGATGCGAGCCTTGCACGCGCAAGGCCGATCTGTCCGGGGACGAGAGAGGGGGCAGGTGGTTTGGCATGAAAAAAACGGAATGTGGCCTGCATACCGATTTGATAGAGAAGAAATAAATGAGAGTACTTATTACGGGCGGCGCCGGCTATATCGGCACTGAGCTGGCCTATCGGCTCGCCGAAAGGCCTGATGTCTCGCAAGTCGTTATCTATGACAATCTCAGTCGCGGCAACTACAACCTCTTTATCGGCGTCAGGAAGTTCCCCCAGGACAAAGTGACCTTTATCAAGGGTGACCTGCTGGACACCCGGAAGCTGCGCAAGTCCCTGGGCGGTGTGGATGTGCTCTATCACCTTGGGGCCAAGGTCACCAAGCCGTTTTCCGATCATAACCCCCATCTGCTGGAGCAGGTGAATCATTGGGGGACGGCGGAGGTGGTTTATGCAGTAGAGGAAAGCGATGTTTCTCGCCTGATCTATGTGAGCAGCACGGCCATCTACGGAACTTCCAATGCCGTCGTGAGTGTCGAAACACCCCCTGAGCCGGCTACCTATTACGGCATATCAAAGCTGCGCGGGGAAGAGCACGTGGCGCGGCTGCGGCAGAAAATGCCCGCCTTTACCATCAGGACCGCCAATGTCTATGGTTACAGCAAGAGCATGCGGTTCGATGCCCGGATCAACCGGTTCATGTTTGAAGCGGCCGCCGGCCAAAAAATCACGATTAACGGCTCCGGTAATCAGGCCAGGGCCTATATTCACGTCGATGACGTGACGGATTGCCTTGAGGCACTGCTCACAAAGGAACTGGAGCCTGATGTATACGACCTGGTTACGCGCAACCTGACTATTCATGAAATCGTGGACGGGGTGAAAACGGTCTTTCCGGACACGGAACTCTTATACATCAATCAGCATGTAAAGCCCTGGGAACTCCAGGTGGCGCCGGACGAGAGGCTTTTGGACTGCATGCGCCCGGAAGCGCATACCTTCCTGGAGGAAATAAAAGAGTTTAAGAAGCAGTTTACGCTGAACTTCCGCGATTAGGCCGTCAGCCAAGGGGTGGCTCAGAGTCCCTTCCTCTTGTTCACGACCCATACGGCCGCTTCCACGCGGGAGCGGAGATTCAGCTTTTTCAGCAGGTGTTTGACATGCACCTTTACGGTGCCTTCACTGATATCGAGCTTGCGCGCAATAAGCTTGTTGCTCAGGCCGTCTGCAATAAGTTTGAGTATCTGCTGCTCCCGGTCCGTCAGGCCGGCCTCGCCCGGGCCTTTGGGCTGAGGCTCGCCGCGCAGGGCGCGGGCGATCAGTTCAGTAAGCTTGTCGCTTATAACCAGTCTGCCTTTTGCCGCGGTGTGAAGCTGCTCCAGCGTATCTTCCGGCTCCATGTCCTTCAGGAGATAACCATCCGCCCCCAGGCGGAGTGCGGCCACCACGTCTTCTTCGGCATCGGATACGGTGAGGATAATGACGCGGGAATCGATATCCAGTTCCTTCATGGCCTTCAGCGTTTCCAGTCCGTCCATTCCTTTCATATGCAGGTCGAGCAGGATCAGATCAGGGTTTTTCTCCGCCGCCAACTTCAGCCCCTCTTGTCCGGAAGAGGCGTCACCGACCAAGGTGAGGCTGTCATCCAGCGTAAGCAGGTCGGCCACGCCTTTGCGGAACAAAGGGTGATCGTCGATGACGATCATCGTATGAGACTTGTTTGCGGGGGTGGTGGCGGCCTCATTGCCGAACCTGGGGTCACTGTTCATTGCATTGCAGCCTCGGATTGAATCATGATTGATTTATTGCGGTGTTGAACTGACGTAAATGTCAGCGTTATGCGCGTACCATTGCCATTTCTTCCATGAGCGATATCAAGTTTGCCATTGAGGCTGCGGGCGCGCTCTTCCATTATGGTCAGGCCATAATGGTGGGGGCGGTCATTACCCCTTGAGATGCCTATGCCGTCATCTTCGATTACTATGGTGATAAAGCCGTCGTCATCGCTGTCCAACGACACTTGCGCCTGGCGGGCCTGGGAGTGATTTATCACATTGGACAGCGCCTCGCGGATAATGTGAAGGATGTGAATTTCTTCATTGACGGAAAGTTCCGTGGCGACTATGTGATCCACCAGGTCGATGCAGATGCCGCTGCGCTTCTCGAATTCTGCAACCGTTTCCTGGAGTGCGACCTTCAGGCCGCGGCCATCCATTTGCAGCCGGAAGGTGGTCAGTAATTCACGTAACTGGCGGTAGGCGCTGTTGATGCCGTCGCGCAGTTCCGTAATGATCTTGTGCGGAATTTCTTCGCCGCCATCTTTTGGCAGGGCGGCGCTGAGGCGGCTCGCCTGTATTTTCATATAGGAGAGGGACTGCGCGAGGGAATCGTGCAGTTCACGGGCTATGGCGCTGCGTTCTTCCAGCAGCGCAAGACGCCGGTTTTGAATGACGCGCTGAGAGATATTCAAGGCCACGCCGATTTGGTCGGCCACGGCTTCCAACAGGCGGGTTTGCCAGTCCGCCAGCGGCTTGTCCGCCGGTTGCTCCATCAGCAGCACGCCATATTGATGTTTTTGATCCGTGATGGGGATGCTGATGATGTCGAGGTTGCCCCTTTCGCACAGGGGGGTTTTCGGGCCGTCATCATCGGCGGAGAAACATGACTGGCGATCTTCCTGTGTACATTGACAGTTTTTATTCGAGCCGGCCTGGCGGGTGGTCGCCAGCCTCGTGGCGCGTTGGCAACTGTCGTCTTTGAGGCAGATTGTCCCCGGCCCTGTGCCGGCCAGTTTCTCGATATCCTTCAGCAGCCGGTGGTAGGTTACTTTCGATAACGGCAGTTCATGCAGGCGGTTGCTGGTTTTATACAGCAATTCCAGCGAACGGTTGCTGCGTTCCAGATGGATGGTCTTTTCCCGGACCCCCGTCTCAAGATCAACATAGCGCTTGGAGAGGTCCTCGGCCATGACGTTGAAGGCCCGGCCCAGGCGGCCCAGTTCGTCATTGCCACAATGCTTGGTAAGCACGGAGAAATCCCCTCGCCGCGCCTGCTCGGCGCATTTCAACAGGTCGCGCAACGGCACCAGCACCTGGGTGTGCATCATGACCATGGCGGTAAAGACCACCATTATGGTCAGAAACAGGGAGACAATCTGGATCAGGTGGAGCAGCCGGATATTGGCTTCGGCATCTTCTTCCAGGGTGTTTACCAGATGATGAATATTGCCGACAAAGGCATCAAAGACCGGCAAGTAGTGGCGCCAGTCGCTGGGTTTGTCCGTTGGCGAAACCGGAGTGGGGCGGGGTGAGTCGGCAGCGGCGGGCTGTTTTGGCAGTGTAACAGCGCAGCAGGCCCGAAGCAGCGGGATCACCTCGGCATACCATTGCCGCACTATGTGATCATAGGCGTCCTGCAGTTCCTGTTCCTGGCTGTTGGCGATGACATTCATCAGGCGTGGACTTGTAAGCCGTTGCTCAAATTCCTTCGCCAGGTTATGCAGGGTGTTCGATTGGGAATCCCAGGCGGAGCCGGCGGCGTGGTGCAGGGCGATTTGGGTAGTAATGCGATAGGACTGCATGCGCAGTGTGCCGGCCTGGTTGATGGCCGCCGCCTCGCCTTGAGTGGCCTCCGTAATGAGCACGGAGCTCACCATGCTGATGAATGCAAGGATGGTAATGGTGGCCATGGCCAGCCCCAGGCGCACCAACAGGGAATTTTCAAATATTTGGCCCATGACACAATTCTACGGGAAAACCGCTATTTAGGAAGGGGTATGAATCGGATATTGGATATACCCACAAAAAAAAAGCGGCAAGTCTGCGGCGCATGCCGGTTTTCATAAAAGCTGGAAATATAACGCTATATCAATAAGTTGCATAAAGGCCGCCTATACCACTGTATGGGTAACATTAGCATTTTTGTAGGTTATTCGGCCATTGTTTTTAATGGAAATTCATGTTTTTTTAACCACCGCATTAATGGTTTTTTATAGCTTTGATGCTGTTTCAGAGCAGGGGGCAATACCAAGTTCAGTGTGCCAAGCGGGTGTTGGTGATGGCCGTGAATATCGGGGTTCATCGCCTGCTCACAGCCATAAAGCAAATTCCCATTCAAGCAGGATAATAAAATGAGAAACATTAAGACGCATAAAGTAGAACAGTTGGTCATGGCGGCGGTGGCGTTTTTCTGGTGCTTCCTCATGTGGTTCGCCAGCGCGGCATTCGTGCCCACCATCGCCTCTGAGTTTGATCTTGGCATCAAGGGCGTTGCCTTGTTGGCCAGTTCCGCCATCTGGACGGCGCCCATCCTGAGGCCTTTGGCCGGGTGGTCTTCAGACAAGATCGGGGCCCCGGCCACCTTTGTGGTTATCTTGGTGATATGCGGCGGCTTCAGCATACTGTCTGCTTATGCGAAGACGCTGGGGCCTGCAATCGGTGTCACCGAGTATCAGTTTCTCTTCTGGACCCGTGTTATCGTGGCTGCCGCCGGTATCTCCTTTGTCGTCGGCATCCAGCACGTGGCGCAATGGTTCGAGTCCGAGGAAATGGGGGCGGCCGAGGGACTCTACGCCGGCACCGGTAACGTGGGCGCCGGGGTGGGTGCGTTGATGCTGCCGAGACTCTATGGGCTGGACTATCGCACGGCCTTTATCCACCTTGGCATTGTGGCCTTTATCATCGCCCTGTGGATCCTGTTTCGCGGCGTGGCGGCCAAGAGCGTGGAGCAGGCGGCTATGGCAAAGAAGACCGCCACAATGCGCGATACGATCTTCATCTGGACCCGGCATGCCGCCATCGCCCTCATGTTTGCCTATGCCATGTGTTTCGGACTGGAGATCGGCATGAACGCCTGGCTTCCGGGTTATTACAAGATCGGCTTTGCCGAGGCGATCAAATCCCTGGGATTTGAATCCCTCAAGGATGTGCAGATCGCCGCGGGCTCCTTTGCCGCCGTGCAGTCGTTCAACGCCTCTCTGTTCCGCCCCTTCTCGGGCTGGATCTCTGATATATGGCAGCGCAACAGATGGATGCCGTTCCCACTCATATCCAAGAAACTTTATTACGCACCCAGGATTCACTGGCTGATGTTCGCCCTGCTGTGCATTACCACGACGATGATCCTGCTGACCGTTGCCGGTCTCTCGGGCAACGTGGTCTGGTCGGTGCTCATCCTCGCCTTCTTCGGCATCACCGTGGCCTTCGGCACGGGCGGAACCTTTGCCATCGTCCCGCTGATGTTCAAGGAGCGTCCGGGTACGGCGACCGGCTTTATCGGCGGCGTTTCCTGTGCCGGCGGTATCGTCTATCCGCTGATCTATGGTAATGCCGCCGGATGGTTTGGAGAGGGCGGTATCCACATGGGATATGCGTTTGTCGCTGTTACCATGTTCATCCCCTTCATCCTCTATTTCATATGGTCGATGCACTGGGATATCCATCCCGAGGACCATGGTTTTGGCAGCAAAGAGAAATGGCTGGGGAAAACCGAGAGCGAGGAAGCGCCCGCTGCGGCAGCAGCCACTACCACAGCCGCATCTTCTTCCGAATCATAAACCAACGGCTGAATTCACTTTAGCCGGTTTCTAAGAACAGTTGGAGGTAATTGTTATGGGCGCAGGTTCTTTTGAGCATGACGAATCCTATGTATATGAACCGTGGTACAAATATGGGATCATGTTCCTTTTTTTCGAGGCTGCCATTGCGGTCGGCGTTACCATTTATTCGCTCTCCATGGCGTTTTCGGGCCAGGCCGTGCAGTTCAAGAAAAAGGTAGTGTTTGAAAAGAAGCCGGCAGTCGAGGCGCCGGCGCCACCCGTGGCGCAGCAGTGCGCGGCAATACAGCAACAGCTGGAAGACTGCCTGAAGGCTGCAGGGGCAAAAACAAAATAACCGCGATGCTTTGCCGGTTGGTTGTGCGAGCCGCCTGACCGGCAGGAAAACCGAAAATGTCAAGCAAGGGGATTAAAGACTATGGCGACATTTAAAAAGATCCTGATATCTTACAACGGATCGCAACCCTGCCGGAGAGCTGCCGAAAAGGCGATGGAAATCGCCGCCGACCAAGGGGCCGAGGTGTTTGCTCTGAAGGTGATAGCCTTTTCATACGAGACGATCGCCCCCTCAGACCGCCTCTGGGAAACGATCATGGATGATCTCAGGGGCAAGGCCACTGCGATCCTGGATGAGCTCAAGCCCATGGCGGAGGAAAAGGGGCTAAACCTTACTACGGAGATAAGGGAAGGGGTTGCCGAAGAGGAGATTGCCGGCTACGCCTGTGAAATCGGGGCGGACCTTATCGTGGCAGCCGTGGGCGGCAGGGTCAGCCGCATGGGCAGGTTCCTTGGCAAAGGCCAGCAAAGGATGAGTATACGCACGCTGGTCAGCGAAGCCCCTTGCCCCGTGATGCTGCTGCATTGATCTGTGAAGTTCCAGTGCGTCGCCGGTTCTGGAAGGCGCGTGCTTGGGATGATCTTGACCAAGGGTTGGCCGGTAGTTGCAAATGAAAATTGAGAGATATATACCGATAGTGTCCGCGGCGGGGTTTGTCGGACTGGTGGTAAGTCTGTTCCTGCTTTCAGATTATTCAGAGCCCTTGATGAATCTGGCTGGGGAATATGTAAAACACTTCAGCAAGTAACAATACCTCCGGCCCTTGGGTCGGAGGTATTGCATTTCCATACCTGCAGCTTTGCTGCCTGCCAGAGTCGGCGGGCAAGATCCCGGTCCCGTCTGGCGGGGAGTCGGGCGTCAGCCCGGCATGGCCGGGGCAATCTCCACCGGCTGCAATTTCGCGGGCGATTTCAAGCGCATTCTCAATCTTCTCGTCTTCTTGCCAAACACTCCCTCCCCAGGAGAAAGCAGTTGTTTTACAAAGGGGGAGGCAGATGGGTTATTGGGGATACCTACAAAAAAAACAGACTGCCAACTGGCCGCCGATGTTCGGTCATTTTGCGGCCGTTGATCAATTAAATCAAATGGTTAGCATGAATACCGCCGATACCACTTTGTGGGTGGTTACGGGGTATACCCCTACTGGTTCAGCCATTGTATTCATGAGCCGTTTCTGGTTTTTTAGCACCACGCGTTATTAGGGCCGGGGCGTCCGGCGTTTGTAATTTTGGGTATGGAGTTTGGGGACTGCGCCCGGCCATTACCGGTTGCCGCGCAAGACGGATTTGGTATCAAGCATGAATACCATGAGGCTCACCACCCCTGTTGCATGGTGGTGATGTTTTTACCGATTGTATTCCCGTCGTGAGCGGGGACCTTGGCCAAAGGTGGAGTGCCAGAGCCGGTACCTAGGAGATAAGCCCCCGAGTTCCTGAGTGACTGTGAGTAGATAAATAATATAGAGGGTAATGTAATGTCAGATATCTTAAAATGGGATCCAGAAGATACAGAGTTCTGGGAAAAAGAAGGCAAAAAGATTGCCAACCGAAATCTCTGGATTTCAATTCCAAGCCTGCTTTGCGGGTTCGCCGTATGGCTCTACTGGGGCATCATCACGGTGCAGATGCTCAACCTGGGTTTTCCGTTCCAGAAGGCCGAGTTGTTCACCCTGGCAGCTATTGCCGGTCTGACCGGTGCGACCCTGCGTATCCCCAGTAGCTTCTTCATCCGTATCGCCGGTGGGCGCAATACCATCTTTTTCACTACGGCGCTGCTGATGATTCCGGCCGCTGGTGCCGGCATCGCATTGCAGGACAAGGATACCCCGCTGTGGGTGTTCCAGTGCCTGGCCTTTCTCTCCGGCTTCGGTGGTGGCAACTTCGCCTCCTCCATGTCCAACATCAGTTTCTTTTTCCCCAAGCGCATGCAGGGCTTGTCTTTGGGGCTGAATGCGGGCCTGGGTAATGCGGGCGTGACCACCATGCAGATTTTGGTGCCCCTGGTCATGACCTTCCCCCTCTTCGGCGGTGAGCCCATGATCCTGCAAAATACCTCGGGCACCCTGATTGGCAAGATCCCCGCCGGTACTGAGACCTACATCCAAAATGCCGGTTTTGTCTGGCTGCTGTTCCTCGTTCCTTTGGCCTTCGCCGGCTGGTTCGGGATGAACAATATCCGCGACGAGCATGTCTCCCCCCATATCGGCACCCCCATCAACTGCTTTGTCAAGATCAGCGGCATGCTGGCGGTGGGTTTCGTCACGGCGGCCATAGGCCTGTATATCATCCTGCCCGCCCCGGTTGGGCTGGGCGCCCCCGGCTGGGCCAAGTGGCCGGTGATTGCCGGTGTCATCACCGCCACCGTGCTGCTGCTGAAGATGATCCCCGGTGAGATCAAGCCCATCCTGGCGCGCAGCTACAAGATCTTCAATCACAAGCATACCTGGGTCATGAGCATCATCTACACCATGACCTTCGGCAGCTTCATCGGTTACTCCGCCGGTTTTGCGCTGTGCATCAAGGTGGTGTTCGGCTTCCAGCACATTGTGGTGGATGGTGTGATGACCCACAACACGGCCAATGCGAATGGCCCGTCGGCCCTGATGTACGCCTGGATGGGGCCCTTCATCGGCGCCCTGATCCGTCCCGTTGGCGGCTGGATTTCCGATAAGGTGGGCGGCGCCAAGGTGACCCAGTGGGTCTCCATCGTAATGATTCTGTGCGCCCTGGGTGTGGCCTACTTCCTGAAGGCGGCCTATGTGTCCGCGACGCCGGAAGAGTACTTCGTGCCCTTCTTCCTGCTCTTCCTGGCCCTGTTCGCTGCCACCGGTATCGGCAATGGCTCCACCTTTCGCACCATCGCCATGGTGTTCGACAAGGAACAGGCCGGGCCGGTGCTGGGTTGGACCTCGGCGGTGGCCGCCTATGGTGCCTTCATCATCCCCAAGGTGTTCGGTGAGCAGATCAAGGCTGCGACCCCTGAAGATGCACTCTATGGCTTCGCCATTTTCTATTTCATCTGCTTTGTCCTGAACTGGTGGTACTACCTGGGACCGAAGAGGGAATATGACAACCCCTAAAACATAAGCGGGAGCGGAACCGGCAACAATCCCGTATTGTTGCCGGTTTCTTCTGCATCAAGGGGAGTTTTATTCCCTAACCAAAAAATAACTTTGGCGGATCTATTTCAAGCCATGTTTAGAGGAGACGAATTATGAGTCACTTTGTTGACCGTCTGCGTTTTTTCACGAAGGAGACAGAAACCTTCTCCAAAGGTCACGGTATAGTGACTACCGAAGACCGGCAGTGGGAAGATACCTACCGCAACCGCTGGCGCCACGACAAGGTTGTACGTTCCACCCACGGCGTCAACTGTACAGGAGGATGCTCCTGGAAGATTTTTGTGAAAAACGGTCTGGTGGCCTATGAAATGCAGCAGACCGACTACCCGCGTACACGGCCTGACATGCCTGACCATGAGCCGCGTGGTTGCCAGCGCGGCGCCAGCTTTTCCTGGTACCTCTACAGCCCTCACCGTATCAAGTATCCCCTGATGCGTGGCCGCCTGATGGAGCTTTACCGTGCCGAGCGCGCCAAGGGCAAGGATCCCGTCGAGGCCTGGGAGGCGATTCAGTCCGATCCCAAGAAACGGAAGAAATACACCGCCGTCCGTGGATTGGGCGGTTTCGTGCGCAGCACCTGGGAAGAGGTGAATGAGATCATCGCCGCGGCCAACGTCTACACCGTCAAAAAGTGGGGCCCGGACCGCATCTATGGATTTTCGCCGATCCCGGCCATGTCCATGATCAGCTATGCCGCCGGCTCCCGCTATCTCTCTCTCATCGGCGGCGCCTGCGGCTCCTTCTATGACTGGTACTGTGATCTGCCTCCCTCCTCGCCGCAGGTCTGGGGCGAGCAGACCGACGTGCCGGAAGCGGCGGACTGGTATAACTCCAAGTACCTGATCGTGTGCGGCGCCAACCTGCCCATGACCCGTACCCCCGATGCCCATTTTGCCATTGAGGCCCGCTACAACGGCACCAAGGTGGTCTCCATGGCCCCCGACTATGCCGAATATGTAAAGTTCGCGGACCTTTGGATGCCGGTTCGCCAGGGCACCGACTCGGCGGCCTTCCTGGCCATGGGGCACGTGGCGCTGAAAGAGTTCCACGTCGACAAGCAGGACCCCTATTTCACCGAGTATGCGCGTAAGTATACCGACCTGCCCATGCAGGTGATCCTGCGCAAGGATGGCGACAGGTATGTTACGGACCGCTTCCTGCGTGCCTCCGACTTTACCGAGAACCTGGGCGAGAAAAACAATCCCGAGTGGAAGACCATTGTTTTCGATTCCAAGAGCGGGGCCTTCGTCTGCCCCAACGGCTCGGTGGGTTTCCGCTGGGGTGAGGAAGGCAAATGGAATCTGCTGCCCAAGAACTCGGCCGATCAGTCCGAGATCGAGGCGGAGCTCAGCTGCATCGACAACAGGGACGACGTGCTGGACGTGGCCTTCCCGCACTTTACGGCAGGAGAGGGGGATGTGCTCATGCGCAAGATCCCCGTCCGCAAGATAAAGATCCGCAACAAGAACACCTTCGTGGCCTCCGTGTTCGATTTGCAGGTTGCTCAATACGGCATCGACCGCGGCCTGGGTGACAACCTGGCGACCTCCTACAGTGATGGGTCCGTGCCCTATACGCCGGCCTGGGCCGAGAAGATCACGGGCGTAAAGGCCGCCGACCTGGAGCGCACCGGCCGCGAGTTTGCTGAAAACGCCTCCAAGACCAGGGGCAAATCCATGGTCATCCTGGGCGCGGCCATCAACCACTGGTATCACAATGACATGCACTATCGCGGCATCATGAACCTGCTGCACATGTGTGGCTGCGTGGGTCAGTCCGGTGGCGGCTGGGCCCACTATGTGGGCCAGGAAAAGCTGCGGCCCCAGGCCGGCTGGGCGCCGGTTGCGTTCGCGCTGGACTGGCACCGTCCGCCGCGCCACATGAACTCGACCTCGTACTGGTACTTCCACACCGACCAGTGGCGCTATGAAAAGGTTGTTGCGGACGAGGTGCTGGCCTCTACCGCCAAAGGCCGTTACAAAGGCTATCAACTGGCCGATTACAACGTGGTCTCCCAGCGGCTGGGCTGGCTGCCGTCGGCCCCGCATTTCAACAAGAACCCGCTGGACGTGGTGGCCGAGGCGGAAGCGGCGGGCGCCAAGGACGAAGCGGCCGTGGCCAAGCATATGGTCAAGCAGCTCAAGAGCGGTGACCTGGCCTTTGCCTGCGAAGACATCGATGCGCCGGAGAGCTTTCCGCGCAACCTGTTTGTCTGGCGCGCCAACCTGCTGGGGTGCTCCGCCAAGGGTCATGAGTATTTCCTGAAACACTTGGTGGGCGCCCAGAACGGCGTCATGCAGGAAGGCACGGAAGGTGCCGCCTGTCAGGAAATCAAGTGGCGTGAAGAGGCCCCTGTGGGCAAGCTGGACCTGATGGTGGATATCAACTTCCGCTTGAATTCCACGGGCGCCTATTCCGACATCATCCTGCCGACGGCCACCTGGTACGAGAAGGCGGATATCAACACCACGGACATGCACCCCTTCATCCACCCGCTGGCCCCGGCGGTGGATCCCGCCTGGGAGTCCAAGTCGGACTGGCAGATCTTCAAGGCCATTGCGAAGAAATTCTCGGAACTGGCCGAGACCCATCTGGGGGTCCGCAAGGACGTGGTGGCCCTTCCCATGCAGCATGATTCGCCGCAGGCATTGGCGCAACCCCTGGGTGAAGTGAAAGACTGGAAGAAGGGTGACTGTGAGCCGGTGCCGGGCAAGACCCTGCCGCTGTTGAAGGTTGTGGAGCGCGATTATCCCAACACCTACAAGAAGTTCTGCGCCCTCGGGCCGCTGATGATCACGGCGGGCAACGGCGTCAAGGGCCTGGCCTGGAACACCGAGGAGGAGTACGAGGAACTCAAGAAGCTCAACGGGGTTATCAAGGAAGAGGGCATCACCAAGGGCATGCCTCAGCTGGAGGAGGATATCGCAGTCTGTGATACGGTGATGGAAATGGCGCCCGAGACCAACGGTGAAGTGGCCCACAAATCCTGGAAGGCGCTGGGCGTGAAGACCGGTATCGATCACAACCATCTGTGCGACCCGCGCCAGCATGAAAAGATCCGCTATCGTGATATCCAGGCCCAGCCGCGCAAGATCATCACCGCGCCCACCTGGTCGGGTATCGAGTCGGAGGAGGTGAGCTACAACGCCGGCTGGACCAATATCCACGAGCATATCCCGTTCCGCACCCTCACCGGGCGCGCCCAGTTCTATCAGGATCACGAATGGATGCTCGATTTTGGTGAAGGCTTCTGCGTCTACCGTCCGCCGGTGGATATGAAGGCCCACCAGATCGTCAAGGAGAAGATGAAGAACAAGCCGCACCTGGTGCTGAACTGGATTACGCCGCACTCCAAGTGGGGCATCCACTCTACCTATCAGGACAACCTCCGGATGCTGACATTGTTCCGCGGCGGCCCTTACTTCTGGGTGGCCGAGGATGACGCCAAAAGCATTGGCCTCAAAGACAATGACTGGGTAGAGGCGGTCAACGGCAACGGCGCAACGGTGGCCCGTGTCATCGTCAGCCAACGTGTGCCCAGAGGCATGGCCATGATGTATCACGCCCAGGAGAAGAACGTGAACGTGCCGGGCTCCGTCACCACGGGTAAACGTGGCGGCATCCTCAACAGTGTGACCCGTACCGTGGTCAAGCCGACGCATATGATCGGTGGTTACGCCCAGTTGTCCTACAGCTTCAACTACATGGGCACGGTGGGCTGCCAGCGTGATGAGTACGTCATTGTCCACAAGATCGAGGATCGCGATGTCGATTGGCTGGAGCGGCCGCTGACACCTGCGCGTGAGGCCCAACTGAATCCTCCGGGAATAGAAAACTAACAGCGTTATCAACTGATGCGGGGCTGTGGAGAGCCAATGAAAACTCCCTGCCCCGCAACCCGGTGGTGAAAGAACTTCGAGGAACATGAAATGAAAATACGTGCACAAATTGCAATGGTCCTGAACCTGGACAAGTGTATTGGCTGCCATACCTGTTCAGTGACCTGTAAGAACATCTGGACCAACAGAAAAGGCGTGGAGTATGCCTGGTTCAACAATGTTGAGAGTAAGCCGGGCATCGGCTATCCCAAGGAGTGGGAAAACCAGGATAAGTGGCGTGGGGGCTGGACCATCTCCGATGGCAAGCTGGAGCTGAAGGCAGGGGACCGCCTGAGCAAATTGCTGAACATCTTCGCTAACCCGGATATGCCGCAAATCGACGAATACTACGAGCCGTTCGACTACGACTATCCCAAGCTTCAGAATGCGCCGCTTTCAGAGGCTTGCCCCACTGCGCGGCCGATCTCCCAGATCACGGGCAAACACATGGACAAGATCCATTGGGGGCCCAACTGGGAAGATGATCTTGCAGGTGAGTTTGAAAACCGTTCCAAAGACAAAAACTTTGACGGTATTCAAAAGCAGATGTACAGCGAGTTCGAGAAAACCTTTCACATGTACCTGCCGCGCCTGTGCAACCACTGCCTCAATCCGGCCTGTGTAGCCTCCTGCCCCTCCGGTGCCATCTACAAGCGTGAAGAGGATGGCGTCGTCCTTATCGATCAGGACCGTTGCCGTGGCTGGCGCATGTGTGTCAGCGCATGTCCGTACAAGAAGGTCTACTTCAACTGGGAGTCCGGCAAATCGGAGAAGTGCATCCTCTGCTACCCGCGTATCGAGTCGGGCATGCCTATGGCGTGCGCCGAATCCTGCGTCGGCCGTATTCGCTACGTGGGCGTGGTGCTGTATGACGCCGACGCCATCAGCGATGCCGCCAGTACCGGCACGGAAAAGAACCTCTATCAGGCCCAAATGGATATCTTCATGGATCCGAACGATCCCGAGGTTATCGCCCAGGCCCGCGAGGATGGCGTTCCGGATTCCTGGATCGAAGCCGCCCAGAAATCCCCCGTCTACAAGATGGCCATTGATTGGAAGATCGCCTTCCCCATCCATCCGGAGTTCCGCACCCTTCCGATGATGTGGTATGTGCCGCCCCTGTCGCCGGTACAGGGCCAGATTGATCAAGGCAACCTGCCGACCGAGGCCGACGGCGTTATTCCCAAGGCTGACGCCCTCAGGTTCCCCGTGCAGTATCTGGCCAACCTGCTGACCGCCGGTTACGAGGCGCCCATCATCAGCGCCATAAACCGCTTGCTGGCCATGCGCAGCCATCAGCGCTCAAAGGCGGTGGATGGGGAGCCCGGCCTGGAAGCCCTTGAGGCCGCCGGCATCACGGTGGAGCAGGCGGAAGAGATGTACCGCTATCTGGGGCTGGCCAACTACGAAGACCGCTTTGTCGTCCCATGCGCCCACGAGGAGCTGAGAAACGACGATCCTTATGGCTTCCAGGGCCAGAACGGTTTCGGTGCGGGCAACATCAGCTCCCATGGCGAAAAACCGGGGCAGGATGATTTCACCCTCTTCCCGGCGCCGCGCAAACGTACCGTGACCCCGATGGGTATCCAGCCGCGCCCAAAGGCCAAGGCATAAGCAGGAGTAGCTGACATGCGAATATATGCGATATTGGCGCGGTTGCTCGATTATCCGAATGAAGAGCTCATGGAAAATATTCCGGCGCTGATCGATGTGATCAAGGAAGATCCGGATATAACCGAGCAGGAGCGCAACAGCCTGATGGAGTTCATTTCCTGGATGCAGTTGCACGACCTGATCGGCCTGCAGAGCGATTATGTGCAGACCTTCGACATGACGCCGGAACATGACCTGCATCTGACGCATCATCTGTTTGGTGACGACCAAGGCCGCGGACCGGCCCTTATCGATCTCTCGGAACACTACAAAGCCAATGGTCTTGAAGTGGCTTCCAAAGAGATCCCGGACTATCTGCCCCTGATACTGGAGTACGTATCCACCCTGGACGATATGCAGGCGCGTATCTTCCTGGGTGATGCCGCCAAGGTAATAAAGGTTTTGGCGGAAAATCTGGAAAAGGCGGATAGCCCTTATGCACGGGTGGTTCGGATTATCGAAAACCGTGGGCACATAGCCCAGGCAGCCTGAGGAGACTGACAATGCATGATTTCATTTTTGGGGCTTACCCCTATCTTGCCGGGACCATCTTTCTGATTGGAAGCTGGGCCCGATTCGACCGTGAGCAATATACCTGGAAGGCGGATTCCAGCCAGTTGCTCGATAACAAGAATATGCGTCTGTACAGCAACCTGTTCCATATCGGCATACTGGGCATATTCTTCGGCCACTTCTTTGGATTGCTGACGCCGCATAGCTGGTTTCTGGCATTTGGCATTAGCGATCTGACGCACCAGTATATCGCCATCTATCTGGGTTTTATCTTTGGTGTGGCCTGCCTGGCCGGTGCGGTACTGCTGGCCTGGCGGCGGCTCAACTCCGAGCGGGTGCACGCCGTCAGCCGCGGGCGTGATACCTTTGTCATTATCTGGCTGGCGGTGACCGCGGCCATTGGCCTCAGCACCATCCCGGTTTCCTCGGGCCATGCAAGCGCGGGCGATGCCCAGCAGATGATTGCGCTGTCGGAGTATGTGAAGAGCGTAGCCACCTTGAGCGTCGACCCCCGCCTGCTGGACAATGTGGACGCCATCTACAAGGTGCACATGTTCTTTGGCATGACGGTGGTTCTGATATTCCCGTTCACGCGTCTGGTGCACGTATGGAGTATCCCGTTCAGCTATCTGACCAGGGCCTACCAGATCGTGCGCGCCAAGCGCATAACCACCTGATAGGCCTTTTGCTGCACAAAAGGATGAACGCCCGCCTCTTGGCGGGCGTTTTCGTATGAGAAATAATGTTATGTTTGTTGCTGCGTGGCAATATTTTCCAGCTGGTTAACCTGTTGAGAGAACGCTGACGTCTATGTTGTGGAACCTCATGATGCATGCCCTGATGGGCTGGCTTGGCCTCCATTACTTTGTCCTGACGCCCGAAGGCATAGGTATGGCCATATTGGTTGTATGCATTACCCAGGCGGTCGACCAGATCCGCATAAGAAAAGAGAAATTTGCCGCAGTTGAAAAACTGCCGAAGAAAGAGCGTGAAGCCGCGGCCAAAGAGCTGAACGCCAATATCAAATCCATCCTGGCCATGACCTATATTCAAAATGTTCTCATCTATGTAGTCGTCGTGCTTGCGACAGCCCATGTGGCGCGTACTCACGGCTGGTTGTAGGAGGAATGGCGTGAAATCGGCAAAAGCCATGAAAGGACTGCATCGGGAGCTGATTTTCAAGCGCCGGGTGCGAGTGCTTGCCGACTGGCTGGCCCGGTTGCCGGACAAGCATTCCACCATTCTTGACGTCGGCTGTGGTGATGGACTGGTCGACCACCTGATATTACAGCGCCGCCCGGATCTGACCATTAACGGCATAGATGTGATGATCCGGCCATATACCTGGGTTCCGGTATTGGAATATAACGGCAAAATCCTGCCACTGGATGACAACAGCCGTGACTATGTGATGTTAGTGGATGTCCTGCATCACCTGGATTCGCCCGAACAGCTTTTGCGGGAAGCCTGCAGAGTGGCGCGCAAGGGCGTGATCCTGAAGGACCATGCCCGGGCTGGCTTGCTGGCGGCCCCCACCCTGCGTTTTATGGACTGGGTGGGAAATGCCTCGCACGGCGTCATTTCGACTTACAACTATTGGACCCAGGAGCGTTGGCAACAGGCCTTTGGTGAACTGGGGCTTAAACCGACCTATTGGTTGACCAGATTAAAGCTTTATCCATTCCCTTTCAGTCTGTTGTTTGATCGCTCCCTCCATTTTATTGCCCGCCTCGAATTCAGCGCTTAGCACTCCCGTGCCTGATCGGGCCGCCCGAAGTGCGCCCCTGTTCGCATGAGCCAATCGGCCGTTATCGGCAGGGATGGCCCCTTCCTTTAGGGGTGTTCCCAAAAAAATGGCATTTTTCAATACGGTCCTCTATCGGGCGCGGCCACATGGTAATGGCATTCCCGGATTTGCATTTTTGCGGCTGCATTCCCGGCAGATGGAAAAATTTATACCTACCATTGAAAGACCAAAGGTTGCGTTATCAGAGGTCCGACATGAAAGCATTTATCAGAAAGTGGATGATCGTAAGTATTATTGGCGCCTTCTTTTTTGCGGGAACCAGCGGACTGTATGCTGCAGCATCGAGAGCGCTTCCCAAGGGGATGACGCCTGAGAAGCTGGAGAGATCGGTAGTCAGGATGCTCGATTACGTGGACACGCGGTTGCTCAATGGCAAGAGTGCAAAGAAGATAGAGGATAGTGAAAACTATGAAGCAATCGCCAGGCTATACCGCTGCCGTGAAGACAGGGATTTGATCGCCGCCTGGATCAATCAAGGCCAGTTTGAAGATGCCTACTGGGCGCTGAAGGATCTCAACAAGATTCTTAAAGGGGCCATGGCCATGTCCCGGGCCCAGGAGAGGGCGGCCAAGAAGGCCAAGGACAAGATTGATGCCGCACGGGCTATTAGCGACGCCTACTTTGTGCGGGCGAAACAGAGAGGTATCCACAAGGGGAATGGGGGTAAAGAGGCCCTTGAGCTGTTTATCAGTGCGCAGGAGAGGCGGCTCAACGCCCAGGACCTGCATGCGGATAAAGACTATCAGGCCGCAACGGCGGCCTTTGAGAGGTCTATCAAGCTATTGAAGAAGGCCATTGCATTCTCCAGGAAGCAGGGTGGCAATAAGCGTGTATCAGAAACCCAAACGGAATTGAATGGGCAGTCCGCAATAACCAGCAACCTTTAATATACAGTGATGCAGACCGGCCCGGCAGCGCGACTGCCGGGCCGTGTTTGATCCATAAGCCCTCCCCGCCAGCCCCTTCCTCCATGGCCATTGTGGCCGCCAGCGGCGCATTTTTCCCTGATGCGCCGATCCTGTTTTTTCTGTCATTGTTATTCGTCGGTATTCAACCGGCCTTTTTAGGTTTAACATTCGACATCCATTAGAAACAGGTGCTCTGGAGTAGCTGATTCGCCGTGCAATACCGATTTATCCGCAATATGGCGCCTTGTGGCCGCCGCGTTTGTGTGCGCCGGGACCAGTGGTATTGGCTGAATCCATGAGGGGTGAAGGCTGATGCCTGATTTGGTCATCCTCTGGACCGATTTTTTCATCTTCCTGCTGATTGCCCTGGTGCTGTCGTTCGGTTTTTTTGCGGCGGGGAAGGAGCATTTGCGTGCGCCCTGGCGGCGGGTGGCCCGCAGCCGGATCGGGATGGGGGCGCTGGTGATCCTGGGCGCCTATGTGCTGATCGGGGTGCTGGACTCGGTGCATTATCATCCCACCCTGCCGGAGGCTGAACGTTCGGGGAGCGCGATGCACTCCAATGAGGTGTTGAGCCTGTTGGATTATCTGGTCACGCCCCTGAGGGAGCGCCAGGAGAAGACCTATTCCGCGCCGCTGGCCACCCATCTCTATACGAAGGAGAATATCGAACTGCCGGATGGCAGGATGGTGCGGGATTTCCCCCGCCTGATCCATGGCGGCGCCCACCTGCAAGATCCGGAGCGTGATTGGGCGGCCGATGTCGCAAAAACGATAGCAACAGCCGTGGTCGAGGCGCTTGTCGTCTGGCTGCTCATTGCCGGGGGGCTGACAGGGTGGCTTGGGCGCCGTTCGGGTCACACCTTCACGGAGCAGCGCCGCCGGATCATGTCGGGCGCCACCGAAGTGCCCTGGTCAGTGATGCTGACCGTGCTCGGGGTCTTGCTGTTGGCCGCATTCGTTGCGGGCAACCTGGGGGTGAAATACCATCTGTTCGGCACCGACAAGGTTGGCGAGGATGTCTTCTACCAGGCCCTCAAGAGTATCCGCACCGGCCTGGTGATCGGTACCCTGACCACCCTGGTCATGCTGCCCGCCGCCATTATGATGGGCGTCATGGCGGGCTACTTCCGGGGATGGGTGGATGACGTCATCCAGTATCTCTACACCACCTTGAACTCCATCCCCGGCGTGCTGTTGATTGCGGCGGCCATCCTGCTGCTGCATGTCTACATGAACAAACATGCCGATGAGTTTTCCAGCCTGGTGGAACGGGCCGACCTGCGTTTGCTGTTTCTGTGCATCATTCTCGGGGTGACCAGTTGGACGGGGCTTTGCCGCCTGTTGCGGGGGGAGGCCCTCAAGCTGCGGGAGCTGGACTATGTGCAGGCGGCCCAGGCCTTTGGCGTGCGGAATTTCAAGATCATCGGGCGCCACATCATCCCCAATGTGCTGCACATCGTGATGATATCCGTGGTGCTGGATTTCAGCGGCCTGGTGCTGGCGGAGGCGGTGCTCTCCTATGTCAACATCGGTGTCGACCCCACCATGGACTCCTGGGGTAACATGATCAACAGCGCACGCCTGGAGATGGCGCGCGAACCCGTCGTCTGGTGGTCCCTGGCGGCGGCGCTGGTGTTCATGTTCACCCTGGTGCTGGCGGCGAATCTCTTTTCCGATGTGGTGCGGGACGCCTTCGATCCGAGATTGAGAAGTGGCGGGTAACAACCGATGAGCGACGCCTTACTCCGCATCAAAAACCTGAAGACCTGGCTTGGAAACGGGGAGGCCCCGGTGTGCGCGGTGGACGGCATCGATCTGGAGATCCACAAGGGCGAGACCTTCGTCCTGCTGGGGGAGTCCGGCTGCGGCAAGTCCATGACGGCGCTTTCGATTATGCGCCTGCTGCCGCCGGCCGGCCGGATTGTCGCGGGCAGCATTTTTCTGGGTGAAACCAGTCTGCTGGATCTGCCGGAGAACGCCATGCGCCGCGAGCGCGGCGGTCGCATGGGCATGATTTTCCAGGAGCCCATGACCTCCCTCAACCCGGTGTTGACGGTGGGCACCCAGATTGCCGAGGCGGTGCTGATTCATGATCCAGGCCAAGGCCGGGATCCCCGGGGGCGGGTGATTGAATTGTTGAAGGCAGTGGGCATCCCTGATCCGGAGCAGCGCTACCGGGAGTATCCACATCAGCTCTCCGGCGGCATGAAACAGCGGGTAATGATCGCCATCGCCCTGGCGGGAAGGCCGGAATTGCTGATTGCCGATGAGCCCACCACGGCCCTGGATGTGACCATCCAGGCCCAGGTGCTGGCCCTGATGAAGGAGCTGCAGCAAAAGACCGGCATGGCCGTGCTGCTGATCACCCACGATCTGGGGGTGGTGGCGGAGGTGGCCGACCGGGTGGCAGTGATGTATGCCGGGCAGATTGTCGAAGTGGCGCCGTGTGAGGCGTTTTTCCGGGCGCCGAAACACCCCTACAGCCGCAAGTTGTTCCAGTCCATACCGGGGCGGGAGAAGCGCGCCCGGCGGCTTGCAGTAATCAGGGGCACCGTGCCCCCATTGGACCGGGAGTTCGACGGCTGCCGCTTCGCCGACCGCTGCGACGCCGTGATGGATATCTGCCGGCGGCAGGTCCCCGGCTGGACCCCGCTGGCCGGAGGGCAGGGGGTCAGGTGTTTTCTGGAAGGCGGGGCGGGGCCGGATTCGACCGGGAGTCCCCCGGAGGCGGCGGCGGAGAAGACCGGCGGCCGGCAGGGCGGACACCCCCCCCTGCTGGAAGTCGAGAACCTGAAGGTCCATTTTCCCATTCACAAAGGCGTGTTCAGGCGCGTGGTGGGGCATGTGCGCGCGGTGGATGGCGTCTCCCTCGGGATTTCCGCGGGCCGCACCCTGGCCGTGGTGGGAGAGTCCGGCTGTGGCAAGACCACGGTGGGCAAGGCTATTTTGCAACTGCCCCGCCCCACCGCCGGCAGCGTTCGGTTCGAGGGTGATGAGTTGACCCGGTTGAGCGGAGAGGCCTTGCGGCGCAGGCGCTCGGATTTTCAGATCATCTTCCAGGATCCCATGGCGTCGATGAACCCGCGCATGCTGGTGGGCGATATCGTGGAAGAAGGCATGCTGGCCCAGGGCATCGGCGCCGACGCCCGGCAGCGCCGGGCGCGGGTGGGGGAACTGCTGGAGCAGGTGGGGCTGCCCGCCGGCGCCGCCGGGCGTTATCCCCATGAGTTCTCCGGCGGCCAGCGGCAGCGCATCTGTGTGGCGCGGGCGCTGGCGGTCCAGCCCAAGCTCATCATCTGCGACGAGCCCACCAGCGCGCTGGATGTGTCCGTCCAGGCCCAGATATTGAACCTGCTGCAGGAACTGCAACAGGCGTATGGGCTCTCTTATCTCTTCATTACCCACGATATCTCCGTGGTGGCCTACCTGGCCCATGAAGTGGCGGTGATGTATCTGGGCAGGGTGGTGGAAAGGGGCACGGTGACCGAGGTGCTGGAGCACCCCCTGCATCCCTACACCCAGGCCCTGCTGTCGGCCGTTCCGGTGGCCGAGCCGGGCGGGCGGCGTCAAGTCATTCGCCTGGAGGGGGACATGCCCTCGCCCTCGAATCCCCCGGCCGGGTGTCACTTCCACCCGCGCTGCCCGCAGGCCATGGACAAGTGCCAAAAGGCCTATCCGGAAGCGGTGCGGCTGAGCGAGACGCGCACGGTGAGCTGTGTATTATTGGACCAGGATAGTTGACGGTTTACGGTTTACAGTTGACGGTTAAAACCGTTAAGCCAAGGCTGTGCCGTCAACCGTCAACCGTCAACCGTCAACCGTCAACCGTCAACCGTCAACCGTCAACCGTCAACCGTCAACCGTCAACCGGTTTTAAAGTGTCTGCCGGGTGATGTCCACGTAGAGGGTGATCTTCTGCCCCGGCTGGAGGTATTTGCTGGGCAGCGTATTCCATTTCCTGAGATCCGCCACCGTCACGTTAAAGCGGGTGGCGATGCGTGACAGGGAGTCACCCCGGCGCACGCGATAACGCAGCGAGCTGCGGGTGTTTCGGGGGCCCGTGTTGAAATCGGTGGGTGGCAGGACAGCGGCGCTCCTGGCGGCGACCACGGATCCGCTCTTGGTCCAGATGACGAGCTTCTGACCGGGGTGCAGGATATCGCGGGGAGCCATGCCGTTCCACTTCGCCAGCTTGAGGTGGCTGACCTTGTGGCTGCGGGCGATATCCCACAGGGTATCGCCGGGCTGCACCACATAGTCGATCCTGGAGCCGCTTCGGGTGCTGTTCTGAATTCTCGCTTTACGCTGCCCGGCGCTGAGGGCGTAATGGTTCAGGCGCTTGCTGGATATCGGGATGAGCAGGTGTTTCCCGGCCCGGATGCGGGTGCCGCGTATTTTGTTGACCTGCTGCAGCAGCGCCACGGTGGTGCCGTGCCTGCGGGCGATGACGCCGAGGCTGTCGCCGTTTTTGATGCGATAGCGCTTCCAGCGCAGGCGGTCGCCAGGGTCGAGCTGGGCCAGGCGCTGCTTGAACGGCTCCACCTTGCCGACAGGGAGCTGGAGCCGGTGCGGGCCCTTGGGGTCCGTGGCCCAGCGGTTGAACCCCGGATTGAGCCGGTAGAGCTCCTCGATGGAGATCCCGGCCATCTCGGCGGCCAGCGCGAGATCGAGCTGCGAGCCGATGTCCACCCCGGCGAAATAGGGCCGGTTCGGAAGGGGTTGGAAGTGGATGCCCAGCTTGTCCGATTCGGAAAGCAGGCGGGCGAAGGCCAGCAGGCGTGGCACGTAGCTCCGGGTCTCCCGCGGCAGCTTCAGGGACCAGAAATCGGTGGGCCTGCCGCGGCGCTGGTTTTTCTTGATGGCGCGGCGCACGTTGCCGGCGCCCGCATTGTAGCCCGCCAGGGCCAGCTCCCAGTCGCCGTCGAACTCGTCGGCGAGGGCCTGCAGATAGTCCAGCGCGGCCCTGGTGGCGGCCACCACATCCCGGCGGCCGTCGTACCACCAGTTCTGCTTCAGGCCATAGTGCCGCCCGGTGGAGGGGATGAATTGCCACAGGCCCGCCGCCCGGCCGGGTGAGTAGGCGAACGGCTGGAAGGCGCTTTCCACCACCGGCAGCAGAGCCAGCTCTGTCGGCAGGCCGCGCTTTTCCGTCTCTTCCAGGATGAAATGGAGGTAGGGCCTGGCGCGGACCTGGACGCGCTTGATGTACTCGGGGTGAGAGATGAACCAGTTGAGTTCCCGCTCGATGCTGGCGTTCTCGGGGATCGGCAGCCGGAACCCCGCGCGGGCGCGGGCCCATAGATCCAGGGGCGCCGGTGACGGCCTTTCGGCGGCGGACTGTTTTTGGGGTTTTTCATCCGCTGTTTCCGCCGTGAGGGCGGGCGCAGGCCCCGGCGCCTGCCGGGAAGCCGGACCAGGAAACGCCATCGGGCCTGGTGCCTGTACGAATCCCGCCGGCTTTGGCGCGGCCGGCGTCAGCCCGGAACCGGCGGGCGATCCCGTTGCGCCGTCCGGCATCTTCGGCTGGATCGTCTGATGCAGCGTCTGGCAACCGCCAAGGACCAAGGCTGATAGCAGGGCCAGGCCTGCGCCGGTTATGCGGATAGTGGACATCTGGTCTCCATTCTTTTCGCCCGTTTCCGGGACGCTTCTTGTTACTGTCGGCAGGAACCTGGGAGAGTTAAAGGGGCGCCGACAAAATTCCCCGCATGATAAGCAAAGCATCACATTTTTTCCAGCTGACGCGCCTTGGGGAAGAGGGTATGCTTCCGGCATCTCATGAGAAATGACGCCACAGCCCAACCTGCTGTTCAAGAACGCCTCCGGGACTGGTTTCAACGGCCGCCTGGAGAACTGCTGCTGGCCCAGGAACAGGCCTGCCTTGAACAATTGCTTCCTGATCTGTTTGGGCATTACCTGGTTCAGCTTGGGGCCGTGGGAGCCGGCCTTGATCTTTCCGCCGTCAGCCGCTTCCGCAGGCATGTGGTGCTGGACGTTTCCGTTGCGGACTGGGGAAAGGCCTTGCCGCTGATAGGGGAGGCCAGGCGGTTGCCGGTGGCCACGGATTCGGTGGATGCCATGCTGATGCTCCATACCCTGGATTTTTCCCCCAAGCCCCATCAGGTGCTGCGGGAGGCGGACCGGGTGCTGATTGCCGAGGGGCGCCTCATCATCGCAGGCTTCAATCCCTGGAGCCTGTGGGGGCTGTGGCGGCTGGTTCACCGGGGGCCCGGCCGGATCCCCTGGTGCGGGCGTTTCCTGGCCCTGCGCCGTCTCCAGGACTGGTTGTCGCTGCTGGGCTTCAAAGTGGAACTGACCCGGCACCTGATGTTTCGCCCGCCTCTCGGGGGACGGGGAATAATGGGCCGGTTCGAGTTTATGGAGCGGCTGGGGCAGCACTTCTGGTCGCCCCTGGCCGGGGTCTATGTGGTGCAGGCGGTGAAGCGGGGGTCCAATCTGAAGCCCGTGGGGCGGATATGGGCCCCGCGGGCCCGCCTGCTGGGCGGGCGGGTGGTGGAGCCGACGGCCAGGGGCTCCAATGGCTGACCGGGTCGAGGTTTTCACCGACGGGGCCTGCAAGGGCAATCCGGGACCGGGAGGCTGGGGTGCGGTGCTGCGCTATAAGGGAGCGGAGAAACACCTCTGCGGCGGCGAGGCCGAAACCACCAACAACCGCATGGAACTGCTGGCCGTGATCAACGCCCTGGCGAGCCTGAAGCGCCGCTGCCGGGTGCGTATCACCACGGATTCCCAGTATGTGAAAAACGGCATCACCCAGTGGATCGCCAACTGGAAACGCCGCGGCTGGAAGACCGCTGACAGGAAGCCGGTAAAGAATCAGGACCTGTGGCGCCGTTTGGATGCCGAGGTCGCCAAACACGATGTGGAATGGGTCTGGGTCAGAGGCCACAGCGGCCACCCGGAGAACGAGCTGGCGGATGAGTTGGCCAACCGGGGAATCGAAGAATTAGGGTTTGGTTAGCGGTTAGCAGTTACCAGCCGACCGCTAATCGGTTAGCATCCGGAAACCATGTGCGAGATTCCTTCGCGGCTGAAGCCGCTCCTACAACCAACTGATTTTGCAGCTTATTTTGTAGGCTTCAGCCGCGAAGAGAAAAGCACCGTTCCCGGACGGACGCCAACTACCAGCCGCTAACTGCTAACCGCTAAAACCATGCGCCAAATCGTACTGGATACTGAAACCACGGGTCTGGAGCCGGAACAGGGGCACCGGATTATCGAGATCGGCTGCGTCGAGCTGATCGACCGGCGGCCGAGTGGAAACAATTTCCACCAATACCTGCAGCCGGACCGGGAGATCGACGATGGCGCCGTCGAGGTGCACGGCATCACGACTGAGTTCCTGGCCGACAAGCCGAGGTTTGGCGATATCGTGGAGGACTTCATCGGCTATCTGAACGGGGCTGAACTGATTATCCACAATGCGCCCTTCGATGTGGGCTTCATCAATGCCGAGCTGAGGCGGCTGGATCCCCAGTCGCAGCCCCTGGAGGCCCTCTGTCCCATTACCGATACCCTGGCGATGGCGCGCAAGCTGCACCCCGGCCAGCGCAACAGCCTGGATGCCCTGTGCAAGCGCTACGAAATCGACAATACCCAGCGCCAGTTGCACGGGGCCCTGCTCGATTCGGAAATCCTCGCCGATGTCTATCTGGCCATGACCGGCGGCCAGGTGGCCCTGTCCCTGGGCGGTCCGGCGGCCGGGGAGGAGACGGGAGGCGACGCAGTGGTTATTCGCCGGCTCGATTCCGATCGCTCGCCGCTGACGGTGATTCGGGCAAGCAAGGCGGAGCGGGAGGCCCACGAGGCGCGGCTGGATGCCCTGGACGAGGCCTGTGGCGGCAGTTGCGTGTGGCGCCGGTAGGGGAGGCCCGAGATCTGCGGTTGATTGTCGTATCAGGTGCATTCTGGTAACTTATCCCGCCGTCCCGACCGTTTCCTTTCACAGCCAATTTTAATGACCAAATTCATATTCGTTACCGGCGGTGTCGTCTCCTCGCTGGGCAAAGGCATCGCCTCCGCCTCCCTTGCCGCCCTGCTGGAGGCCCGTGGCCTGAAGGTCACCATGGTGAAGCTGGACCCCTATATCAACGTGGACCCGGGCACCATGAGCCCCTTCCAGCACGGCGAGGTCTATGTGACCGAGGACGGGGCGGAGACCGACCTGGATCTGGGACATTATGAGCGTTTCGTCCGCACCACCATGGGGCGGAACAACAACTTCACCACCGGCCAGATCTATGACAGCGTCATCCGCAAGGAGCGCCGGGGTGACTATCTGGGGGCCACGGTGCAGGTCATCCCCCACATCACCAACGAGATCAAGGAGAGCATCCTCCTGGGGGCGGGGGATGCGGATATCGCCCTGATCGAGATCGGCGGCACCGTGGGTGATATCGAATCCCTGCCCTTTCTCGAGGCCATTCGCCAGATGGGGGTGGAACTGGGGCATGAGAGATGCCTGTTCATGCATCTGACCCTGGTGCCCTATATCCCCACCTCCGGCGAAATCAAGACCAAGCCGACCCAGCACTCGGTGAAGGAGCTGCGCTCCATCGGCATTCAGCCGGATATCCTGCTGGCCCGGGCGGACCGGCCCCTGCCGGATGCCGAACGCCGTAAGATCGCGCTCTTCACCAATGTGCCGGAAGAGGCGGTGATTACGGCGGTGGATGCGGACAATATCTACCGCATTCCCTCCCTGCTGCACGCCCAGAACCTGGACGAGATCGTGGTGCGCCAGTTGAGGCTTGATGCGCCGCCGGCGGACCTGTCGGAGTGGGAGCGCGTGATCGAGGGCTTCGAGCATGCCGACGGCGAGGTCACCGTCGCCATGGTGGGCAAGTACATGCATCTCACCGAGGCCTACAAGTCCCTGTCCGAGGCCCTGGCGCATGCCGGCATCCACACCCGGACCCGGGTGAAGGTCGTCTACCTGGACGCCGAGCAGATCGAGCGGGAGGGGACCGCTTGTCTGGATGAGGTTGACGCCATCCTGGTGCCCGGCGGCTTTGGCGAACGCGGCGTCGAGGGAAAGATCGAGACGGTTCGCTACGCCCGGAAAAACGAGGTGCCCTACCTGGGGATCTGCCTCGGCATGCAGGTGGCGGTCATCGAGTACGCCCGCAACGAGGCGGGGCTGGCCGGGGCCCAGAGCACCGAGTTCGATCCGAAGACGCCCCACCCGGTCATCGCCCTCATCACGGAATGGCTGAATGCGCAAGGCGAGCTCGAGACCCGCAGTGAAGACTCGGATCTCGGCGGCACCATGCGCCTGGGCGGCCAGGAGTGCCGGCTGGAGGAGGGCAGCCTGTCGCGCCGGCTGTACGGCAAGGAGATCATCGTCGAACGGCATCGCCACCGCTACGAGTTCAACAACCAGTACCTCGGGATTCTCCAGGAGGCGGGCCTGCTGATTGCCGGCCGGTCCCTGGACGGCAAGCTGGTGGAAGTGGTGGAGGTCCCTGGTCACCCCTGGTTCGTGGCCTGCCAGTTTCATCCTGAATTCACCTCCACCCCCCGCGACGGCCATCCGCTGTTCTCGGGCTTTATCCGGGCAGCCCGTCTCCATCGGCAGGCCCGTGAAGAGGCGGCGGCCCACGCATGAACCTCTGCGGCTTCGAGGCGGGGCTGGAACACCCCCTTTTCCTGATCGCCGGTCCCTGCGTAATCGAAAGCGAGCAGCTTGTCATGGATACGGCGGGGGAACTGAAGGAAATCACGTCCGGACTGGGTATTCCCTTTATTTTCAAATCCTCCTTCGACAAGGCCAACCGCTCCTCCCTGTCGGGGTTCCGCGGCCCCGGCCTCGAAGAGGGGTTGCGCATACTCGAGAGGGTGCGCACTCAGCTGCGGGTGCCGGTGCTGACTGATGTGCACACGGACACGCCCCTGGGGGAGGTGGCGGATGTGGTGGACGTGCTTCAGACCCCCGCCTTCCTGTGCCGCCAGACGGATTTCATCCAGGACGTGGCCTGCCAGGGCAAGCCGGTCAACATCAAGAAGGGCCAGTTCCTGGCGCCCTGGGACATGCAGCAGGTGGTGGCCAAGGCCCGGGCCGGGGGTAATGACAGGATCATGGCCTGCGAGCGGGGCGTCACCTTCGGCTATAACAACCTGGTGGTGGATATGCGCTCCCTGGCGGCCATGCGCCGGACCGGCTGCCCGGTGGTGTTCGACGCCACCCACTCGGTGCAGTTGCCGGGGGGACAGGGGAGTCGCTCCGGCGGCCAGCGGCAGTACGTGCCCGTGCTGGCCAGGGCGGCGGTGGCGGCGGGCGTATCCGGGCTGTTCATGGAGACCCATCCCGACCCGGACCACGCCCTTTGCGACGGCCCCAACTCCTGGCCTTTGGCGGAGATGAGGTCATTGCTGGAGACCCTCGTGGAACTGGACCGGACGGTAAAGACGAGAGGGTTCGTAGAAACGATAGAAGGCTAAAAGCCAACAGCCAAAAGCCAAAAGCTAAAAGCTAACAGCTAACAGCTAACAGCTAACAGCTAAAAGCTAACAGCTAACAGCTAACAGCTAACAGCTAACAGCTAACAGCTAATCCATTCGCCCGGCACCCTTTGGCCTTTATCCTTTTGCCTGTTTTTTTGCTAGAACGAGAGTGAGATCATGTCAGAAATCGTAGATATTCGCGGGCGCGAGATACTGGATTCCCGGGGCAATCCCACCATCGAGGCGGATGTCATCACCGCCGATGGGGCCATCGGCCGGGCCGCGGCCCCTTCGGGCGCTTCCACCGGCTCCCGCGAGGCCCTGGAACTGCGGGATGGCGACGAGCACCGCTATCTCGGCAAGGGCGTGCTGAATGCCGTCGCCAACGTCAACGGTGAACTGCGTGACGCCCTGACCGGCATGGAGGTGGGCGGCCAGGCGGAGCTGGACGCCAGGATGCTGGAGCTCGATGGCACCGAGAACAAGGAGCGGCTGGGGGCCAACGCCCTGCTGGCGGTCTCCCTGGCGGCGGCCCATGCGGCGGCCCAGGAGCGGGCCGTCCCACTCTATCGCTCCCTCAGCTCCGGCCCCTACCGTCTGCCGGTTCCCATGATGAACATCATCAACGGCGGCGCCCATGCCGCCAACAGCGTGGATCTGCAGGAGTTCATGATTCTGCCGGTGGGCGCCCCCTCCATCCGCGAGGCGGTGCGCTACGGCGCCGAGGTGTTTCATGCGCTGCAGAAGGTGCTGGGCAGGTGCGGCCTGTCTACCTCGGTGGGGGATGAGGGCGGTTTCGCGCCGGATCTCGGCTCCAACGAAGAGGCCGTCGAGGTCATCCTGGAGGCCATCGAAAAAGCGGGCTACGAGGCGGGCAAGGATATCTATCTCGGCCTGGATGTGGCCAGCTCGGAATTCTACAAAGACGGCCTCTATGATCTGGCCTCCGAGGGGCGCCGGTTCGATGCCGCCGGTTTCGCCGATTACCTGGCGTCCCTGGTGGACAAGTATCCCATTATCTCCATCGAGGACGGCATGGATGAGAGCGATTGGGACGGCTGGAAGCTGCTGAGTGAAAAACTGGGAGAGCGCGTGCAACTGGTCGGCGACGATCTGTTCGTGACCAACACCAGGATTTTGCAACGGGGCATCGACCAGGGCGTGGCCAACTCCATCCTGATCAAGTTCAACCAGATCGGCACCCTCACCGAAACCATGGCCGCCATCGACATGGCCCACGATGCGGGCTACAGCGCCGTGGTTTCACACCGCTCCGGCGAGACCGAGGACACCACCATCGCCGACCTGGTGGTGGCCGCCAACACCGGCCAGATCAAGACCGGCTCCCTGTGCCGCTCCGACCGGGTGGCCAAGTACAACCAGCTGATGCGCATCGAGGATCAACTGGGCGAAGAGGCCGTCTATGCCGGGCGCGGGGCCTTCCGGGGACTTTGAGCCGCCGGTGTGATCCGTAATGAAACCCAGGGGACGCCCTGGCGTTCCCTGCGTTGGCCCTACAGATGCGCATCCTGATCGGGATCCTGCTGGTATTGCTGGCGCTGCTCCAGTACAGGCTCTGGGTGGGCGAAGGCAGCCTGGCCGAGGTGCGCAATCTGAAAGAGGAGATCGCCGTCCGGCAAAAAGAGCTGGAACAGCTGCGTCAGCGCAACCGCGCCCTGGAGGCCGAGGTGAAGGATCTCAAGCAGGGACTGGAGGCGGTGGAGGAGCGGGCCCGCAGCGAGCTGGGCATGATCCGCAAGGGCGAGACCTTCTACCAGATCATCGAACCCGAACCGCCGCCCGAATGAACCGCACGCATCACTACTGGGCCCTGGTCCCCGCCGCCGGCGTCGGCCGGCGCATGGGGGCGGATATCCCCAAGCAGTATCTTCCCCTCCATGGCCGTCCGGTCATCGAGCATACCCTGGAGCGGCTGCTCGGCCACCCCCGCATCCGCCGGGTGCTGGTGGCGCTCTCCCCGGATGACCGCTGGTGGCCGGACACCGCCTGCGCCAATCATCCCGATGTCGTGCGGGTAGAGGGTGGGGCCCAGCGTTGCGACTCGGTGCTGAACGCCCTGCGCCATCTGAGTGAATTCGCGCCGGACCATGACTGGGTGCTGGTGCATGATGCGGCACGGCCCTGCCTGCGCACCGGCGATCTGGACCGCCTCATCGGGCGGCTGGCGGATCACCCGGTGGGCGGCCTGTTGGGCATGCCGGTGCGGGACACCATGAAGCGCGCCGACAAGTCCGGGCGAATCGTCGAGACCGTCTGCCGCGAGGGCCTGTGGCACGCCTTCACTCCCCAGATGTTCCGCCTGGGCCCGCTGCGGGCGGCGCTGTCGGATGCGCTGGAGCGGGGAAAGCGGGTGACGGACGAGGCCACCGCCATGGAGCTGGCGGGTCATTCCCCCTTGCTGGTGGAGGGGGCCCCGGACAATATCAAGATCACCCGGCCGGAGGATCTTCCATTGGCCGGCTTTTATCTTTCCCGCCGATCCTGATCAGGTGGCCGGCCTTCTCGTGCCGGCATCTTTGCGGCGGGCCATTCCAACCAGGCCGATCAGGGCCGAACCGAAAAGGATGACCGCCGGGGGCAGCGGCACGGCGGAGATGGTGTCGATCACAACCTGGTTTACAAAGGCCCCTGCAGGGATCATCAGGGTCAGCGTTTCTTGTTCTGGATTAGGGAAGATATCCCAGTCCTCCCAGCGGTGAGATCCGGGAATGGTTTCATCGCTGCCCGCAAATATCCCGTTAAGCACCGCCGGCCCCAGAACGCCGAAAAGATCGATGACATAAGGCTCATTGTCAATCCCCCAGTCGCCATTGATCTGGATGCGCAGGTGCTTGACCGGCCGGTTATCCGCTATGTTGGGGATGACAAAACCCAGGAAGCCGCCCTCAGGCCCTCCCATCCAGCCGTTGTTGCCGGACGGTCCCTGTCCCAGCGGCATGTGTGTCAACCCAAAATAGTGCAGCGCATCAGGATCGCCGTTGGGATTGAATAACTGAACACTGTCTCCGTCCGGAAGCCCTCCAGCTGAGCTGTCGAACTCCCACTCCTGCACCGTGGTGTAGGGGGCGTATCTTTCCCAGTCCGGGCCGGCAATATCGTCCGCCAGAGCAATAGAGGTTTGCACAAGCAGCATGCAAACAACCAGGCTGCGGGTAAGATGTTTTATATACGACATGGCTCTCTCCTCCATTTTCTCGCTATTCTCCCAGAAGGGGGCGCATATATAAAGTGACTGCCGGGAATTATAATCCTAATGTTGACCCTTCCGGCACCCAACACTATGGGAACCCTGTGGTTGTGCATGATCTCACATTATTCATCAAGGATGGCCACCTGTTCCAGCAGGCATGCAGGTTGTCCCACACGCCATCATGAACTCAGGGATTCAGATTTAGCTCCACCCACATCCAGCGGCTGTCGTAGGGCTTTTGCCCCGAATACCGAATGACCGAGGCGCTGGAGCAAGCCGCCATTGATGAATTCTCCCTAAAAAATGCCAGCTACCATGTCTGGCCCTATTGGAGAGAGCTGTTGAGCGGCCAGTGCGCCCGGATGCATCTGCCGAGGCTGATTCTTCCCGCCGTGCAGTTGGCGCACAATCGCCATCAGCGGACGGAAGGATCGGAATTAGCCGGAGAGAAAACTGAGGAGCGAGGTTAATTACGAATCCTTGTTGAAACGGTTCCCGGTCAATCGGGCTTGAAAGATCGTCCTTGGGCGGCAGACCCCAGCCGGTGACGACTGACTGGGGCCTTGGTAAGGCTCCGCATTTCATGGTGCGGGGTCTTTTGTTTTTCCGGCCTGGCAAGTCCGAAGGTTTTGCCCTGAGGGGGATGGCTTGCCGGGCAGGATGCCTCAATGCCGCGAAGCCCAAGGATGGGCGAGAGCGGCCTTTTTCCGGATCTGTGCCACTGGTAGGGGCCGCGTTTTCGGAAGGTTGCCACACTCGCACTCCGTTCATTCGCGAACGAGTGTGATAACAGTGTGACAAATAATCAGTTGTTAACCCATGCAAGGGGTGTCATGGTTTCTAACTGATTGATTTGATTGGTGGGCGGTACTGGGATTGAACCAGTGACCCCTGCCGTGTGAAGGCAGTGCTCTCCCGCTGAGCTAACCGCCCTGAGAGGGAGCTGGAATTCTAGGATCTGTGGCGGGAAAGGTCAATCGGTTCCTGCGGGGCGTGCTAGAATGTGCGCCCGTTTGGTTTTTTTGAAAATAACCGAGGATTATGACTGTACGCACCCGCTTTGCCCCCAGCCCCACCGGCTATCTGCACGTTGGAGGGGCCCGCACGGCGCTGTTTTCCTGGCTCTATGCCCGCAGGCATGGCGGCTCCTTTATCTTGCGCATCGAGGATACGGACCTGGAGCGTTCCACCGCCGAGTCGGTCAACGCCATCCTGGAGGGCATGACCTGGCTGGGCCTGGAGTATGACGAGGGGCCGTTCTACCAGACGGATCGCTTCGAGCACTATCAGGCCGCCATCGAGAAGCTGATGGATCAGGGTCTGGCCTATCGTTGCAACTGTTCCAAGGAGCGTATTGATGCCCTGCGCGAGGAGGCAATGGCGCGCAAGGAGAAGCCGCGTTATGACGGCCATTGCCGCAACCGGCGGGTGGACCCCGATGAGCCGCATGTGATTCGTTTTCGCAACCCCGATCATGGGGTGGTGGTCGCCGATGATATGGTGCGCGGCCGGGTGCCGTTCAATAACGAGGAGCTGGATGATCTGATCATCCGCCGCACGGATGGCTCGCCCACCTACAACCTGACTGTGGTGGTGGACGATCTGGATATGGAGATCACCCATGTGATCCGTGGTGACGATCATCTCAATAACACGCCGCGCCAGATCAATATCATCCGCGCCCTGGGTCATGAGCCCCCCCGTTATGCCCATGTCCCCATGATTCTGGGTGACGATGGGGCGCGGCTTTCGAAGCGGCACGGTGCGGTGAGCGTGATGCAGTACCGGGAGCAGGGTTTTCTGCCGGAGGCGCTGCTGAATTACCTGGTGCGCCTCGGCTGGTCCCATGGCGACCGGGAGATCTTCTCGGTGGATGAGATGATCAGCCTGTTTGATATCGAGGATGTGAACAAGGCGGCCTCGAGCTTCAACACCGAGAAGCTGCTGTGGCTGAACCAGCACTACATCAAGTCAGACAGCCCCCTGCGCATTGCCCATTTGTTGAGCCCTCATATGGGCAAGCTGGGCATCGACCCCATCAACGGTCCCAACCTGGTGGAGGTGGCCGAGGCCCAGCAGGAGCGGGCCAAGACATTGGTGGAGATGGCCGAGATAAGCGCCTTCTTCTACAAGGATTTTGAAGCCTTTGACCCCCAGGCGGCCAAGAAGCATTTGCGGCCTGCGGCCCGGGAGGCGCTGGAGAAGATGCGGGAGGCGCTGGCGCTGGTGGAATGGACCAAGGAGGCGCTGCACCAGGCGGTGGTGGACGTCAGCGAGGCCCTGGGGGTCAAGATGGGCAAGGTGGCGCAGCCCCTGCGCGTGGCGATCGCCGGCCGCGCGGCCTCGCCCGGTATCGACGTGACCCTGTACCTGGTGGGCCGCGAGGCCTGCCTGCGGCGCATCGCCAAGGCCCTCGAGTTCATCGGGATGAGGGAACGGGAGCAGTGAGTGGTTGTCAGGGTGCAGGAAAGCAGTACATTCCGCTGAGACAGCCCCATTATACAGCCGGCTGCCGCCCCTGCTCTCGCCCGCCGGCACCGCATCCCGCCGGCAACAACTGAAAACTGACGACTGACAACTGACAACTGACAACTGAAAACCAACTTTCATGACCAACACCGAGGTTCCAACCCCGTCCAATTTCATCCGCAATATCATCGATGCGGATCTGAAGGCCAACAAGAATGAGGGCAGGGTGCATACCCGCTTCCCCCCCGAGCCCAATGGCTATCTGCACATCGGCCATGCCAAATCCATTTGTCTCAATTTCGGCATCGCCCTGGACTACCAGGGGCAGTGCAACCTGCGTTTCGATGACACCAACCCGCACAAGGAGAACATCGAGTATGTCGAGGCCATCAAGCAGGACGTGCGCTGGCTGGGGTTCGACTGGGAGGACCGGCTCTACTTCGCCTCGGATTACTTCCAGCAACTGTATGACTATGCCGTGGCGCTCATCAAAAAGGGCAAGGCCTACGTCTGCGATCTGACGGCGGATCAGATCCGTGAATACCGGGGCACCCTGACGGAGCCGGGCAAGGACAGCCCCTACCGGGAGCGTCCGGTGGAGGAAAACCTCGACCTGTTCGGGCGCATGCGGGCGGGTGAATTCCCGGATGGCTCCCGCGTCCTGCGGGCCAGGATCGACATGGCCTCCCCCAACATGAACATGCGCGACCCCACCATCTACCGCATCCGTCACGGTATCGTGCATCACCAGACGGGGGAACAGTGGTGCATCTATCCCATGTATGACTTCACCCACTGCCTGTCGGACGCCATCGAAGGGATCACCCACTCCCTTTGCACCCTGGAGTTCGAGGACCACCGTCCCCTGTATGACTGGTTCCTGGATGAACTGGAGACCCCCTGCCACCCCCGGCAGATCGAGTTTTCGCGGCTGTCGCTCCAGTACACCGTCACCAGCAAGCGCAAGCTCACCGAACTGGTCGAAGAAGGCTATGTGCACGGCTGGGACGACCCCCGCATGCCCACCATCGCCGGTTTGCGCCGGCGGGGCTACACGCCGGCCTCGATCCGGGATTTTTGCGAGCGCATCGGGGTGACCAAGGCCGACAACATGGTGGAGATGGGCGTGCTGGAAAGCTGTATTCGGGAGGACCTGGACCGGCATGCCCCCCGCCGCATGGCGGTGCTGCATCCCTTGAAGATCGTCATAGAAAACTACCCCGAGGGCCGGGTCGAAGAGCTGGAGGCTGCGAACCACCCCAAGGACGAGGCCATGGGCCGGCGCAAGCTGCCCTTCTGCCGGGAGATCTATATCGATGCCAACGACTTCCGTGAACAGGCGCCAAGAAAGTACAAGCGCCTGGTCACCGGGGGTGAAGTGCGGCTGCGCAATGCCTATGTCATCCGCTGCGATGAGGTGATCAAGGACGGGCACGGTGAAATCATCGAGCTGCGTTGCAGCTACGATCCCGCCACCCTGGGGGCCAATCCGGAAGGGCGCAAGGTCAAGGGCGTTATCCACTGGGTTTCCGCCCATCACGGCCTGCACGCCGAGGTGCGGCTGTATGACCGCCTGTTCAATCATCCCACCCCGGACGCGGCCAAGGACGGCAAGGACTTCAAGGAGCACCTGAACCCCGATTCCCTGCACACCCTGACCCGCTGCTTCGTCGAGCCCGGCCTGGCGGGGGCCGCGCCCGGTGCGCGCTTCCAGTTTGAACGTGAAGGCTACTTCTGTGTGGACACGGAAGACTCCGCCGGGGGCAAGCTGGTGTTCAACCGCATCGTGGGCCTGCGGGATACCTGGGCCAAGATAGAGAATCAGCAACGGGGGTAGACAAAAGGGGGCTCGTGGCCTAATATTCGCGCTTCGTTTTCGGGGCCATAGCTCAGCTGGGAGAGCGCTACACTGGCAGTGTAGAGGTCGGCGGTTCGATCCCGCCTGGCTCCACCAATGTCCCCATCGTCTAGAGGCCTAGGACACCGCCCTTTCACGGCGGTAACAGGGGTTCGACTCCCCTTGGGGACGCCATAAATCAAGGGGTTACGAGAAATCGTAACCCCTTTTTTTGGTGCGCCCAGCATGGGCGCACCCCTGTGGCTGGAAGTCCCGCCACGAGCGGGTCACGGTGAATGAAGCGAAGTGCAACTGCACAACATGCACCTGAAAAACTGGTTGCTTTACAGTTCATGGCCGCTTGGGATGGCGGCAGGTTCGCCGCCGATCCCGGTCCCAGGGTCATCGGCCCGATCAATGAGCTGTTAGGACGTTTGTACTTACAAAGCCCGCAGCGCTTCAGCCAGTTCCCGTAGTCCAATGGCTTCGAGGTTACCGGAAAGGGGATAGCGATCCTTCCCGGCATGGACCACGAAAGCGCGGGCTGGCCGGATGTCTTCACAGGCGTTGTGGAAGCCGCGTGATACCTTGGCCGATCTGGCCCGCTTGATCTCAATCGCCCAGATTGATTGGTCGTTATGTTCAATCACAAGATCAATCTCGGCCCCTGCCGATGTGCGATAGAAATAGGCGGTGCTGCGCCAGGGTAAAACGGAGAGCAATGTTTCGATGACAAAACCCTCCCAACTCATACCGACAATTGGATGGCCGGCAAGCTGTTCAAGGTTTTCTATGCCAAGCAGCGCGTGCACTAGGCCGCTGTCGCAGACATAGACTTTCGGAGATTTGACCAGGCGTTTGCCGATATTGACATGAAAGGGCTGAAGACGGCGCACCAGAAGCAGATCGGCCAGCAGATCGATATAGCGCGTAACCGATTGCGTGCTTATTTCCAATGCGCGGCCAAGTTCGGAGGCCCTGAGCATCGCCCCCTGGCAATGGGCCAGCATGGTCCATAGGCGCTCAAGCGTTGTCGCCGGTATGCGCGGACCGAACATGGGTACGTCGCGTTCGAGATAGGTGCGGATAAAATCCTTGCGGATGGCCAGGCTGTCCCGGTCGTTTTCCGCCAGATAGCTGTCGGGGAATCCGCCCCGCAGCCATAAACGCTCGCGGGCCGCGTGGTCGTCCTCGATCTCAAGCGCGGACAGGGGAGACAAATTGATATAGGCGATTCGTCCGGCCAGGGTTTCCCCGGATTGCCGCAATAGATCAATGGAGGCCGAGCCTAAAATCAGGAAGCGCCCTTTTCCCTTTTGTTTGCGGCGGCCCTTGTCGATAATGCCGCGCAAAGACTGAAACAGTTCCGGCATGCGATGGATTTCATCCAGGATAACCAGCCGGTCCTCAACGCTTTCCAGGAACAGAGCCGGGTTTTCAAGCTTATTCCTGTCATCCCGGTCCTCAAGGTCGAGATAGAGCGCATCATGCTCTTTACCCACTTTAAGCGCCAGTGTCGTTTTCCCGACTTGGCGTGGGCCGATTAGGGCCACAGCCGCCTGACGGCGCATGGCTTCTTTGATCTGTCCTGTGACTATACGCGGTATCATCCTTGCAATTTATCCACGAATTGGAATAATTGCAAGGTTAGTTTTGGAGAATAAGACCATTACCACCATAATAATCCATGTCGATGAGGTGGCAGGCAAGTGGGTGGGAAATGGTACTCCCTAGGGGAATCGAACCCCTGTTACCGGCGTGAGAGGCCGGCGTCCTGACCGCTAGACGAAGGGGTGAGCCGGAATCCTTTGTCCGGTGGACAAAGGAAGTTCGGCGAACGCCCAGCCATGGAGGGCTGGGCCGGGCCCGGGCTACAGGGATGTATTCATGTCGATGAGGTGGCAGGCAAGTGGGTGGGAAATGGTACTCCCTAGGGGAATCGAACCCCTGTTACCGGCGTGAGAGGCCGGCGTCCTGACCGCTAGACGAAGGGAGCAGAGGACCGCGAAGAAATGCTATTATACCCCGCTTAACATCAGTCTCAAGCCGACAGCCGAAGGAAAAAGAAAAATAGTCACCCCAACCATCATTCCGCGCTCCGAACACAACATCTCACGGGCCAATATCAGTGAGAATGCGGTCAAGGTTCTCTATCGGCTCAAGAATGCGGGTTACAAGGCCTATCTGGTGGGCGGTGGCGTGCGTGATCTGCTGCTCGGGCGCGAGCCCAAGGATTTCGATGTGGCGACGGACGCCCACCCTGAGGATGTGCGCCGTGTCTTCCGTAATTGCCGCCTGATAGGCCGCCGGTTCCGGCTGGCCCATGTCCATTTCGGACGGGAGATCATCGAGGTCGCCACCTTTCGCGGCATGCATGATGCCTCCGAGGAGGGCAAGCGGGAGAGCGAGAACGGCATGCTGCTGCGGGACAATGTGTATGGCACCCTCGAAGAGGATGCCCTGCGGCGGGATTTTACGGTCAACGCCCTCTATTACAACATCGAGGATTTCTCCGTCGTCGATTATGCAGGCGGCATGAAGGACCTGGAGTCGGGCGTGTTGCGCCTGCTCGGTGATCCGGAACAGCGTTATCGCGAAGACCCGGTGCGCATGCTGCGGGCGGCCCGTTTTGCGGCAAAACTGGGGTTCAGCATCAATCCCGCCTGTGAAAGGCCCCTGTTCGAACTGGGAGACCTGCTGGAGGGGGTGCCCGCCGCGCGCCTGTTCGAAGAGGTGCTGAAGCTGTTTCTCGGCGGCACCGCCGTGCATGCCTTTGAGAAATTGCGCCATTACGGCCTGTTCGGGCACCTGTTCCCGGATACGGAGGACAGCCTCAGCCACGAGGAGCACGATTTCCCCATTACCTTCGTCACCCGGGGCCTGCAAAATACGGATACCCGCGTCCGGGAGGACAAACCGGTAACCCCGGCCTTTCTTTTCGCCGTGCTTTTATGGGAGCCGGCGCGGCTGCTTGCCCGGGAGCTGGAGGAGCAAGGCAAGTCCAAATACGACGCCATGCAGCAGGCGGGGGGGGAGATCATCTCCCGCCAGGTTGCCCGGGTTTCCATCCCCAAGCGCTTTTCCCTGCAAATGCGTGAGATCTGGACCCTCCAGCACCGGCTGGAGCAGCGTGGCGGCAAGCGCTCCATGCGTCTGCTGGGCCATCCCCGGTTCCGGGCCGCCTATGATTTTCTCCTGCTGCGGGCGGAATCCGGCGAGGTGGAGCAGGAGTTGGCCGATTGGTGGACGCAGTTCCAGGAGGCCGGCGAGGAAGGGCGCGGCCAGATGGCCGCCACCGCCGGCGCCGATGGCAAGAAAAAGCGCCGCCGGCGCCGCCGGCGCAAGAAACCCGCCGCCGAATAGATGGCAGCGCTTGTCTATGTCGCCCTGGGGAGCAATCTGGACGGACCCGCAGGGCAGGTCCGCCGTGCCATCGCCGAGCTTGGCCGGGCGCCATCGATCCATCTGCGGCGCGTCTCCCGCCTTTACCGCAGCCCCCCCCTGGGGCCCGCGGGGCAGCCCGACTACATCAATGCAGTGGCGGAGGCGGAGACCGGACTGTCGCCGCAGGCGCTGCTGGCCGCCCTGCAGGCGATGGAACTGGCCCAGGGCCGCGTCCGCACTGGCGGGCGCTGGGGCCCCCGCCCCCTGGATCTGGATATCCTGCTGTATGCCGACCGGCGGATCCACACTCCGGACCTGCGGATTCCCCACCCCCGGATGGCGGAGCGCGCCTTTGTGCTTTACCCTCTGTATGAAATAGCCCCCGGCCTGGAAATACCGGGCCGCGGTCCATTGCGTCGGCTGCTTCATGACTGCCCGCCAAAAGGCCTGGAGCCCCTGGATGAAGGATAGAACCGGTTTGAATCCGCCCGCCTACCTGGTGGTGGAGGGGCCTGTCGGCGTAGGCAAGACCAGCCTGGTGCGGCGCCTGGCCGAGAGCTTCGGCGGCGAGACCCTGCTGGAGAAGGCAGAGGAAAACCCCTTCCTGGAGCGCTTCTATCAAGACAGGCGCCAGGCGGCGCTGCCGACCCAACTGTTCTTCCTGTTCCAGCGCAGCAACCAGTTGCAGGCATTGCGCCAGCGGGACATGTTCCGCTCCGCCCTGGTAGCAGACTTCATGCTGGAGAAGGACCCCCTGTTCGCCCGCGTCAATCTGGACGAGCATGAGCTGAGGCTCTATGAGCAGGTCTATGCCCAACTGACCCTGGATGCGCCTTCACCGGATCTCGTGGTCTACCTCCAGGCCCCGGCGGAGACGTTGATGCAGCGCATTAACAAGCGGGGCCGGCGGGAAGAGCAGACCATGGAGCCCGGCTACCTGCAGAAACTGTGCGACGCCTATGCGGAGTTTTTTTATTACTACAACAAGTCGCCCTTGTTGATCGTGAACGCCACGGACATCAATCCCGTGGAGCGGGAGGCGGACTACCGGTTGCTGCTTGAGCAGATCTGCTCCGTGCGCAGCGGCAAGCATTATTTCAATCCCGCGCCAGTACTGGTATAAATCCGTAAACCGTCAACTGTAAACCGTCAACCGAACCCATGTCCGACATCACCATCGCCACCCTGGACCGGATGAAAAAGCAGGGTGAGAAGATCGCCGTGCTCACCTGCTACGACGCCAGTTTCGCCCGTCTCCTGGAGGATGCCGGCGTGGAGGTGCTGCTGGTGGGGGACTCCCTGGGGATGGTGATCCAGGGGCAGGAGAGCACGCTGCCGGTGCGGGTGGACGATATGGTTTACCACAGCCGCAACGTGGCCCGGGCCCGCCGGCACGCCCTGATGGTCGTGGACATGCCCTTCATGAGCTACAGCTCCGCCGCCCAGGCGCTGGATACGGCCGGACGCCTGATGAAAGAGGGCGGGGCGCACATGGTGAAACTGGAGGGCGGGACCACCCAACTGGAGACCGTGCGCCACCTGGTGGCCCATGCCGTGCCCGTCTGCGCCCACCTCGGGCTGTTGCCCCAGTCGGTGCATAAGCTGGGGGGGTACCGGGTGCAGGGCCGTGACGGGGAATCGGCCCGGATCATGAAGGAGGAGGCCCTGGCCTTGCAGGAGGCCGGCGCCCAGATGCTGGTGCTGGAGTGCGTGCCGGCCGCCCTCGCCGGGGAGATCAGCCGGCTGCTGGATATCCCGGTGATCGGCATCGGCGCGGGCCCGGATTGCGACGGGCAGGTGCTGGTGCTCTACGATATGCTCGGCATCGCCGCCGACGCCCCGCCCCGGTTCGTGAAGAATTTTCTCACCGGGGCGGGGACCATACCCGGGGCCCTTGCCGCTTATGTCCGGGCGGTGAAGGAGGGCGGCTTTCCGGGGCCGGAGCATGGTTTTTAAAGATTGTTTGCCACGGAGACGCGGACAGCTTTCAGTGTTTAGCAATATCAAGCCTGGTGGGCCCTGCGCCTTGGTGGCGAAAATGCATTGTCTAATGGTGTCCAGGTAGTGATTGGATGAAGACCGTTGAAACAATCAGAGATCTGCGCCGGCAGATGGCCGCCTGGCGGGCCGCCGGGGAGTCGGCCGCCCTGGTGCCCACCATGGGTAACCTGCATGGGGGGCATCTGGAACTCGTCCGGGAGGCGCGGCGGCGGGCGGACCGGGTGGTGGTGAGTATTTTTGTCAATCCTTTGCAGTTTGGCGCCGGGGAGGATTTCGAAGCCTATCCCCGCACGCTGCGGCAGGACGCGGAAAGGCTCGAGCATGCCCGCGCGGACCTGCTTTTCGCGCCCTCCAGCGAGGAACTCTATCCGCGGCGGCGGGAGGCCCAGACCCGTGTTGAAGTCCCCGGTCTCTCCGGGATCCTCTGCGGGGCCTCCCGTCCCGGGCATTTCGCCGGCGTCGCCACGGTGGTGTGCAAGCTGTTCAACCTGGTCCAGCCGGACCTGGCCCTGTTCGGGGAGAAGGACTTTCAGCAACTGCTGGTCATCCGGCGCATGACGGAGGATCTCTGCATCCCGGTGGAGATCGTCGGCGTGGCCACGGTGCGGGAGCCGGACGGGCTGGCGCGCAGCTCCCGCAACGGCTATCTGACCCCGGAGGAACGCTGCCGGGCGCCGGCCCTGTACCGCATCCTGCGCGAGACCGCCGCGGCCGTCGAGAATGGTGACCGGGACTACCCGGCGCTGGAGGCCGGTGCAGCGCAAAAACTGGCCAGCGCCGGGTTCGAGCCGGACTATGTCAGCATCCGCCGGGCGGCGGATCTGGCGGCGCCGAAGCGGCATGAGCGGGACCTGGTGATCCTGGCGGCCGCCCGGCTGGGGCGGGCGCGGCTGATCGACAATCTGCGCGTGATGCGCTCACAGGCGGGGTCATGATGGGAGTGCAAACCAACAAATCCGGCCGCGGCCTTCCCATGGGCCTGCTGCTTTTCCTGCTGCTTCTGCCTGCCCTGCCGGCGCTGGCCCAGGAGGCCGCCTCGCCCGCCGCCCCGCCGCCCGCGCCCGCCGCCCCCCCTGCGCCCCCGCCCGTGCCCGAAACCCTCATCAGTCCCCGCGCCACCATGGAGACCTTCCTCCATGCCATGAACGATATCAAGCGGGGCAAGCCGGAGCGGATCGAGGACGCCATCACCACCCTGGATCTCTCCCAGGTGAATCCGCTGGTGCGCAAGGAGCGGGGCCGGGACCTGGCCTGGATGCTGCTGGAGATCATGGACCGCACCCGCATCGTCGTGGTGAAGAGGGTGCCCTCGCGCACCAAGGGAAAGCCCTATGTCTTCAAGAAATACAAGGCGGGGATGATTCGCATCAGCCGCATGCCGGACGGCCGCTGGCTGTTCGATGCCGAAACCGTTGAAAAACTGCCGGACATCCTTGAAGAGCTGGCGGACAAGGCCAGGGTCAAAGGCAAGGGCAAGGAAGAGGACGAACTCTTCCTGCCCTGGCATATGCGCATCCGGGCCCGGCTGCCGGACAAACTGAAGGAGGCCCCCTTCCTGCTGGAGAACTGGCACTGGATCGGCATACTCGTCATCGTCGTCGCGGGCGTGGTGCTGGACAAGCTGCTTTCGCTGATTCTCAGGCTCATGGTCAGGCGCTGCCGCACGGCCACTAGGCGGGTCGAGTTCAGGGATATTTCCGAGCATATGCTGCGCCCCTTCGGGCTCATGGCCATGGCCGTCCTCTGGTGGCTGTGTCTCAACCTGCTGGGGCTGCCGGAGCAGGCCATGCTGGTGCTGCTGGTGGCGGTCAAGTTCCTGGCCGCCATCTCCGGGGTCTGGGCCGCCTACCGGCTGGTGGATCTGCTGGCGGCCTATCTGCTGGCCCAGGCCCACAGGACCGCCAGCAAGATGGATGACGCCCTGTTCCCGCTGATTCCGCGCACCCTCAAGATCTTCGTCACCGTGGTCGGCATCATCTTCATCGCCGACACCTTCAACATGAACGTCTCCAGCCTGCTGGCGGGGCTCGGCCTCGGCGGCCTGGCCTTTGCCCTGGCGGCCAAGGACCTGGTGCAGAACCTGTTCGGTTCCGTCACCGTGCTGGCGGACCGCACCTTCTCGGTGGGGGACTGGATCATCGTGGACGGTATCGAGGGCACGGTGGAGCGCATCGGCTTCCGCAGCACCCGCATACGGACCTTCTACAACTCGGTGGTCACCCTGCCCAACGCCAGGTTCATCACCGCCGAGGTGGACAATATGGGGGAGAGGCGCTACCGGCGCATGAAATGCAATCTCTCCCTCACCTACGATACCCCGCCGGACAGGATCGAGGCCTTTTGCGAGGGGGTGCGGGAACTGGTGCGCCAGCACCCCTACATGCGCAAGGATTATTACCAGGTCTACCTGAATCAGTTCGCGGCGGCCTCCCTGGACGTGCTGGTGTACGTATTCTGGGAGACGCCGGACTGGTCCACGGAACTGCGGGAGCGCCACCGCTTCCTGCTGGATGTCCTGCGCCTGGCCCACCGGCTTGAGGTGGAGTTTGCCTTTCCCACCCAGACCCTCTATATAAAGCGGGGGGGCGAGGCGGACATGAGGCCGGAGAGCCCGCGGGAAGAGGCCGTCGGGCTCGGCCGGCAAGAGGCCCGGAGCATTGTCGCCGAGACGACGGGGACCGGCGTCAGGCCGCCGCCGGTGACCTTCTCCGGCGATTGATTACGCCGGGGGAATAACGCATAATATGCCGCCTTTTGTCCACGGAGCACTACGAAAAATGCAGTTGACCGTTCTCAAGTGTAAATTGCACCGCGCCTGCGTCACCCACGCGGAGCTGGATTATGAGGGTTCCTGCGCCATCGACCGCGACCTGATGGATAAGGCGGGCATTCTGCCCTATGAGCAGATCCAGATTTACAATATCGCCAACGGCGAACGCTTCACCACATACGCCATCGAGGCGGAGGCGGGCTCCCGCATTATCTCCATCAATGGCGCCGCGGCCCACAAGGCCGCGCCGGGCGACCGCGTCATCATCTGCGCCTATGCCGGTCTGGACGAGGCGGAGCTGGCGAGCTTCAAGCCCTCACTGGTCTATCTCAACGAACACAACTGCATTACCCGCACGGGGGAGCAGATCCCCATTCAGGCGGCGTAACGGCTGTCGTCCGCCGCAAGTCGAAAAAAACGGGGCAAAACGCCCCGTTTTTTTTTGCCCATGACGCCGCGCCGGTCAGGCGGATGCCGTCTGGCCGGGGATGGGATTGAGGATGGCCTCGCGGTAGAGGTCCAGGTAGTGCCTGGCGCTGCTTTCCCAGCAGAAGTCCTGCCGCATGCCCGTCATGGCCAGCTTTTGCCACCAGGCGGGGGGACGCCTGCGGAACTTGACGGCCCGCTCCACGGCATTCCACAAGGCGGAGGTGTTGGGCTCGTCGAATACGAAGCCGGTGGCGCTGCCGTCAAGCAGGGTGTGGGGGTTGACGTCCACCACGGTGTCCGCCAGGCCGCCGGTGCGGCGCACAATGGGCACGGTGCCGTAGCGCAGGCTGTAGAGCTGATTCAGTCCGCAGGGTTCGAAGCGCGAGGGCATGAGAAAACAGTCGGCCCCGGCTTCGATCCTGTGGGCCAGGGGTTCGTTATAGCCCAGGTGCACCACGATCTTCTCGGGATGACGCTCGCCCATGTCGTGCAATGCATCCTCGAAATGTTCGGCGCCGCTGCCGAGCAGGACGACCTGCACATCCTCTATGCTCGCCAGGGCGGGGAGGATATCCAGGATCATGTCGATCCCCTTTTGCTCCACCAGGCGGCCGATGTGGCCGAACAGAAAGGCGTTTTCATCCTGCGGCAGGCCCAGTTCCCGCTGCAGCCGCAGCTTGTTGAAGCGCTTCAGGTGGAAGGTGTCGCCGTCGAAGTGTTGGGGGATATAGGGGTCGGTCGCCGGATCCCAGAACTGGCAGTCGATGCCGTTCAGCACGCCGGAAAGCCGGTCCTGGCGGCGCAGGAGCAGGCCCTCCAGCCCGTAGCCGTATTCCGGCGTGCAGATCTCTTGGGCATAGGTCGGGCTGACCGTGGTCAGCCGGTCCGCGAACGCCAGGCCGCCCTTCAGAAAAGAGAAGTTGCCATGGAATTCCAGGCCGTCGAGGCTCCACAACTCTGGGGGGAGCTGCAGCTTCCGGAATATCGCATGGTCGAATATGCCCTGGTAGGCCATGTTGTGAATGGTGAAGAGGGTGGCCGGGCGGTTGCCTTCACTGTGGATGAGGGCAGGGACCAGGCCTGTTTGCCAGTCGTTGCAGTGCACCAGGTCGGGCTGCCAATCCAGTCCGGCCTGGTTGAGGGCCACGGAGGCGATGGCGCGGCAGAACAGGGCGAAACGCTGGGCGTTGTCCGGCCAGTCATTGCCGTCCGGTCCGGTGTAGGGGTTGCCCACCCGTTCGAACAGGCTGGGGGCGTCGACCAGGTAAAGCGGCAGGTGCCCGGAAAGGGTGCCGGAGAGCAGCCGCACCGGCTCATGGTGGTCGGGGAGGTGGAGGGTCGCCAGTGTCTTCAGCGGAATGGCCTTCTCCACCGCCTCGGGATAGGCCGGCAGTATCAGCCGCACGTCATGGTTCAGGCGGCGCAGGGCGGGCGGCAGGCTGCCCGCCACGTCGGCGAGCCCCCCTGTCTTGATCAGGGGCTGGGCCTCGCTGGCGGCAAACAGGATTTTCAGGGAGGTTTGTCCCTCCAGGGGGGAGAAATTGCTCAGGTTACCCATTTCTTCTTCTTGATGTTAAAACGTCATGGAATTTCCGTATACTCTAACAAGATATTGGCAAAGTATCTGCACCCCGGGGGAACGGATGCCTGTGGAGAAAACAGCCTGAATCAGCCCGCAACCTGAAATTATCATGACTTCACTTGACCAGACCGAAGAGTGGCGCGCCCTGGAGGAGCACTGGCGGGAAATGGCCCCCGTGCAAATGCGGACCCTGTTCGCCGAGGATCCGGAGCGATTCGAAAGCCTGTCGCTGCAACAGTGCGGCATACTGCTGGATTATTCCAAAAACCGCATCAGCCGCGAGACCGTCGCCCTGCTGCTGGAACTGGCGGAGGCGGTGGATGTGCGGGGCTGGATCCGGCGCATGTTTGCCGGCGACCGCATCAACAGTACGGAAAACCGGGCGGCGCTGCACGTGGCCCTGCGCAACTGCAGCGACCGCCCCGTGTGGCTGGACGGCGAGGATGTCATGCCCGGCGTGCGGGCGGTGCTGGCCCGGATGGAGACCTTTTCCGAGGCGGTGCGCAACGGCGATTGGACGGGCTATTCCGGGCGGCGCATCACCGATGTGGTGAATATCGGCATCGGCGGCTCCAATCTCGGTCCCCTGATGGTTACGGAGGCGCTGCGGCCGTATCAATCCCGGCAGCCGCGGGTGCATTTCGTCTCCAATGTGGATGGCACCCATATCGCGGAGACCCTCAAGCCCCTGCAGCCGGAGACCACCCTGTTCATCGTCGCCTCCAAGACCTTCACCACCCAGGAGACCCTGACCAATGCCCATACGGCCCGGCAGTGGTGCCTGCGCGGCATGCGTGATGAAGCGGCCATCGCCCGCCACTTCGTGGCCGTCTCCACCAATGCCGAAGCCGTCAGCGGGTTCGGCATCGACCCGGCCAACATGTTCGGCTTCTGGGATTGGGTGGGCGGGCGTTATTCCCTGTGGTCCGCCATCGGCCTGCCCATTGCCATCGCCATCGGCATGGACCGGTTCCGTGAGCTGCTTGCCGGCGCCCATGAGATGGATGAGCACTTCCGCACCGCCGAGCTGTCGGAAAACATGCCCGTCATCCTGGCCCTGCTGGGGATCTGGTATGTCAACTTCGTGGGGGCGCCCACCCAGGCCATCCTGCCTTATGACCAGTACCTGCGTTATCTGCCGGCCTATCTTCAGCAGGCCGACATGGAGAGCAATGGCAAGCGGGTGACCCGCGACGGCAGGGTGGTGGCCTATGCCACCGGCCCGGTCGTCTGGGGCGCGGCCGGCACCGACGGGCAACACGCCTTTTACCAGCTGATTCACCAGGGCACCCAGCTGGTCCCGGCGGACTTCATCGCCCCCATGATCAGTCATAACCCGGTGGGGGATCAGCATCAGAAGCTGCTGGCCAACTTCCTCGCCCAGCCGGAGGCCTTGATGAAGGGCCGCACCCTCGATGAGGCGCGGGCGGAACTGGAGCTGAGCGGGCTGAGCGTGGAAGAAATCGTGGATCTGCTGCCGCACAAGATATTCCCCGGCAACAGGCCCACCAACAGCATCCTCATCGACAAACTGACGCCGCGGCGCCTGGGCGCCCTGATTGCGCTCTATGAACACAAGATCTTTGTGCAGGGCGTCATCTGGAATATCAATTCCTTCGACCAGTGGGGGGTGGAGCTGGGCAAGCAGCTGGCCGGCGTCGTCCTGGCCGAGCTGAAGGGAGAGGCGGGGCCGGCGGAGCATGATGCCTCCACCCGCAGCCTGATTGATCATTGCAGGCGCCATGGCGGCGGAAGCGCTGAAAGCTGATGCGAAGCTTGTCGAAGATCTTCCTGCTGGCCTTTGCCGTCATGATCTTTGGGTCCGCCGGGCCGTCTCACGGAATGGATTTCCCCATTGCCTCCCCCCTGGAGAGATTCGAGAAAAGACTGGATGAAGTGGAAGGCTATCTTGACATCGCCGCAAAGAAAAAAGGGGTGGAGAATCAGATGCGCTATCTTGATCGCAGCGGCATCAGGGACGTTCTGACCGAGCTGCAGAATCTGTTCTGGCTGTATTCGAAACGATATGGCCGGTTCCGCAAGTTCCGGGATGTCATGAAGGACCTGGAAGACCACATCTCCCACCTGGGTGATTACAAGAAGTACCTGCGTTATGCCGAGCAGGTCGATGCGGATACGGAACAACGGTACAAGGAAAAACTGGACCACGAGATAAGTCTCTACAGGAATTATCTGAAAAATTCAGACTGGCTCAAGCCGGGGCATCCCTTGATTCGCAGGATCAGGGAAGAGCTGAGAAAAACAGACTGGCCCTCACTTGAAGCGGACAGGAATTATCTTCTGAAAAGGGTTGCCAAGAAGCTCAAAAAAATGCACCGGGAGGAATATGACTTCAACCTGGTGGAAGAAGGCTGGCATGAGCTGAGGCGGGATGTGAGGAGATTCGAGTACCTGAACGATGCAATGGATGGCCTGGTCACGCCCAGCCCGGATATCGCCTGCCCCCTGGGCGGCCCGGTCAACGGCAGGAAAAAAGACAGGGCCCGGAAACAGGACGCCTACAACTGCCATGTCGCACCCTGTTTGGTCAAAAAATTATCGCAAGCAGATGATGAGCTGCTGGAGTTGAAGAAGGCCGGGGCATGGCATGAGGCCTCCGGCAAGGATATCCCTCCGGGCATGTACGAGCGCGTAAAAAAGATTCACACGGAACTCATCGAATCGAAGGTCTATCTTCACCTGGCGAGCCAGTTGAAGGATTGCAGAACGGCCGAGGCCAGGTGATGGCTATTTGCGCTTTTTTTTGGATCGGCTCCATAATTCCAGCCCCTTGATCAGTTCGGGCTTCAGGGCCCTGTTCCTTTCCAAAAACTGCTCGAGGGCGGCCATGTAGCTGTCGAACCAGTTCAGCATGTGCGCTTTCTTCTCCTTGTTGAGCAATGAACTCGTGAGCACATTGCGCATTTTCGCCTTTTTGCGCACCATGAAAAATATCTGCACGATGGCCATTTCATCGCCGTCTCTGGACTTGAGCCAGGGTTGGAAATTTTCTTTCAGGTTTTCTTCCACCGTTTTCCGGTTCGGACGGTATTCCGGGGCGATGATGCCCGACAGATCGAAGTCATAGGGTCCCACGTATTTTTGGCCGTCTTTTCCATATAACACGTTGATGTTGCTTTCTTCCTCGAGATCGTAGTCTTTGGAATAGACGAACTGATTAAAGAGCTCCAGTTGAAAAAGCGAGGTTTTATTGAAACCCTTGACGGCCACCCCCGGATAGCTTTTGTTGGAGAGGCCGCAGCGTTTGGCCAGCTTGGATTTCGGCTCGCGGAAAAACGCCTTGCGGGTCAATAACAGGTTTCCGCCGGGGTCCCTGTACGTGATCTCGGCCAGCCTGGTTTTCAGGGTGGTGGATTTCATCTGGTCCAGCACCTGATAGATGTAATATTCCTGCAGGAGCCTGTTCTCCTGCTCCTCCTTGGTGTCGCCGCCGACATGCCGCCAGGTGCTCTTTCCGCAGTGTGTGACTATTTTTATATCGTCCCCGAGCTTGCGGAATATGTTGTCTTTTTGCGAGGTCCCTTTCAGCAGGGGGACCCCCTTCCTCATGGCCTTCAGTTCATTATATGTGCGGACCAGGCGGTCACCGTCCCGGGATGAATCGCCCAACGACCTGTCCAGCTTCTTCTTTACCTTGGGGCTTTCGAAAGTGATGCGCAGCGGCACCCACTCGCAACTGTCTCTTCTCGAGTTCCCCCTGTCTTTGATGAAGACCGGGACATATTGCCTTCTGTTCTTTTTGTCGAGGTATGAGATGACGCCGGAGTCACCCCCCTCCTCGTCATAGGTATCCGCATTGATGCGCCGGAAGTCGGAGATGATCTCCAATTCCAGGAGATCGCTGGGGCCGGCCCTGAAAAGAGGGGACTTGGATTTTTTGCATTTCAGGGGCCGGTACCTGGCAATGGCGTCATTGGCGTATTGCAGCGGGTCGGAGATTGCGGAGGCGTCGTGCGAAGCGCCGATATCCTCTCCGCCGGCCATGGCGGTCCCTGTTGTTCCAAAGGGCGCCATGGCGGCGCAAAACAAAACCAGGGAAATGAAACCGGCCTTTTTGTCAATCATTGATATAGCCCTATAGATTAATCCGGCTGCGGGGGCAGATGGCTTGGCCTGATCTTTGCCGCATTTGATTTTACCACTGTTTGGGCGCCGTTTGGTGAACGTGAACGCCGGCTGTTTTCCCTTGGTCATAAGGGCGTATAATCGCCTTTATATAAGTGAGACAGAGAAGGCGGCAGATCGGCAATCCATGAAAAAAAGCGGAAGCAAATGCGGCTGCCCGGGCAGCGGTGGTGCGCCCGAGCCCGGTAAGGCCGAAAATGAACCCCGGAGTGATCCGCGGGAGCCGGAGCCTGCCGCTGCCGGTGCAGGGCCCGAAACCCAACCATCATCCGGAGAAGGGGATGAAGATAGCGGCCTGGTCTTGCAGCCGTCTGCATTTTCCCTGAAAAAGCAGAAGAAATGCAGCCCCCGCGTCAAGCATAAGAAAACCAAGGCCGGTACGGCCCGCGGCCTTGAGACATTGATTCGCTCCCTCTATCGCACTCATCTCGATTTGACGATGGTTGCCGACAATAAGGCGGGGATGATGATCACCATCAATGGATTGATTATCTCGATCCTGCTTGCATCGGGCGGGTCCTTGGTGGCGGTTACTGAGAATTACCTCTATATGCTGCCCATCATCATATTGCTCATATCCGGCTTTATTTCATTGCTCTATACGGTTATTTCGGCGCGGCCGAGCACGGACAGGTGCTGTGACGCCACCAAGCGGCCGGCTGATTTTTTGCAGGGGAAGGCCAATGTCATGTATTTCATGGACAACGCCGACCTGGAGCAGCACGAGTATGTGGCGGTCATGAAGGAGATCATGGAAGACAAGAACCAGGTTTATGAAGAGATGTTCATGCACGTGCACAGCATGAGCGTGGTGCTGAAGAACAAGTTCAGCCTGCTGCGGACGGCCTATACGGTCTTTATCATCGGCCTGGGCATCTGCATTGCGTCCTTTATCCTGGTGGTGGTGATCAGCATGTTCGATTCCACGGATCAGGAAAGCGCCTCCGGGGTGGAAGCGGAAACGGCGGGATTCCGTCAATTTGCGGGCGACAGCGATATTTTTGAGCCCTCGGGGGTTCAACAGTTGCCCGACGGCAGGTTCATCATCGCCCAGGACGAGGCCGACTGGCCGTTTTCCCTCCTTACCCTTCGTCCCCATGGCGACAACGATATTACTCATCTGGCGCCCAAAAAGATTTTTTCCAAGGGAGGCGCGCACAAGAGATTCCGGGTCCTCGATGATCTGGAAGGGCTGGCCGTGGATGACCGCGGCTATGTCTATGCCGTCACGTCCCACTCCAGGGCGGCGGATGGGGATTCCCGGAAAAACAGGGAGAAACTCGTCAGGTTCAGGATCCATGGGGACAAGATCCTCGACCCTGTCGTCGTCACCGGCCTGCGCAAGGAGCTCATTGGGGACTTCCCTGAACTGGGAGGGCAAACGGCGGGCAACGGCTTCAATATAGAGGGCCTTTGTTTGAACAGGACCCGGGATAAATTGCTGCTCGGGTTCCGCGCCCCCCTGGATAAGAAGGGCAATGCCCTGGTTGCCGTGATCGATGATCCTGACGCCCTGTTTTCAGGGCGCAGGCCACCACGGATCAGGTCCGCACTGGTTCGTCTGAACCTCAATGGAAGCGCCATTCGCGGCATGGCCTACGACCCCTTGCTGCAAGGTTATCTCATTATCGGGGGCTCGCCGGGAAAAAGAGCTTCCGGGCAGAACCGGCTGTGGTTCTGGAACGGGGCGCCGGAGGCCTCCCCCAGGCTGGTGCTGATCAGGGGTTTGGACGGGCTGGAGAATGCCGAGGGCGTCTCCCCCGCGCGGATAGGGGGGGAAAAGCGTATTCTTGTTGTCAGCGATGACGGCAATGAAAAGTCCGGCAAGACCGCCCGCTATCTGCTGCTCGGCTATGATCAGTTGCAGATACTGTAATCTGCCCGTCCAGGCCGGATCAGCCCCCCTTGTGATGTTTCCTGCGGTCTTCGGCGGGGGCGGGTTTTGCTTGCGCTTCCTCCGAAAGGGCGAAAATCTCCCAGATGTCCCCACCTTCGTGCAGCGGGTGGTGGCCGAGCGAAACCTTGTCGATACGGGCGCACTTCGGGAACTGGGGTGAGATCAGTATTTGATGGCCAAGCTTTTTGCATAGGCCTTCCAGCCTAGCAGCCTCGTTGGCGGCCTTGCCAATAACGGTGAATTCAAGCCGTTGGGGCGTTCCGATATTGCCGTACATGACGTTGCCCACATGCAGGGCGATCCCAAATGAAATGGGTTCTTCGCCCCGGCCGGTTCGCTCTTCATTCAGTGTCTTGATGCGGTTGCGCGCGTCCCGGGCGGCCATTACGGCCCTGGCGCAGGCGCTGTTTTCGTCATTGCACTTGGCGTTGGAGCTGATGCATGAGCTGTCAAACGGGAAGATCGCCAGGGCCGCATCCCCGATGAAGCGCAATACCTCGCCGCCGTTGTCGAGGACGGCCCCGGCCATGCAGCCGAAGAAGTCATTGAGCAGGGCCAGGTAATCGTCCAGGGGCAGCTTTTCGGCGAGCTGGGACGACTCCCTGAGATCGCAAAACCAGATGACGGCGTGGATCTTTTCCCCGTCGCCGCGCTTGATCAGGCCGTCGAGCACGCGTTTTCCGGAGTGGGTGCCGATGTAGGTTTCGAGCAGGGTCCTGGCCGTTTGACGGGAGGAATGAAGCTCCATCAGCAGCGCCAGCACCGGCAGCATGCCGGTAACCTGGGCCAGGTCCCGGTCGCTGAAGCCGCCGGGGCGGTCCGAGGCTATCGCAAAGGCGTTGATGGTGCCGTCCTGGAACGGCATGGGCATGGCCACGTAATCGGTGGCGCCTTCCGCCACCAAATCCTTGAGAAAGGGGAAATCGAGCGTCGGCCCGGGAACATCCAGGCGGCGGCGTATGGTGCCGGCGCCTTCGAATACTGCGGCAATGGGGCTCTGCAGATAGGCGGGCTTGAACAGCGCCTCATGGGGCGGTGAGAAGACGGTGGTCTCCCCGGTGGCGCGCAGCCAGGTGTAGTGGGTGGCGAATGTCTGGGGATGCAGGGTTCGAATCAAAACCCGCATCCTGAACACAGGGATATCCGCGGCGATCAATTGCCTGGCGAGCTCTCCCACGAGTTTGGCCGGGGAGGTGATTTTCCGGCCTTCAGATAACAGCCATTCGGAGATGCTGGAGGTGTGGGGCGAGAGGTTTTCCATTCGGTTGTCTCGGGTGAAGCAAACAGTCGTTCGGCAACCGCCCATTCTACATACCGGTTGCGGAAATGCCTAACTTCATTGGCTTTTCCCGCTTTTCTTATGGGAAGGCGGGGAAAGCGGATTCTTTTCTGGAAATGCCGGGTTTACTTTGTAAATATAGGTGAAAAATCCTAGCCCGCATTTCTCACCAGGCGGACCCGGTTAATTGAGAAATTTATGAGATTCAATGTACTTAGCCTCATAAGGTGATGGCGGTTAATTTATACTCTGTCCTATTTGGTTTTTGGAACACAAATTCGCCTGGAGCGAATTTGGACCGCACAGCGACCCCGAAGGGGTGGAATACAGGGATGTATTCCATCAACC
>DRKS01000050.1 GCA_011051655.1 Sedimenticola sp.
AAAACATTTAACCGCAGAGGACGCAGAGGTGCGCAGAGAAATGAAATGCTAGCCAGCTTATTGATAATAAATAAAAACCTCTGCGAATCTCTGCGTCCTCTGCGGTTAATATTTATCTTTTACCAATCCTAATTTATAAAATTGACGGAGTACTAGGCCATGAGTGTCACTTGCTGATCACCTGGTTACGGCCGCTTTTTTTGGCCTTGTAGAGGGCGGCGTCCGCGCGCTTGAACAAGGTCTCGGGCGTATCGTTCTTCCGCAGCGCCGTCACCCCCAGACTTGCCGTGGCCTTCAGGTCTTTGTGGGCGCCGAAAGTCAGGGTCTCGATTTTCTGCCGGATGCGTTCAGCCAGCAGCCGGGCCCCTTCGACCTCCGTGCAACTGAGCAGGATCAGGAATTCCTCGCCGCCAAACCGGAACAGCATATCGCTGCAGCGGACGGTTTCCTTCATGCACTGGGCCACGGCCTGCAAGACAAAATCACCGCAGGCATGGCCGAAATTGTCGTTGATGGCCTTGAAATGATCGATATCCAGCAACATGATGCACATTGATGATTTATGCCGGCGGGCCAGTTCGATTTCCCGTTTGATGGCGGTATCCATGCCGGCGCGGTTGTTGATGCCGGTCAACGGATCCATGAGGGCGGTCTGCAGTGCGCTGTGGTAGAGCATGGCGTTGCGCAGGGGATAGACCAGGGCGCACAGTATGTTTTCAAGGATGACCAGTTCCTCGTCCTTGAAGGGGGCGCGGCTGAAAAGCGTCAGTTCACCCAGCGAGTTGTCCTCGATGGTCAGCCGGTAGGTGCACTTGTGCGCTGAGCGCCGCCCGATGGAAACCTCGATGTCCTCGGCCTTGTTCTGAAAGTGGAGGCCGCGGTAGTTGATATCCTGGTTGATGCCTTCCGCGAACAGGGAGATGAGCTCCCTGACTTCGAGGGTTGTCTGTAACTGCCTGCCCAGTTCCAGGACTCTATGATCCAATCGGGCCGCCAGTGCCGGTTCAACCTCTTGGTTTGCCCTGAATGGGGCGATGTCCCGATCGCCAGAGACGGTTTGTGTTTGGGTGGCCATGTTCTCCTTCCTTTCCTGATTAAGTACTCTTGCCGCCAACGCAAACATACAATATGCATGCCAAAAACAAAAAGGGCAGTTGAAACAATAAGATAGTTCTGCTCAGTTGGCCTGCGACAATAAATTGTCACTATTTTACAGCCGAAGACGTCCAGATTAGGGCATAAATCGACTGAAATCCAGCATGGTGCATATGTCCCCAAGGCGGGGCGGGGTGAGGCGGATTCAGGGGGAATTCAATGGTTCCGGCGGTTGATGCGCCAGGCGATCCACAGTTTGCGCAGGGGGGTGAGGGACAAGCGCTGATTCAGGACCGGAAAACCGGCCTTTTCCAGCTCATCGAGCAAGGCGCTGCTCATGGCGGCCAGCGCAAGCGCGGGAACCAGGGCGGGGTGCTTTCCGGGGGGGAGGGCGGTCAGGGCCGATTCACGCCAGCCCCGGGCCGTTGCGGACAAAGTGGCCAGCAGGGCGCGCAGCGCCTCCCCGCTTTGGGGCTCTGCGAGGCCGGTTGGCGTCAACCCCCGCTGTTCCATTTCCGGTAGGGGGAGGTGGCAGCAGCCCAGGCGCAGGTCCTGGCCAAGGCTGCGGATAATGCCGGTGAGGCGGATGAAGGCGCCAAGCTCCCGGGCGCTGCCCAGCTCTTTTTCATCGGCGCCGCAAATCCGGGCCAGCAGATCCAGCGGGGCGCCGCCGCTTTGCCGGCAATAGGCGTGGAGAGCTGTTTCGTCCCGATGGGCCGGCCCGAGGATTTCCGTTTTCAGCCCGCCGGCCATGTCGAGAAAAGGTTGAACAGGGAGCCGGTGGGTCTGAATCGGCGAAGCCAGCGCCTGTAGCAGGGGATGTTGGGCCTTGCCATCCAGGGCTTGTGCCAGCTCTTCGCGGTACCACTGGAGTTTTGCCAGGGCCACTCCCCGGTCGGAGCAGCGGCAGAGGATTTCTTGCAGCTCCCATTGCCATGCGAGCACCAGGGCAAGATCCGTGCGCAGCCTTGCCGGGGCGAAGCGCACACAATAGTAATTGCCGGAACCGGGCGGGGTGGCCCGATTGGGAAAGCCATGGTCCCCGCTCACTTTTCTTGCTTTGGCCGGGGCAGGACCAGCCAGTCGAGGATCTGTTCCGGGCGTTCGACAGCACCATCCGCCCCCCAGTCATCCGGCCGGTCGTTTTCGCCGAGATAACCAAACAGGGCGATCAGCGTGGCGGCGCCCGCATTGTGGCCGGCCTCAATGTCGCGCCGGGCATCACCTATATAAAGGCACTCGCCCGGGGCATGCCCGCCCGCCAGCTCGCAGGCGTGAAGTATGGGTTCCGCATGGGGCTTCTTGTTGGAGGTGGTGTCGCCGCTTACAACGCAGGCCGCGCGCCCGGCCAGCCCCAGGCCCGCCATCAGCGGGTTGGTGAGCCAGGAGGGCTTGTTGGTGACGACGCCCCAGCGGATGTTGTGCCGTTCCAGTTGCCCGAGCACCTCTTCCATGCCGGGAAAGAGGCCGGTCTTGCGGTGGATGTCCGCCTGGTAGAAGCGCAGCAGGTCCTGGCGGGCCGGTTCAAAATCCCCGCCAAAACCCAGGCGAATGAGCGCTCCAGCCCCGTGAGAGACCTCCGGGCGGATGCGGCTGTAGGGCAGGGGGGGCCTGCCGTGCAATTCCAGGGTTCGATTCAGGGCATCCGCCAGATCGGGTGCCGTATCGGCAAGAGTGCCGTCCAGGTCGAACAGGACGATGCGTATCCCATGTGCGGCCGCTGTTGCGGTATCACTCATCGGGTTCTTTGCGGCAGGCCACCATGTAGTTGACGCTGATGTCCCGGTCCAGGCGGTATTGCTGATTAAAGGGGTTGTATACCAGGCCAATGAGGGCCTCGGTCGTCAGCCCGGCCGCCCGGGTCCAGCCGTCGAGTTCGGAAGGACGAATGAATCTGGCAAAGTCGTGTGTGCCCTTTGGCAGAAGCTTGAGGATATATTCCGCGCCTATGATGGCGAACAGATAGGATTTGGGGTTGCGGTTCAGGGTGGAGAAGAACAGGTGCCCGCCAGGTTTTGCCAGACGGGCGCAGGCCTTGATGACGGATGAAGGGTCCGGCACATGCTCCAGCATCTCCATGCAGGTGACGATATCGAATGACCCGGGTTGCTCTTGCGCCAGCTGCTCTGCCGCAATCCTTCTGTAATCGACATCGAGCCCCGACTCCAGCAGATGCAGACGCGCGACCTCCAATGGCGCCTCACCCATGTCGATGCCGGTTACCGTTGCGCCGCGCTGCGCCATGCCTTCCGCCAGGATGCCTCCCCCGCAGCCTACATCGAGAGCCTTTTTCCCGGCAAGCTGCGCAGTCTGATCAATATAATCCAGGCGTAAGGGGTTGATTTCGTGCAGGGGCTTGAATTCACTGTTGGGATCCCACCAGCGGTGAGCAAGCTCCTCGAATTTCTTGATTTCCGCCTCATCGACATTGAGGGTGCCATTGGTCATGGTGCTGCTGCCTTTGCCTGAAAAGGTGGAATTATACCCCGTTAGGCCATGCCGGGGCAGAGCAGGCATTTGAAATAAGAGAGGGGCGGCAGCACAGGCCCCTCTCTTGCTGTTCAATATCTATTTTTGAAGGGTCTTGATATGGGCGATGATTTCTTCCAGCTTGTCCAGTATCTCTTCTGCTGGAAAAACGGGCATATAGCTCTCATTCCAGCGGTCGATATTGGTGATGTATTTCTTGACCTTCTCATAAGTGAGGGTGGCGGCAATCTCCGGTGAGCCGATGGCGACCGGTTTGTTCAGGGCCTTCGACGCCATCCAGCCATCTCCGTTACCTGTCTTGCCGTGACAGCCGGAGCAATACCTCAGATAATAGATGCGCCCCCGCTCTCGCGGATCATTTTTGAAGCGCTCAAGCCGTTGCTGGGGCGTCGGGCCCTTCAGCGGCCCTTTATCCACCGCCAGGGTCCGGACATAAGCGACTATCGCCTTGATCTTGTCTTCGCTCAGATTGGATCTCCAGCCCGGCATTTGCAGATAAGGAAATCTTTCCTCGCCATAGGCAACGCGCTCGATGATCTCTTCATCCGACAGCAGGGACATGTATGCCTTGTTTGAAAGGTCGCCGGTGGGAACCCCGCTGAGATCGCCCGCCGGGCCGGTTCCAGCGCCATCGTTTCCATGACAGTAAATGCAGAAAGAGTTGTATAACCCTTTGCCTTTTTCTATAAGCGCCTGATCCTTGGAATAGGCTGCAGTGGCGGCCAATAAAGACATCCCCAGAATGAGCATCATTACTTTGGAGCAAGAGCGCATAATTAACTCCTCGCATAAACGTTCGGTGGTGCCCAGGCTGGAACTGAATCGCAAATTACACTTGGAAAACAGGGGCATAGTGCGATTGTTTCCACACTCGGCTGCTTCGAAATATGGTTTTTCTCAAGTAGTTCTTGCGTGAATAATTAAGCTTGTTATTATCCTTGACAAAGAGAGACTATAGGACAAAGGCACCGAAATCAATCGGCGTGTGGACAGACAGAATCAAAACCTTATCGTGACTAATGTTTTGTGCCGAAGGAGCGCAATGAGCCCAGTGACTGAAAGAGTATGGAGAGATTATGCCTAAGGTTATGATAATCGGCGCCGGCACCGGAGGGTCGGCGCTCCTTCCCATCCTGCATGATTATAAGGAGGTGGAGGTCACGGGTATTGTCGATATCAATGATAATGCGCCCGGTTTGAAATTGGCGCAGGAAATGGGGATTCCGACAAGCAACGATTACAAGCGGCTGTTGGAGCAGGTTGATGCCGACATAATCATCAATGTAACCGGAAACGATACTGTTTCACGGGATCTGGACAGTATCAGGCAAAATGGCGAATGGGAGGTTATCGAAGGCAGTAGCGCAAGAGTGCTGTTCAAGCTCGTCGATGAGCGAAGGAAAAGGGAAGAAGAGGCATTGAGCAGGTTGAAGGAGCATGAGGCCCTTTATGAAATCGGTATCATGCTGACGTCCTCTGAAAGCGGGGATGAGCTGTTGAACACCATTCTGAAATGTGCAACCCAGCTGACGGGCACGCCGGCCGGAAGTATTGCTTTGTATGATGAATCCTGTGGCGCCATGGAACTGGTCTCCTCCTGTGGATTCAGCGAGCGTTTTGCAGACAGGAGCAGATGGGACATTCGGGAAGGCGGGTTTACGGAATACATACTGAATAACAACAAACCCGTTGTAATCCGGAATATCGAAGAGTTTGCCGAGGCGGAGAGTGAACAGATTCGGGCAGAGGGAATCAAATCCCTCATTGCCATACCCCTGATCGCCGAGCGCAAGACCATCGGCATCCTCTATGTCGATGATTTTGTGCCAAGAGACTATTCCACTATAGATGAATCCATTCTGGCATTGTTATCGACCCAGGCGGCAATCGCGATTGATAAAATGCAGTTGTTCGAGAGCGTTAAAAAGCTCGCCATTACCGATGGGTTGACCGGTCTCTACAACCATAGATATTTTGTCAAGTCGCTGCGGGAAGAGCTGAAGCGCGCGTTGCGCTATGGCCATAGCCTGTCGGTGCTTATTATAGATGTGGATCATTTCAAACATTATAACGATATCAATGGACACCTTAAGGGAAATGAAGCCTTGAGGCGCGTCACCCGGGTGATGGAGGAGGCGACGAGGACGGGGGATGTGCTTGCCCGATACGGGGGGGAAGAATTTGCCATAATCCTTCCGGAAACAAATAAGGAAAAAGCGCTGCAAACCGCCCGGCGGATATGCCTGGCTGTCGGGGAAGAAAAAATCTATGGAGAGGAAAAACAGCCTTTGAAGAAACTCACCATCAGCGTGGGCGTGGCGACTTTCCCGGAAGACGCCAAGCTGGACGGGGCCCTCATGGACCGGGCTGATCATGCGTTATACAAGGCCAAGCGCGAAGGCAGAAACAGAGTGGTTGGATATAGCGTAGAGTAGCTGCGGCTGCTTCAGTGATCTCGGTGACAGCTGATGCAGAGCTCCTTTGGTTCGACCCGCAGAAATCCTTTCCCGGTAGTGTGTGAATCGTGACAAGTAACGCACTCTATCCTGCCGCCTATGAGCGGCAGCCAGCCGGAGCTGCCGGGCGTCATGGATACGCCAACGGCATGATCAAGACCCTTGTCCCTGCCCATATGGCATTCGGTGCACAATGTTGTAAGCGGGCGCACCAACTCATTGTTTATGGCGTTCGGTTTGGCGCTCAAATGGCAAGCCGTGCAGAACTCATGTCCTCTTTCCGCCCATCCGTTACTGGAAATAAGCATAAGCAAAACAACGGCAGCCTGGCGCATGTTCGGAAGGGTCATCGTTTGTTTGTGCCGTAACTTACTGATGCAATTATATACTATCTGACCAAAGCAGTTGGCTAAAACCAAAAAGCAGCGGCCGGGGCCACCCCGTTGAGGGCCCTGTGGGGCATTGACGGGACGGCGTGGTGTGCGTATCATTCCGCCTCTCTTCGCCTGGGCGTTTGAACCTTGGCCAGCGGGGTATAGCGCAGTCTGGTAGCGCGCCTGCTTTGGGAGCAGGATGTCGGGAGTTCGAATCTCTCTACCCCGACCAGTTTTGACGAGTCGAATATGCGCCCGTAGCTCATCAGGATAGAGCATCGGTCTTCTAAACCGAGGGTAGCAGGTTCGAATCCTGCCGGGCGCGCCAGACATCCGGATGGTGGTGAGCCGGCAGAATCTGCATGGCAGGCGAAGTGGTTCTGCCGGGGCCTGTATTCCCGGCAAGCAGCATTATGGTGGGCGTAGCTCAGTTGGTAGAGCCCTGGATTGTGATTCCAGTTGTCGTGGGTTCGAGCCCCATCGTCCACCCCAACAATTACAAGCAGCGTTTTGTGGCTTGTGCCTGTAACCCGGGCCGTTAGCTCAGCTGGTAGAGCAGTGGACTCTTAATCCATTGGTCGAAGGTTCGAATCCTTCACGGCCCACCAAATCTCAACCTAAGCAACAATCCTTCCCGCCGTGCCGAATACCTTATTTAACATAATATACATTATGCGCAATTGCGGTACTGACCAAAGTCACTCGGCAAGCATGTACTTCTTCTCAATAAGCATCAAAAAGTACCAGTAACGGCTTGCCGCTCATGGAAATTACAAAAAACCCTGTCTAGACTAACTAATGCATAACCAAGAGACAGGAATCCGTGGTCATCGAAATGCAGTCAGAAAGGCGCCTATTCCCCCGTTTGTTAGTGAACGCTCTTGTCCGGCTGACCATGATTTCCTCCACTGGCAAGGCGGAATTTACGGCGGAAGCCATCAATTTGTCCTGTGATGGAATCGACTTCAATTGCAACAGTGAAGTCATTTCCATGCTGCTGGAACAGCCTCAGTATCCACCAACCTGTCAGCTGAGTTTTTCAATGCCTGATGATCAATATCCGTTCACCAGCCGTTGCCGCCTGATTTCTCATCGCAGGCTTGCCCAAGACAGCTATCGGCTGGGGTTCAAGTTCATGTCCTGTTCCGAGCAGAACAGGCAAAAACTCCTGGATTATCTGGCTGAACATGCCGGTACTCCCATAAAATCGAGCCCTCTGCTCTGAGGCAGGGCTGACCGGCAGCGTTTCTCTCCTTTTGCCCAAGGAATTGCGCCCATGTCTCAATTTAGTGATGAGTTTCCGCTTGCCGGGGATATCATCTATCTGAACCATGCCGCCGTGGCCCCCTGGCCCCGATGTACTGCCGAAGCCGTTGAGCGTTTTGCCAGGGAGAACGCATCGAGGGGGGCGCAATACTATCCGCGCTGGTTGCGGATCGAGCGGGAGCTGCGGGAATCACTGGCCTGGCTGCTGAACGCCCCCTCGCCGGATGATATTGCATTGCTGAAAAATACCTCCGAGGCCCTGTCCGTCGTTGCTTATGGCATTGACTGGCGGCCTGGCGACAATATCGTCAGTTTTGCGGAAGAATTTCCATCCAACCGTATTGTCTGGGAGTCGTTGGCCACCAAGGGCGTGGATTTGCGATTGGTTGTGCTCTCCGCTTCCGATGATCCGGAAGGCGATCTCTTTACCCGCTGCGATGAGAGAACGCGGCTCATTACCGTCAGTTCGGTGCAATATGCCCGTGGATTGCGTCTTGATCTCGACAGGGTTGGTGGTTTTTGTCGTGAAAACGGCATCTTGTTCTGTGTCGACGCCATCCAAAGCCTGGGCGCCCTGCCCTTTGATGCACAGCGGTGCCAGGCCGATTTTGTCATGGCGGACGGGCACAAATGGATGCTGGGTCCGGAGGGGTTGGCGGTGTTTTATTGCCGGGCCGAAGTACGCGAACAACTGGCCCTGCGCCAATACGGCTGGCACATGGTGGAGTACCCGGGTGATTATGACAGGACTGACTGGGCGCCCTCACCCACCGCCACCCGGTTTGAATGTGGCAGCCCCAATATGCTGGGAATCCATGCCTTGCACGCCAGCCTGTCGCTGATCCGGAAGATCGGGCTGGAGGACATTTCAAGAAATATCATCAAAAATACCTCATTACTTATTGAAATGATTGACGAAAGAGATCATATAAAGCTGTTGAGCCCCCGGGATGAAGCGCGTCGTTCAGGCATTGTGACCTTCCATATCCAGGGTGCGGATCATCGGGCTCTACATGCCTATCTGATGAAAAATGGCGTTATCTGCGCCCAGCGCGGCGGAGGTATTCGCTTTTCCCCGCATTTCTATACGGGGTCGGACAAGATCCATGCCGCCATGGGGGTTTTGGGTCGCTATAAGGGGTGAGAAAAATACCCTTCCGCCTGGCAAGATTTTGATAAGACCAGAATACAAGGTTACAGGCCCCATAATTCTGGCCGATACTATCTATCAAGTTATACCAATAAAAAACAGCGCGGCGCTGTTCCAAAAACTGGAGGGTCGAAGTGGAACCACTCGTCATACTGGTTGTCATCGGTGGGCTCTGGGCCCTGGCCTATTTGCGGGTATCCGGCCGGGCCTGGCTGCTTGGCACAGGCACCATACTGCTTTTTGTCTCTCTATCTGGCGTCCTTGGCGGAACTTGCCTGTTTCTGCTTTGGATCCTGGTCCTTGCGATATGCGCTCTTCTCGGTCATCCAACGCTGCGCCAGCGCTATGTCAGCCGTCCGCTGCTGGAAAAATTCAGGCAAGTGCTTCCGGCCATGTCGGATACGGAACGGGAGGCGCTGGAGGCGGGTTCGGTATGGTGGGATGGCGAGCTCTTCAGCGGCCGGCCAGACTGGAAGCAGTTGCTGCAAGAGCCGGCGCCCCAACTCACCCGGGAGGAGCAGGATTTCATCGACGGGCCGGTGGATGAACTCTGCCGCATGCTCGATGACTGGAAAATCACACAAGAGGACTTCGATCTGCCCCCCGACATCTGGGCCTTCATCGCCAAGCATCGCTTCTTCGGCATGATCATCCCCAAGGAGTATGGCGGCCTGGATTTCTCCGCCCTGGCCCACTCCACCATTGTCATGAAAATCGCCAGCCGCAGCGTGACGGCGGCCGTCACCATCATGGTGCCCAACTCCCTGGGACCGGCCAAACTGCTGCTGCAGTACGGGTCTCAAGAACAGAAGGACCATTACCTGCCCCGCCTGGCCCGGGCCGAGGAGATTCCCTGCTTCGCCCTGACCGGCCCCGAGGCCGGCAGTGACGCCGGCGCAATGCCCGACCGGGGCGTCGTCTGCCGTGGTGAATTCGAAGGCAGGGAGGTCCTGGGCATCCGCCTCAACTGGGAGAAGCGCTATATCACGCTGGGGCCGGTTGCCACGGTCATCGGCCTGGCGTTCAAGCTGTTCGATCCGGATCATTTACTGAGCGAAGAGGAAGAGCGCGGCATCACCGTCGCCTTGATTCCTGCGGATACCCCCGGCGTCAGTATTGGCGAGCGTCATTTCCCCCTCAATATCCCCTTCCACAACGGTCCCAACTACGGCCGCGATGTTTTCATCCCCCTGGACTGGCTGATCGGCGGACAGGAAGGCATCGGCCAGGGCTGGCGGATGCTGATGGATTGCCTGGCCGAAGGCCGCAGCATCTCCCTGCCCGCCCTGGCCACGGGCGCCGGCAAGGCCGCCGCCCGCTATACCGGCGCTTACGCCCGCATACGCCGCCAATTCAATATGCCCATTGGATATTTTGAAGGAGTGGAGGAGGCGTTGGCCCGCATCGCCGCCCTCACCTATCAGATGGATGCAGCCCGCACGCTTACGCTGGGGGCACTGGATAGGGGGGAAAAGCCCTCGGTCGTCTCCGCCATTATCAAATACCACCTTACGGAGCGCTACCGGCAGGTGACCAATGACGCCATGGATATCCAGGGCGGAAGCGGCATCTGCCTTGGTCCAAACAACTATTTGGGCCGGATCTACCAGGCGATCCCCATCAGCATCACGGTGGAGGGCGCCAACATCCTGACACGCAGCATGATGATCTTCGGCCAGGGCGCTGTCCGCTGCCACCCCTATGTCCTGAAGGAATTCGCCGCCGCCCAGGCAAAACATGACGGAGAGGCACTGAGATGCTTTGACAAGGCCATATTCGGACACGTTTCCTTTCTGCTCAGCAACATGGCGCGCAGCCTCTTCCTCGGCCTGACCCGGAGCCTGTTCTCTGCGGCGCCGACAGAAGGACCGAACAAACGCTATTATCAATACCTCAACTGGATGAGCGCCTCCTTCGCCCTGTGCGCCGATATAGCCATGATGACCCTCGGCGGCGCCCTGAAACGCAAGGAGCGGCTTTCCGCCCGCCTGGGTGATGTGCTCAGCGAGCTCTATCTCGCCTCGGCGGTCTTGAAGCACTTTGAAAACCAGGGCGGCCGGGATGAGGATCTGCCCCTGCTGCGCTGGGCCCTGGATGACGGCCTCTACCGCATGCAGGAAAGCCTGCGCTCACTGTTGCGTAATCTGCCCATCCGGCCGCTGGCCTGGATACTGCGTATCCTTATATTCCCCACGGGCCTGCCCTTTATCGAACCGGATGACCGCCGTGGCCACGAGGCGGCCCGGCTGCTATTGCGCCCGTCGGACGCCAGGGACCGGCTGACCGCCGGCATTTTCACCTCCACCGATCCGGCACTGGCCGTCGGCCGCCTTGAGCTGGCGCTGGCCCTGTCCGAAAAGGTGGCCCCCCTGGAGAAGGCCCTGACGGATGCGCGCCGCGCCGGCTCGATCTCGGGCAAAACCATGTCCGAACTGCTGGCACAGGGCCGGGAAAAGGGCGTCATCACTGAAGAGGATGCCGGTCTCCTCCAGGAAATGGAGGCCCTGCGCCGCCAGGTCATCCAGGTGGACGCCTTTGACAAAATCGGCAAAGGGAGACGCAAGGGACCGGCCGCCAGGAAACGCGCAAGCAAAAAATAGATGTGCACGGCAGGAAGCAGTTCTAAAATTGAAGCGAATCCAAGCAAAAAACCAATAAGGAGCCGAGCTTATGGCAAACGCCAAGACTAACCTGAAAGGACGCAGCGTTTACGTAGTGGACGGCAGCCGCACCCCCTTCCTCAAGGCAATGGGGCCGCCCGGTCCCTTCCATGCCTCGGATCTGGCGGTTCAGGCGGGGCGCCTCCTGCTTGCCCGTCAACCCTTCGAGCCCGGGGAACTGGATGAGGTCATTCTCGGCTGCGTATCCAGCGGCCCGGACGAAGCCAATATCGCCCGCATCGTGGCCCTGCGGCTCGGCTGTGGCGAGCGGGTACCGGCCTGGACGGTACAGCGCAACTGCGCTTCGGGCATGCAGTCGTTGGATTGCGCCGCCACCAACATCGCCAGCGGGCGCTCCGACCTGGTGCTGGCCGGCGGCACGGAGGCCATGAGTCATCATCCGCTGATGTTGAACGAGCAGATGGTGGCCTGGCTGGCCGGCTGGAACAAGGCCCGCGGGTTGTCGACGCGGGCGCGTCAACTGGCCAAATTGCGCCCGGCCTATTTCCAGCCCATCATCGCTCTTTTGCGCGGATTGACAGACCCGGTGGTCGGCCTCTCCATGGGCCAAACGGCGGAAGAGCTGGCATGGATCTACGGCATCGGCCGGGAAGAGATGGATGCCTACGCCGTGCAGAGCCATCATCGGCTCGCTGCTGCCCGCAAGGCGGGCCATCTGGATGAGATCGAGCCCTTGTATGCCCCCAATGGCACCCTCTATCTGGACGATGAAGGTCTGCGCGCCGATACCAGCGTCGATAAGCTGGCGGGCCTCAAACCCATTTTCGACCCCACCGTGGGCATGGTTACCGCCGGCAACAGCTCACAGGTCACGGACGGAGCCGCCTTGCTGCTGCTGGCCTCCAACACTGCTGTGCGGCGCTATAAGCTGCCGGTGCTGGGGCAGATCGCGGATTGCCAGTGGGCCGGGCTGAACCCTGCGCAGATGGGTCTGGGACCGGTGCACGCCATGGCGCCACTGCTTCAGCGCCAGGGTCTCGCCACCAAGGATATCGATTACTGGGAGATCAACGAGGCCTTTGCCGTTCAGGTGCTGGCCTGTCTCAAAACCTGGTCGGACAAAAAATACTGCCGTGAACAGCTTGGCCTGGACAAGCCCTTCCGCCCCATTCCCCCGGCCCGCCTGAACGTGGATGGCGGCGCCATCAGCCTCGGACATCCGGTAGGCGCCAGCGGCGCCCGCATTGTGCTGCATCTCTTGAAGGTGCTCGAACGAGAGAATGGCCGGCGCGGTATCGCCAGCCTCTGTATTGGCGGTGGTCAAGGCGGCGCCATGTTGGTCCAGCGTCAGGAGGGAAAATAATATGAAGAATAAGAGTAAACACTGGCGCATAGAGCATGACGATGACGGCATCATCTGGCTCCATTTCGACCAGGCGAAAAGCGGCACCAACGTGCTTACGGAAGAGACCCTGGAGGAGTTGGACGGGCATCTGATTGAAATCGAAAAATTACAGCCCATTGGATTGATCATCTGCTCCGACAAGGCCAACGGCTTTATCGCCGGGGCCGACGTCAAGGCCTTCAGCCGGATCAGGAAAGCGGAAGAGGCGGCGCGCCAGATCCGTCGCGCCCATGCCATCTTTTCCCGGCTGGAGAACTTCAGCTTTCCGACCGTGGCGCTGATTCACGGCTTTTGCCTGGGCGGCGGTCTGGAGCTGGCGCTGGCCTGCCGCTACCGCGTATGCCGGGATGACGCGGCCACCCGTATCGGCCTGCCCGAGGTGCGGCTCGGACTCTTCCCCGGCTTTGGCGGTTCAGTGCGCGGCCCGCGGCTGATAGGCCATATCCCGGCCCTCAATATGATGCTCACAGGGCGTACCTTCAGTGGCCGGGCGGCCCGCCGCATGGGCCTTGTGGATATGGCCGTGCCAAAACGCCAGTTCCTGACGGCGGCGCGTCATATGGTTCTGGCGCGTCCGCAACCCCATCGCCCGACTTGGTTGCAGCGGCTGCCGGCAAGCGGTTTTCTGCGTCCCCTGGTCGCCGCCCTGATGGAACGGGAAGTCAGGAAAAAAGCGAATCCGACCCACTACCCCGCCCCCTTCAGCCTGATCGAGCACTGGGAAAAGCATATCGACAGCGAAGACGATATGTACGCCAGCGAGGTGGAAAGGGTTTCGAAGCTGATCACCAGTGATACCGCTCAGAACCTGATCCGGATATTCCTGCTGCAGGAGCAGCTGAAATCACAGGGACGGCAATCCGATTTCAAGGCGCAACGGGTGCACGTCATCGGCGGCGGCGTCATGGGCGGCGACATCGCCGCCTGGTGCGCCCTGCAGGGGCTGCATGTGACCTTGCAGGACCGCGCCCCCGAGATGCTCTCCAGGGCCATGGGGCGGGCGCACGGCCTGTTCCGCAAGAAACTGAAGCAGCCCCGCCTGGTGCGGGACGCCTTCGACCGCCTGATGCCGGATTGCGGCGGCACCGGCATCCCCAAGGCGGATGTGGTGATCGAGGCCATTTTCGAGAACGTGGAGGCCAAGCAGGGGCTCTACCAACAGCTCGAGCCCCAACTCAAAAAGGACGCCCTGCTGTGCACCAACACCTCCAGCATCCCGCTGGAGGTGTTGAACCAGGCCTTGAAGAATCCGAGGCGGCTGGTTGGCCTGCATTTTTTCAATCCGGTGGCGAAGATGCAGTTGATCGAGATCGTCAGCGCCGGCAACACCGATCCCGAGGCGGCCCGGGATGCGGCGGCCTTCGCCCTGCAGATCAATCGCCTGCCCTTGCCGGTCAAGAGCAGCCCGGGCTTTCTCGTCAACCGCATCCTCATGCCTTACCTGCTGGAGGCGGTGGAACTGCTGGAGGAAGGCATCCCCGCCCCGGCGATCGACCAGGCCGCGACGGATTTCGGCATGCCCATGGGACCCATCGAACTGGCGGATACCGTGGGGCTGGATATCTGTCTTGCCGTCGCCGACAAGCTGGCGGAAAGCCTGCCGGTGACGGTGCCCGAGAAGCTGCGCACCATGGTGAAGAAAGGCAGGCTGGGACGCAAAAGCGGCAGCGGGTTTTACCGTTACGCCAAGGGAAAGCCGCAAAAGCCTGCCCTGGCCAAGGGATTCATCCCGCCACCGGGCCTTGCCGACGGCATGATCCTGTGCATGTTGAACGAGGCGGTTGCCTGCCTGCGGGAAGGCATCGTGGCCGATGCGGACCTGCTGGATGCGGGCGTCGTCTTCGGCACCGGTTTCGCCCCCTTCCGCGGCGGCCCCATGCACTACATCCGGTCGCAGGACCCGGAATCCATGCGGGCGCTTGTGCAAAAACAAGAGAAAAAGCGGCCGGGCCGGTTTGCCGCCGATGCCGGCTGGGATGAGGTTCTTGAGTGACGCCTGTACCAGCAGGCGTCAAATAAATCGGAAGGCAAGCGGGGTCGGGCCGCTTATACTAACCCTGACCATGACAAATCCCCCAGGATGGGGAACACTCCCATACAGAGTAATGTCACACGGGAATGCATAAAAGCACCGACATCATCCCCCTAAAACAGGCCCCGACCCTGGCGGCCGCCTTCCGGGAAAGGGTAAGGCGCAGTGCCGGCAGGACTGCCTGTGTCCAGTTCGATGCTGCAAGCCAGGACTGGGTGGAGACCAGTTGGGGGGAGATGGGGCGGCAGGTGGCCCGCTGGCAAGCCGCCCTTCTCCAGGAAGACCTGAATCCCGGCGACCGGGTGGCGCTGATGGTGCGCAACTGCAAGGAGTGGATGATATTCGACCAGGCCGCCCTCGGACTCGGCCTGGTGGTTGTTCCGATCTACACCAATGACCGCCCTGCAAACATCGGCTATATCCTGCGGGATGCCGGTGTGCGTTTGTTTCTGTTCGAGAACGACGACCAGTGGCAAGAGCTGCAACAGATAGGGGAGCAACTCGCAGGGCTTCACCGGGTCATTGCGCTCAAGCCGCTGAAAGCGGCTCCTCCATATGTCGTTTCCGCGGCTGACTGGCTGCCGGAGAAAGGCGGGGAGCTGACAGTCCGTGAAACACAGCCGGACGAGCTGGCGACCATCGTATACACCTCGGGCACAACGGGGCAGCCCAAAGGGGTCATGCTGAGCCACCACAACATCCTGTGGAATGTGCACGCCGCCCTGAAGGTCTACAGGGTCTATCCGGAGGACCGGTTTCTGTCGTTCCTGCCTTTGTCCCACACCTTCGAACGCACCATCGGGTATTACCTGCCGATGGTTGCGGGGTCCAGCATTGCCTATGCCCGTTCCATACCGCAACTGGCCCAGGACCTGTCAACCATCAGGCCCACCCTCATGATTTCCGTACCGCGCATCTTCGAACGCATCTACGGCAAAATCATGGCCAAGCTGGAAACCGATCCGCCCATTGTCCGGGAACTGTTCAACCTCGCGGCCTCCATTGGCTGGCGACGCTTTGAGTATCGGCAAAAACGCGCCTCCTGGTCCCCCGCCCTATTGCTTTGGCCCCTCCTCGACCGGCTGGTCGCCCGCAAGATACGAGCCAGGATGGGCGGGCGGTTGCGCTTCACCGTCAGCGGTGGCGCTGCATTGTCGCCCGAAATCGCCAGACTCTTCATCGGCCTCGGCATCCCGGTGCAGCAGGGTTATGGTCTGACCGAGACCAGCCCCGTCATTGCGGGCAACACATTGGATGACAATATCCCCGCCAGTGTCGGCGCGCCCCTGCCGGGGATCGAGGTCAAAATCGGCGATAACGACGAGCTTCTCACCCGCAGCCCCAGCGTCATGTTGGGGTATTGGAACAACGAGCAGGCGACCCGGGAGGTCATCGATGACGACGGCTGGCTGCATACCGGCGACAAGGCGCGGATCGAGCATGGGCATATCTTTATCACCGGGCGCCTGAAAGAGATCATCGTACTGGCCAATGGTGAAAAGGTGTCGCCTGGGGACATGGAAATGGCCATCGCCCTGGATGGCCTGTTCGAGCAGGTAATGGTATTGGGTGAAGGCAAGCCCTATCTTGCGGCCCTGGTGGTATTGGAAACCGCACAATACCGTCTCCTGGTTGAAAGCCTGAACCTTTCTCCGGATGATGAAGCAACGCTCAGGAACAAATCATTGCACCAGGCCTTGCTCAAGCGCATCCAAAACCAACTGGGTTGCTTCCCCGGTTACGCCCAAATCCGCCGGCTTGCCGTAACGCCGGAGCCCTGGACTGTCGATAACGGCTTGATAACGCCGACACTCAAGCTGAAGCGCAATTGCATCCTCGACGCATATGGTCCTTTAGTGGAAGAGCTGTACCGGGGGCATTGAGAGCGGCCGCAAAAGTTGCAGTCATATGCAGCCATTCCACAGAAGCTGCTTCAGCAGATCGTCCGTATGCTTCAGTCGCCCGGCCAGCAGGCAGGCAATCCTTTGAGCGATAATGAATCCTGTCCTGGTGTCGTGCTCCATATATTCCATGAGCTTGTCACCATCAATTTTAACGGCTTCGACAGTGCCGACGCTTCGTACCGTAGCCGTTCTGGGTTGACGCACCAGCCAGCTCACTTCGCCAAAGATATCCTTGTCTTTTTTCGACAGCACCACTTCCCCATTTATGCTGGCGGAACTCCTGGATATCACTTCTACGTTCCCTTTTGTGAGAATGAATAAATCCCAGCCGCAATCGTCATGTTCGCAAATCAATTCTTCCCCGTCGGTCAATTCAATGGCATTGCACAACAAAGAGATGTCTGCGAGCACCGAATAGTCCAGCCCTTTGAATAGCGAAATCTTTTCCAATATTTCAATCATTTCACGCCTCATGCACAGGTGAAAGGCAACTTTTTTAAAATAGCAGAATTCAAACCCGCCAGGGCGGGAAATGTTATATTTTCGCTCCCATGAATCTCCCCAGCACCAATCCGGATTACGCCTCTCTCGCCTTGGATATAAAGCATTGGGCCGCGGAACTGGGTTTTCAGCAAGCGGGTATTGCCGATACCGACCTCAGCACGGCAGAGCGGCGCCTGGACTCCTGGCTGGAAAACGGCTACCACGGGGACATGGCGTACATGGCTCAACATGGCCGTAAACGCAGCCGCCCCCATGAGCTGATGCCGGGCGCCCTGCGCATCATTTCTGTTCGCATGAACTATCTGGCCGACATGGAAGATGACCCACAGGCCGTCCTTGATGATGCCCATGCGGCATACATTTCCCGCTATGCCCTTGGCCGGGACTACCATAAGCTCATGCGTTCCCGCTTGAAGAAACTGGCCGACAGGATCCGGCAACGGATCGGGGAGTTCGATTCCCGGGCATTCGTGGATTCAGCACCGGTGATGGAAAAGGCCATAGCGGTAAAGGCGGGTCACGGCTGGGCCGGCAAGCACTGCATTATGATCAGCCCCGATGCCGGCTCCTATTTTTTTCTGGGTGAACTCTTCACCAATCTGCCGCTGCCCACTGATTCTCCCGTGGCGGATCACTGTGGAACCTGCAGGCGCTGTATTGATGTCTGTCCCACCAATGCCATCATCGCACCCTACAGGCTCGATGCGCGGCGCTGCATCTCCTACCTGACTATTTCATTGCAGGGGCCGATTCCCGCCGAACTGCGGCCGTTGATCGGCAACCGCATCTATGGCTGTGACGATTGTCAGCTTGTCTGTCCCTGGAACCGCTTCGCCGTCAAGAGCATGGAGAAGGACTTTTTGCCGCGGCAGGGGCTGAACGATGCCCGGCTTACAGACCTGTTTAAATGGACAGAAGAGGAGTTTCTGCGGCGCACCGAGGGATCGGCCATCCGCCGTATCGGGCATCTGCGCTGGCTGCGTAATATCGCCGTGGCATTGGGTAATGCGCCAAAGACGCCGGAGGTGATCAGGGCGCTGCAATCGAGGGCCAGTCATGAATCCGAGCTGGTGCGGGAGCATGTGGATTGGGGACTGGCGCAGCATGCTGCCCGCCAAGACAAGAACCCGGCATGAAAAAAGGCCGCCCATATTTGCCTGGGCGGCCTTTTTTGCCTGTTGTTACGGTGGGCCTATTTCGGATCCGCCGGTGGCGTTTCTTTTTGAATCCCGCGGTTTGCCCGCTCCCGCAGTTCTTTGCCGGGTTTGAAATGAGGCACATATTTCCCGGAGAGGGCGACGGAATCCCCTGTCTTTGGGTTACGCCCCATCCGGGGTGGCCGATAGTGCAGGGAAAAACTCCCGAAGCCCCGAATCTCTATGCGTTCGCCGGAGGCCAATGCCTGGCTCATCTGCTCAAGTATGCACTTGACCGCCAACTCAACATCCCGATGGGCAAGATGACTCTGCTGTTTGGCAATGGCTTCGATCAGATCTGATTTAGTCACTTCAGCCTTCCTGTCTAAAGGGGGGCGGCATCCGCCCCCCACACTATGCCACCAAGATGGAGCGAGACGTTACTTCTGATCGCCCATCTGGTCTTTCAAAATATCACCCAAGGTTGCTTTCCCGGTCTTGGCATCGGTCGCATAGCCCTTGATGGCCTGTGCTTCCTCTTCCACGTCCTTTGCCTTGATGGAGAGCGAGATGGTCCGGTTCTTACGGTCGACACCGATGAACTTGGCCTCTATCTCTTCCCCTTCCTTCAGCACCGAGCGGGCATCTTCCACGCGATCCCGGGAGAGTTCGGATGCCCGCAGATAGCCTTCGACACCGTCAGACAGGGTAATGACCGCACCCTTGGCGTCCACTTCCTTCACGATACCCTTTACGATGCTGCCCTTGGCGTTGGCGCCAACGTAGCTCGAGAAGGGGTCTTTATCGAGATGCTTGATGCCGAGAGAGATGCGCTCCCGCTCGGGATCCACCGACAACACGACAGCCTCGATTTCCTGGCCTTTCTTGAAGTTGCGAATGGCCGATTCGCCCGCCTCGTCCCAGGAGATATCGGACAGATGGACCAGGCCGTCGATACCGCCGTCCAGGCCGATGAAGATGCCGAAATCGGTGATGGACTTGATCTTGCCGGTGACGTGGTCGCCCTTGTTGTACTTGGATGCGAACTCGTCCCAGGGATTGATCTGGCACTGCTTCATGCCCAGCGACACCCGGCGGCGCTCTTCGTCGATGTCCAGCACGACGACCTCGACCTCGTCCCCCAGCTGGACCAGCTTGGAGGGATGAACGTTCTTGTTGGTCCAGTCCATTTCGGAAACATGGACCAGCCCCTCGACGCCTTCATCGATCTCGACGAAGCAGCCGTAGTCGGCGATGTTGGTGACCTTGCCGAAAAGGCGGGTGCCTTCCGGGTAGCGCCGGGACAGGTTGACCCAGGGATCGTCTCCCATCTGCTTCAGGCCGAGGGAAACGCGGCTGCGCTCGCGGTCGAACTTCAGCACCTTGACGGTGACCTCGTCGCCGATCTCCACCACTTCCGAGGGATGCTTGACCCGCTTCCAGGCCATATCGGTGATATGCAGCAGGCCGTCGATACCGCCCAGGTCCACGAAGGCGCCGTAGTCGGTGAGATTCTTGATGACGCCCTTGACCTCCTGACCTTCCTGCAGGCTGTCCAGCAGGGCGTCGCGCTCGGCGCTGTATTCGGATTCCACCACGGCGCGGCGGGAGACCACCACATTGTTGCGGCGGCGGTCCAGCTTGATGACCTTGAATTCCAGGTCCTTGCCTTCCAGATAGGCGGTGTCCCGCACCGGGCGGACATCCACCAGCGAACCCGGCAGAAAGGCGCGGACCTCGCCCAGTTCAACGGTGAAACCACCCTTGACCTTGCCGTTGATGCGGCCGACGACGGTTTCACCGGCCTCGGCGGCCTTTTCGAGGAATCGCCAGGACTGGTCACGCTTTGCTTTTTCGCGGGAAAGACGGGTGGTGCCGAAACCGTCCTCCACGGCGTCGAGCGCGACATCCACCTGATCGCCGATGGATACTTCGAGTTCGCCATCGGCGTCCAAGAATTGGGATTTGGGGATTACCCCCTCGGATTTGAGCCCGGCATTGACAATGACATTGTCGGAGGTGATGTCTACAACGGTGGCGATAACGATGGCGCCGGGACGTAACTGGGTGTTGGCAACGCTCTGTTCGAACAGTTCTGCAAAGCTTTCGGTCATGGGTTTGGATTTCCTGGTATGCCGCATCTTGCGTTTGGCCAAATGCATGTCCGGCCAAACGGTCAAAGTAATTGAACACTGGCCTGCCGGGTATCGGGCAAGCCCCCTAATCGCACTCTGGAATTTGCAGATCCGGAAAGGTTTTTTTCACCTGTTCCAGCACCTGTTCCAGCACTTCATCTATCGACAATGCCGTTGACTCCACTTCCAGCGCTGCGGCCGGCGCCTTCAACGGAGCCACACTACGATTTCTGTCACGGTCGTCACGCTCCCGGATCTCCGCGACAAGATTGGAAAGATTAGCATCCAATCCCTTCTCTTTCAACTGCTTATAACGGCGCAAGGCCCGCTCCTCCGGGCTTGCGGTAAGAAAGATTTTCACATCGGCCCGCGGGAAAACCACGGTGCCCATATCCCGGCCGTCCGCCACCAGGCCGGGCTCTTTGGCGCAGGCCCGCTGCCAATCCAGCAGGGCCGCCCGGACCTCGGGCACCGCCGCCACCTTGGAGGCGGCATTACCGCAGGATTCGGTGCGGATCAGGCGGCTCACATCCTCGCCATCCAGCAGGATTTTTTCACCGGAGAACTCCAGGTTCAGGTTGCGCGCCAGATCAGCCAGTTCGGCGGCCCGGTCCGGATCGATCCCCGCCCGCCCGGCGGCAAGGGCGAGCACCCGGTAAAGGGCGCCGCTGTCCAGCATGTGCCAGCCCAGCCGCCGGGCCAGCAGGCGGCTGATAGTGCCCTTGCCGGAGCCGCTGGGGCCGTCGATGGTGATGATCCTTGTCATGATGCGTCCGTGATCGCCAGTCCGGCACCGGCGGCCAGCGGGACAAAGCCGGGGAACGAGGTGTTGACGTTGGCGCAGTCGGTGATGGTGATTTCGCCATCCGCGCGCAGCCCCGCCATGGCGAAGGCCATGGCGATGCGGTGGTCCCCGTGGCTGGCGACGGTGCCGCCCCGGATACGGCCGCCGCGGATCACCATCCCGTCCGGCGTGGGCCGGGCATCGACCCCCAGCGCCGCCAGGCCGTCTGCCATCACCTGGATGCGGTCGCTCTCTTTGACCCGCAGCTCTTCGGCCCCGGTCAATACCGTTTCGCCTTCGGCGCAGGCGGCCGCCACGAACAGGGCCGGGAATTCGTCAATGGCCAGGGGGACCTGGTCCTCGGGGATGCGTATCCCCTTCAGCCGGCTGGAACGGATGCGCAGATCCGCCACCGGCTCCCCTCCCGCATCCCGTTCGTTCATGATCTCGATATCCGCCCCCATGGCGCGCAGGATATTGATCACGCCCACCCGGGTCGGGTTGATTCCCAGGTGCTCCAGGGTCAGGTCGGAGCCCCCGGCGATGCTCGCCCCCACGAGGAAGAAGGCGGCGGATGAGATGTCGGCGGGCACATCCAGCTTGCAGGCCCTGAGGCGGCCGCCGCCCGTCAGGCTGACCCTCGGCCCCCGCCGGCGGACCTCATAGCCGAAGCCACTCATCATGCGCTCAGTATGGTCCCGGGTGGGCGCCGGTTCCGTGACGCTGGTCTCGCCGGCGGCATAGAGCCCGGCCAGCAGCAGGCAGGACTTGATCTGGGCGCTGGCCACCGGCAGCCGGTAGTCGATGCCCCGCAAGCGGTCCACCGGATGGATAATCAGGGGGGCGGTGCCCGCCGCGGTGGTTTCGATGTCGGCGCCCATCTGCGCCAGGGGATCGGTGACGCGGCGCATGGGGCGGCCGGACAGGGAGCTGTCGCCGGTCAGGGTCACTTCGAAGCCCTGCCCCGCCAGCAGGCCGCAGAGCAGCCGCATGGAGGTGCCGGAGTTGCCCAGGTCGAGGGGGCCGCCGGGCGCCCTCAGCCCGTGCATGCCCACCCCCTGGATGGTCACGCGGCCATGGTCCGGCCCCTGGATCCCGACCCCCATCCGGCGGAAGGCGTTCAGGGTCGCCAGGGCATCCTCTCCCTCGAGAAAGCCGGTCACCTCGGTGACCCCTTCCGCCAGGGCGCCCAGCATGATGGAGCGGTGGGAGATGGACTTGTCGCCCGGAACGCGCAGCCTGCCTTGCAGGCAGCCGCCCGGCTTTACACAAAAGCGCATATCGTTGGATTGACTCAATGGGATGCCTTATCTGAAATCGGTTGACGGCATGGTCTTCCTGCTCTCATGGTGGAAAATATTTTGGATCAAACGCCGTCGATGAAACGGTCCCGGGCCGCCTTGGCGCGTTCGAAAATCTCCAGCAGCCGGTCCCCGTCCCCCTCGCGCAGGATCCTGGCGAGATCCGTCAGCTCCTCGGCGAAGCAGTCCAGCATCATGCCCAGGGCCTTGCGGTTGGCCAGGCAGATGTCCCGCCACATGACCGGGCTGCTGGAGGCGATACGGGTGAAGTCCCGGAAGCCGCCGGCGGCGTAGCGGAAGATCTCATCGTTCTCTTTCATCTGGGCCAGGGCATCCACCAGGCTGAAGGCCAGCATATGGGGCAGGTGGCTGGTGGCGGCCAGCACCTCATCGTGATGCTCCACCTCCATGTGGGTCACCTCGGCCCCGCACAGACGCCACATGGCATCCACCCTGGCCAGGGCCCCGGGGTCCGTCTTGCTCAGGGGGGTCAGGATGACCCGGCGGTTCCGGTAGAGGGTTGGAAAGGCGGCCTCGACCCCGCTGTGTTCGGTGCCGGCGATGGGATGGCCCGGCACGAGATTGGGCGGCGCCTCACCGAAGGCCCGGATGGCGTCCTCCACCACGCTGCCCTTGGTGCTGCCGCCGTCGGTGATCACCGCATCGGGCGCCAGATGGCCCCGCATGGCCTCGAAGGCCTGGGCCATGGCGCCCAGGGGCACGGCGAGGAAGACCATGTCGGCGCCCTCCACCGCCTCGCCCACATCGTGGCTGTAGCGGTCGATGACCCCCAGTTCCACCGCCTTGTCCAGGTTGGGCCTGCCGCGGCCGCAGCCGACCACCTCCCCCACGGCGCCGGCCTCGCGCAGGGCCAGGGCCAGGGAGCCGCCGATCAGCCCCACCCCGATGACGGCCAGGCGCCGGATCAGCATTCCAGCACCCTCTCCAGGGCCTCCAGGAAACGCCGGTTCTCCTCTTCCAGGCCCACCGTGACCCGGAGATGGCGGGGCATGCCGTAATTGCCAACAGGGCGGGTGATGCAGCCCTCCCGCAGCAGCAGGGCGTCCACTTCGGCGGCACAGCGGCCCACGTCCACGCAGACAAAGTTGCCGGCGGAGGGGATGTAATCCAGGCCCATGGCCTCGAAGCCGGCGGTCAACTGGGCCATTCCCGCCCGGTTCAGGGCGACGGATTTTTCGATATGCTCCCGGTCATCGAGGGCGGCATGGGCCGCCGCCAGCGCGGGGGCATTGACGTTGAAGGGCTGGCGCACCCGGTTGAGCAGCTCCGCCACATCCGGGTGGGAAAGGCCGTAGCCCACCCGCAACGCCGCCAGCCCATGGGCCTTGGAGAAGGTGCGGGTCACGATCAGATTCGGATGACGGGGGAGCCAGCGGGTGGCGTCCGGGTAGGCGTCCTCCTGCACGTATTCGGCATAGGCCTCGTCCACCACCACCATTACGTGGGCGGGAAGGCCGGCGATGAAGGCGTGCAGCTCATCCTTCGCCAGCCAGGTGCCGGTGGGATTGTTGGGGTTGGCGATGAAGACCACCCGGGTCTTGTCTCCGACCAGCTCCCCCATGGCCGCCAGATCGTGACCGAAGCGGGGGCCGCGGGAGCCGTCGTGGGCCGGCGCCACCCTGGAGGCCGCCCCCACCGCCTGAGTGCAGATGGCATAGACGGCGAAGGCATGCTCGGAGAACACGGCCTCATGACCCGGCGCCAGGAAGGTGCGCGCGATCAGGTCCAGCACGTCGTTGGAGCCGTTGCCCAGGGTGATGCTCCCGGCCTCGGTCCCGTGAAAGGCCGCCAGGGCGTTGCGCAGCTCGAAGCCGCCGCCATCGGGGTAGCGGGCCAGATCGTCCAGCAGCCCCGCCACCGCCGCCCTGGCCCTGGGGCCGGGACCCAGGGGATTCTCGTTGGAGGCGAGCTTGATGGAATCGGTGATCCCCAGCTCACGCTCCAGCTCGGAGACCGGCTTGCCGGGGACGTAAGGCCGGAGGCCGGCTATGCCGGGGGCGGTAAATTCTATAAATCTATTCATCGACCATCAGTTGGCGGTTTACGGTTGACGTAAAAGGCAGGAGGCGCCGGAAGGTTTTTCCGTCAACCGTAAGCCGCCAACTGTAAACCCCTTTTCTATAAAACCGCCTTCGGGTATGAGCCAAGCACCTTGCACATCTGCGCCTCCTCCCTGAGGGCGTCGAGGGCCCGGGCCACGTTGTCGTCGTCCCGGTGCCCCTCCACATCCACGAAGAACACGTATTCCCACTTGCCGCGCCCGGAGGGGCGCGACTCGATGCGGGTCATGCTGACGCTGTGCTCCGCCAGCGGCGTCAGCAGGCGGTGGAGGCCGCCGGCCACGTTGCGGGTGGCCAGGAGCAGCGAGGTCTTGTCCTCGCCGGAGGGCGGCGGCTCCTGCCTGCCGATCACCAGAAAGCGCGTGGTGTTGCCGGGTTCGTCCTCGATATTGCGGGACAATATCTTCAGGCCGTAGATCTCCGCCGCCGCCTCCCCCGCGATGGCGGCCGCACCGGGCTCGCCGGCGGCCAGCCTGGCGGCCTCCGCATTGCTCCCCACGCCGATGCGCCGGGCCCGCGGCAGGCGCCGGTCCAGCCAGCCCCGGCACTGGGCCAGGGACTGCTGGTGGGAATAGACGGTCCGCACCTGATCCAGGGTCTCAACCAGCCCCATCAGATGATGATTGATGCGCAGGCTGACCTCGCCGCAGATATGCAGGGGCGAGCTCAGAAACATGTCCAGGGTGTGGGTGACCACGCCCTCGGTGGAGTTTTCCACCGGCACCACCCCATAGGCGCATACGCCGGACTCCACGTCCCGGAACACCTCCGGGATGGAACCCAGCGACTGGGTCCGGACCGAGTGGCCGAAATGCTTCAGCGCGGCGGCCTGGGTGAAGGTGCCCTCCGGCCCGAGGAAGGCGATCTTCATGGGCTGCTCCAGGGCCAGGCAGGCCGACATGATCTCCCGGAACAGGCGGGCCATCTCCTCGTCGTCCAGGGGTCCCCGGTTGCGCGCCTTCACCAGCTTCAACACCTGCGCCTCGCGCTCCGGGCGATAGAACTCCGTCTGGCTGTTGGCCGCCAGCTTGATGCGGGCGACCTCCTGGGCCGCCTCCGCCCGCTCGCTGATCAGCGCCTGGATCCGTTCATCCAGCCGGTTGATGCGATCGCGAATGGCCTTGAGTTGTTGATCGTCGCTCATGCAGACCGGATTCTATGCTGTTATTCCAGACAACGCACGGAAAGCACGCCGTCGATGTTCCGGATCAGGTCCAGGGTCTCCCGGGGCGGTGGCTGATCCACATCCAGCAGGGTGACGGCGATATCGCCCCGGGACTTGTTCAGCAGGTCGATGATGTTGAGGTTCGCCGCGGCCAGATCGGTGGATATCTGGCCCACCATGTTGGGCACGTTGCTGTTCACGATGGCGATGCGGTGCCCCTCGGTGCGGGGCAGATTGATCTCCGGGAAATTGACCGAGTTGCGCACATTGCCGTTTTCCAGGTAGTCGCGCACCTGGTTGGCCACCATGACGGCGCAGTTGTCCTCGGCCTCGGCGGTGGAGGCGCCGATATGGGGCAAGGCGATCACCCGCGGGTGATCCTTCAGAAGATTGCTTGGGAAATCACAGACATAGGCATAAAGATGGCCTTCATCCAGGGCGGCGCACACGGCCTCGTCGTCAACGATGCCATCCCGGGCGAAGTTGAGCACCACGGCATTCCTGGGCATGAGCTTCAGGCGCTGGGCATTGATCAGGCGCCGGGTCTCATCCATCAGCGGCACATGGACGGTGACGAAATCCACCCGGGAGAGCAGGTCGTCCACGCTCAGGGCCTGCTCGACGCCGGCCTCCAACTGCCAGGCCCGCTGCACCGTGATGGTGGGGTCGAAGCCGACCACGTTCATGCCCAGGCTGTGGGCCACATTGGCCACCTGCACCCCGATGGCGCCCAGTCCGATGACGCCCAGGGTCCGGCCCGGCAGCTCGAAGCCCACGAACTGCTTTTTGCCTTTTTCCACCTGGGCGTGGATGCTGGCGTCATCACCCTCCAGCCCGCGGGCGTAGGCCCAGGCCTGGGCGATGTTGCGGGCGGCGATCAGCATGCCCGCCACCACCAGCTCCTTTACCGCATTGGCGTTGGCCCCGGGGGCGTTGAACACGGCCACGCCGCGCCCGGTCATGCGCTGCACCGGGATATTGTTGGTCCCCGCCCCGGCGCGGCCGATGGCCTTGACCGTTTCCGGGATCTCCATGTCGTGCATCTTGAACGAGCGCACCAGAATGGCGTCCGGATGGGCCATCTCGGAGGCCACTTCATAGTGATCCCGTGGCAGCCGGTCCAGGCCGGCCACCGAGATATTGTTCAATGTCAGAATCTTATACATTCCGCGATGCCCTCAATGATTCACCACAGAGCCACATTTGGAAATAAACCCTCTGTGGCTGTGTGGCCAAGCTTTCAGCCGTATCTTTGTTCGAAGCCGGCCATGAACTCGATCAGCGCCCGCACCCCCGCTTCAGGCATGGCGTTGTAGATGCTGGCGCGCATGCCGCCGACGGAGCGATGGCCCTTGAGGGTCAGCAGCCCCGCCTCTTTGGCCTCCGCCAGGAAGGTTGCATCCAGATCGGGATCGGCCAGGGTGAAGGGCACGTTCATCCAGGAGCGGCAGGGTTTGTCCACCGGGTTGGCGTAGAAACCGGAGTTGTCGATGGCGTCGTAGAGGGCCTCCGCCTTGCGCCGGTTGATCTGCGCCATGGCCTCCAGGCCGCCGTTGCGCTTGAGCCACTGAAAGACCAGCCCGGCCAGATACCAGGCGTAGGTGGGCGGGGTGTTGTACATGGAGCCGGCTTCGGCGTGGACGCTGTAGTCGAACATGGCCGGCGTGTCCGCGGCGGCCCCGCCGATGAGGTCCTCGCGGACGATGACGACGGTGAGCCCCGCCGGGCCGATGTTCTTCTGGGCCCCCGCATAGATGACGCCGTACCTGGAGACGTCGATGGGACGGGACAGGATGGTGGAGGACATGTCCGCCACCAGGGGGACCCCGCCGGTCTCCGGCACATAGGGGAACTCCACGCCGCCGATGGTCTCGTTGGGGGTGCAGTGGACATAGGCCGCATCGGGATTGAGATTCAGCTCATCCTGGGCGGGAACGCTGGTGAAGCCGGAGGCCTCGGAGCTGCCCGCGATGTTCACCTCGCAAAATTTCCTGGCCTCCGCGATGGCCTTTTTGGACCAGGAGCCGGTGTTGATGTAGTCGGCGCCGCTTTTGCCGCGCAGCAGGTTCAGGGGCACCATGGCGAACTGGCTGGAGGCCCCGCCCTGCAGGAACAGCACCCTGTAATCATCCGGCACGGCCAGCAGCTCGCGCAGGTCCGCTTCGGCCTGTTCGGCGATGGATACAAACTCCTTGCTGCGGTGACTCATCTCCATCACGGACATGCCACTGCCGCGCCAGTCCGGCAGTTCTTCCTGGGCCTGAAGCAGGACCTCTTCCGGCAGCATCGCCGGTCCGGCACTGAAATTATAGGCTCGCGCCATAATAACTCTCCACTTAAAGTTTAATCAATAAGCTATTGTTCTGTATCTGTATCTTCACCTAAATGCGGGGCGTCATCCTCCAGCGCCTCGATGCGGGCGATGCCGATGAGCTTCTCGCCCTTGGTCAGGCTGATCATCTTCACCCCCTGGGTGTTGCGGCTCACCACGGAAACATCGTCGGCCGAGATTCTCACCAGGGTGCCGCCGTCGGTGATGAGCATGATCTCATCCTTGGGCCGCACCAGCACGGCGCCCACCACGTCGCCATTGCGTTCGGTGGTCTGGATGGAAATGACGCCCATGCCGCCGCGGCCATGGACCGGGTATTCCCCGATGGGGGTGCGCTTGCCGAAGCCGTTCTCGGTCACGGTCAACACCATGCCTTCATCGGCGATGATGAGGGCGATGACCTTCTGTCCTTTATCCAGGCGGATGCCCCGGACGCCGCAGGCGGTGCGGCCCATGGGCCGCACATGGCTCTCGTTGAACCGGACCGCCTTGCCGGCGCTGGAAAAGAGCATGACATCCTGGGCGCCGTCGGTAATGGCGACCCCGATGAGTTGATCGTCCTCGCGCAGGTCCACGGCGATGATGCCGTTGGCCCGGGGGCGGGAGAAATCCGTCAGGCTGGTCTTTTTCACCGTGCCGGAGCTGGTGGCCATGAAGACGAATTTGTCCTCGCTGTACTCACGCACCGGCAACACGGCGTTGATGCGCTCGCCCTCCTCCAGCGGCAGCAGGTTGACCATGGGCTTGCCCCTGGCGGTGCGGCCGGCCTGTGGCAGTTCATAGACCTTCAGCCAGTAGACCTTGCCCCGGCTGGAAAAGCACAACACGGTGTCATGGGTGCTGGCCACGAACAACTGGTCGATGAAGTCCTCTTCCTTGGTGCTGGCGGCGGACTTGCCCTTGCCGCCCCGGCGCTGGGCCTGGTAGACATCCAGCGGCTGGGCCTTGGCGTAGCCCGCGTGGGAGAGGGTGACCACCACGTCCTCCTCGGTGATGAGGTCCTCCAGGCTGAGATCCAGGCGGTTGGGAATGATCTCGGTGCGGCGCTCGTCGCCGAACTGGTCGCGGATCTCGACGAGTTCGTCGCGAATCACCTCCATCAGCCGGTCGGCGCTGGACAGAATATCAAGCAGATCCTTAATTTTATCCAGGATCTCGCTGTATTCATTGATTATTTTATCCTGTTCCAGCCCGGTCAGGCGGTGCAGGCGCAGGTCCAGGATGGCCTGGGCCTGGATCTCGGACAGGCGGTAGCCCTGCTCGGTCAGGCCAAATTCCGGCCCCAGCCCCTCCGGGCGCGAGACCTCGGCCCCGGCCCGGCCGATCATGGCCTCCACCGCGCCGGACTTCCAGGTGCGGGCCAGCAGCCCGGCCTTGGCCGCCGCCGGGCTGGGGGCTGCCTTGATCAGGGCGATCACCTCGTCGATATTGGCCAGCGCAACCGCCAGGCCTTCCAACACATGGGCGCGGTCCCGCGCCTTGCGCAGCAGGTAGATGGTGCGCCGGGTTACCACCTCGCGGCGGTGGCGGACGAAATACTCCAGCATCTGCTTGAGATTCAGCAGGCGCGGCCGCCCGTCCACCAGGGATACCATGTTGATGCCGAACACGGTCTGCATCTGGGTCTGCTGGAACAGGTTGTTCAGCACCACCTCGGCCACTTCTCCCCGGCGCAGCTCGATGACCACGCGCATGCCTTCCTTGTCCGACTCGTCCCGCAGCTCGGAGATGCCTTCGATGCGCTTCTCCTTCACCAGCTCGGCGATCTTCTCCAGCATGCGCGCCTTGTTCACCTGGTAGGGCAGTTCGTGAACGATAATGGCCTGCCTGTTGTTGGCCTCGTCGGTCTCGATCCCGGTGCGGGCCCGCATGTAGATGCGGCCGCGGCCGGTATGGTAGGCCTCATGGATGCCGCGGGCGCCGTTGATCAGGGCGGCGGTGGGGAAATCCGGCCCCGGCAGGTGCTCCATCAGGCCGTCGATGCTGATGTCCGGATCATCGATCAGGGCGATGCAGGCGTTGACCGTTTCCGTCAGGTTGTGGGGAGGGATATTGGTGGCCATGCCCACCGCGATGCCGGCGGAGCCGTTGATCAGCAGGTTGGGCGTCCTGGCCGGGAGTACGACGGGTTCCTGTTCGGAGTCATCGTAGTTGGGGATGAAATCGACGGTCTCCTTGTCCAGGTCGTCCAGCATGCTGTGGGCGATCCTGGCCATGCGCACCTCGGTGTAACGCATGGCGGCCGGCGCATCGCCGTCCACCGAGCCGAAGTTGCCCTGCCCGTCCACCAGCATGTAGCGCATGGAGAAGGGCTGGGCCATGCGCACGATGGTGTCGTAGACGGCGGTGTCGCCGTGGGGGTGGTATTTACCGATGACGTCGCCGACCACGCGGGCGGATTTCTTGTAGGGCTTGTTCCAGTCGTTGCCCAGTTCGCTCATGGCGTAGAGCACGCGGCGATGCACCGGCTTCAGGCCGTCCCGCACATCCGGCAGCGCCCGTCCCACGATCACGCTCATGGCGTAATCCAGGTAGGACTGCTTCATCTCATCTTCAAGATTGACCGGCAGGACTTCTTTCGCGAATTCGGTCATAGATCACTCAATCAGCGCCCAAATAAGAAAGCCTAATTCTAACACAGGGCGAAGTAGCGCCGCATCCAAAAAGCGGCTTAAAACAGCTTTCAGACCGCCTGAGATTAACCAGTCATTAGATTCGCCAGCTTTTTCGCGTCTGGCTGGAGGATAACCCCCTTTTCGGTGACGATGGCGTCCACCAGTCCCGCCGGGGTCAGGTCGAACACGGGATTCCAGGCCCCGGCGCCGGGAGCGCCCATGCGGTTTCCGCCGCAGCAAAGCACTTCGGCGGGGTCCCGCTCCTCGATGGGGATGTCCGCGCCGGTGGCCCGCGTCATGTCGATGGTCGAAGTGGGGGCCGCCACCATGACCTTCACCCCATGATGGCGCGCGCACAGGGCCAGCCCGTAGGTGCCGATCTTGTTGGCCACGTCGCCGTTGGCGGCGATGCGGTCGGAGCCCACGATGATCCAGCCGATACCGCCCCGCGCCATGAGGCTGGCGGCGGCGCCGTCGATGAGCAGGGTGGCCGGGATATCATCCTGCCCCAGCTCCCAGGCGGTAAGGCGGGAGCCCTGCAGCCAGGGACGGGTCTCGTCGGCATAGACCCGGTCGATCTTCCCGGCGGCGAAGGCGCTGCGGATCACCCCCAGGGCCGTGCCATAGCCGCCGGTGGCCAGCGCCCCGGCATTGCAATGGGTGATCACGCTGGTCGGCCCTTCGATCAGGGCCGCACCCAACTCCCCCATGCGCCGGTTGGCGGCGATGTCTTCCTGGTGGATGGCCTGCGCCTCAGTCAGCAGCCGCGCCGTGGGATCACCGGCGCCCAGCTCCGCCATCAGGCCGCGCATGCGCTCCAGGGCCCAGAACAGGTTGACCGCCGTGGGACGGGCCGCCGCAAGCCTGGCCAGGTCCGGCTCCAGGGCCTTCCGCCAACCCGGTCCCCGCGCCTGCCAGGCGTTGCGCGCCGCCAGCACGACCCCGTAGGCCGCCGTGACGCCAATAGCCGGGGCGCCCCGCACCACCATGTCGCGAATGGCATCCGCCACCTCTTCCCCCGTATCCAGGCCGATAAATCCGGTCTTCAACGGCAACAAGCGCTGATCCAGCAGGTAGAGTCTTCCGTCTCGCCAGACAATGGCATTGTCGGCATGAGGCGGGATATCGGGCATTGAGGCTTCCATCTTGTGATATCTCGTGGCAAATTGCATTTATTCTGCCACAGGCTCTCCGTGGATACCGAACCGAATAAGCAAGAAAAGTAGATAACTTTAATTTGAAGGTCAGCCACAGAGGAGGGTGTCATAAAAGCCTCTTAGCGTTCCCCTCTTTAGCAAAGAGGGGTTAGGGGAGATTTGAATGCTTAATATGAATACCGTTATACCAATCGGTTGCTGTTTTGATAAATCCCCCTCAATCCCCCTTTATCAAAGGGGGAAGTCAAGCGCCGGGCTATTACGACACCCTCCAGGGGCGATGACGGAGTTCCAACCTTGAACATCGATACCTTAATCAACGCCCGCTGGATTATCCCTGTGGTCCCGGAGAATCAGGTCCTGGACCGGCACAGCCTGGCGATCCAGGGCGGGCGCATCCTGGAGATCCTGCCCACGGACCAGGCGAAGCGCAAATACAGCCCCCGGACCGAGCGGGATCTGCCGGGGCATGCCCTGATCCCCGGCCTCATCAACAGCCACACCCACGCGGCCATGTCCCTGCTGCGGGGGCTGGCGGACGATCTCCCCCTGATGACCTGGCTGCACGATCATATCTGGCCCGCCGAGGGACGCTGGGTGGGTGAGGAGTTTGTGGCCGACGGCACCCGCCTGGCCGTGGCCGAGATGCTGCGGGGCGGCATCACCTGCTTCAACGACATGTACTTTTTCCCCGAGGTCACCGCCCGGGTGTCGGCCGCCGCCAGCATGCGGGCCGTCATAGGCCTGATCGTGATCGACTTCCCCTCCGCCTGGGCCGATGATGCGGACGACTACCTGCACAAGGGGCTGGCGGTGCACGACCAGTACCGCAACCAGGCCCTGATCAAGACCGCCTTCGCCCCCCATGCGCCCTACTCGGTGTCCGATGCGCCGCTGGAGCGCATCCGCATCCTGGCCGACGAGATGGATATCCCGATCCACATGCACGTGCACGAAACCCGGGATGAGATCCAGCGGGGGCTCCAGCAGTCCGGCCGCCGCCCCCTGGCCCGGCTTCAGGAGTTGGGGCTGGTCTCCCCCTCCCTCGCGGCGGTGCATATGACCCAACTGGAAGAGGACGAACTGGACGCCTTCGCCCGGTCAGGGGCCCATGTGGTGCATTGCCCTGAATCCAATCTGAAGCTGGCCAGCGGCTTCTGCCCGGTGAATAAACTCGTGGAGGCCGGGGTCAATGTCGCCATCGGCACCGATGGCGCCGCCAGCAATAACGATCTCGACATGTTTAGTGAGGTCCGGACCGCCGCCTTGCTGGCAAAGGGTGTGGCCCAAGACGCCAGCGCCATGCCGGCAGCCACCGCCCTGCGCATGGCCACCCTCAACGGCGCCATTGCGCTGGGCCTCGCCGACGAGACCGGCTCCCTGGAGCCGGGCAAAGCCGCGGATATCACCGCCGTGGATCTCGGTCAGGTGGAAACCCAGCCGGTGTACCACCCCATCTCCCAACTGGTCTACGCCACGGGGCGGGACAAGGTGACGGACGTTTGGGTCGCCGGCAAGCAGGTCGTCCACGGCAGTGAACTGACCACCCTGGACCGCCAGGAGATCTTACGGCGGGCCCGGGAGTGGCGGGACAGAATCTGCGAAAGCGGCTGATCCAGTGTCCGCCCGGAAACGGCACATGCCTTCCGGATGCCGGTATCTAATCTCTCAAACACATCAACCGCTTCATCTCGGCAACGGCGTCCGCCAGGCCGGAGAAGACGGCGCGGGCGATAATGGCATGGCCGATATTCAGCTCGCTGATGCCGCCGATGGCGGCGATGGCCCGTACATTGTGATAGTGCAGGCCGTGCCCCGCGTTCACCCGCAGTCCCAGGTCGAGCCCGTGGGAAACCGCCTTGCGCACCTTTTCCAACTCCGCCCGGGCGCATTCTTTCGTTTTGGCATCCGCATAATGGCCGGTGTGGATCTCCACCACGGGCGCCCCCACCGATAGCGCCGCCTCCAACTGGCGGGGGTCGGCGTCGATGAACAGGGAGACCCGGATGCCGGCCTCGGCCAGGGCCGCGCAGTAGTCTTTCAGATAGGGGATATTGCCGGCCACATCCAGGCCGCCTTCCGTGGTCAGCTCCTCGCGCCGCTCCGGCACCAGGCAGCAATCGGCGGGGACTATGCGCCGCGCAATGGCCTGCATCTCGCCGGTGGCCGCCATTTCCAGGTTCATGCGTGTCTGTAACAGCCCCGCCAGCATCTCCAGGTCCCGGTCCTGGATATGGCGCCGGTCTTCCCGCAGATGCAGGGTGATGGCGTCCGCCCCCGCCTGTTCCGCAACCAGGGCCGCCTGAACGGGCTCCGGGTAAAGGGTGCCGCGGGCCTGGCGCAAGGTGGCCACGTGATCGATGTTGACACCGAGGAGGATTTCTTTGTTGTTGCTCATTTTCCGTTCCCGCCGAAGTCGTAAACCGTAAACTGAAAACCGTCAACCACAAGCCGATCCGAACAGCTCCCGGCTTTTCAGCGGGCGGTCGCCCAGATAATGGGCCAGCACCCGGCGCATGAGCCTGCGCGCCTCTTTGCGCTCTTCCCCGTCAAGCCGCCGGTCCTGCGCCAATGCCAGCAGGGTGCTGCCTTTGACGGTATCGGCCGACGCGGCCCGCACCGGCAGCGGGCCACGCTCCAGCTCGTAATGATAACGCCTGTCCGGGTCGATGTGGGCGCCGCTTTCCGCATCCCGCTCCAGCAGCAGCCCGTAGCCCAGCTCGGTCAGGAGCAGCCGCTCGAACCGGCGCAATATGCGCTCGATTTCATTGTCAGCGGCAAGTCCGGCAAGGGTTTCCCGGTAGAGCCCGAACAATGCCTCATGCGGGTCATGCCGTTCCAGCAGGCGCATGAGCACTTCATTGACGTAGAAGCCGCAATAGAGCGCGCGCCCTTCGAGATCGATGGCCGCCCCATTGATTTCGAACGAGGTGAGGGTCTTGACTTCCCCCCTCCCGCTCCAGCCGATCAACAGGGGAACGAAGGGTTGCAGCAGTCCGGCGCCACCCGGGGAACGCGCCCGCACTCCCCTGGCGATGACCGGGAAGCGGCCGTTGGCGGCGGTAAGGCATTCCAGCAGCAGGCTGGTGTTGGAGTAGGCCCTGCGATGCAGCACGAAGGCTGGATGCGGTCCAGGATGATCAGGGGCGGCCATGTAATCTTAAAGATACAGGTAATAAATCAACACGGCGTTGCAGAGCAACTGAATCGCCAGCAATGCGGCGAAGCGTCCAGCCCCCTTCTTTTCCCTTACCAGATTGAGCAGGACCAACAATATGATGATGGCAAAGCCGTAGACGGCGAACATCGTCAGCTGTTCGGGCGTCGCCTTCGACCGGGAAAAACCGGCTGCGACCTCATCGAAATATCCAGCCAACGCAACATCCGGCAAAAAAACCAGCAGCCCCACTACCAGAAAGACCTGGCGCGGTGCCGGCAGGCAGGCCAAAAAATATCCAATATATTGCTTCACAGCCATATTAACGGAGTAACACCGATATTCCTTTAGGGCCTGCGCTGGGAAGCAACATCAGCCGGACCGGCTACTCATAGGCCCCCATGGAGTTGCTGCTGCCACGGGGTCTGGCATGGCCATCATAATCGTCCGCGGGCGTCAGCGGATCCAGCGTATCCCCGCCCTGCAGGACCAGATCGAGTATGGCGTCCGGGGTCACGGGATACCCCTGAAGATGGTAATCGCCCGCCCTGGTCGGCGCAGCGGAAGCGGCCGCCGGCGATATGAACTTTGGATCATTCAGCTCGTTGCCGGTACCGGCATAGCCGCCTTCCACCACGGAGTAAGTGACGTCGTATCCCGGCGCCAGCTGATCTTCCGGGCTCCATGACTCGTCCACATTGCCCCAGAAAACACTGTATTTCGCCGTGACCGAACCCGGGCCCCGGATGGCACCGCCCTTCTGCCCCCGGTTGCCCGCGAAGGTGCTGTTGATGATGGTCGCGGCGCATCCGGAAAGCACATACAGGCCCGCCCCCTCGTTGGATTGGCCCGCTTTGCCATTGCCGGTCACCAGGGTGTTGATCAGGGTCAGGGTACCGACGCGACAGTAGATACCCGTACCCTCGTCACCGTTGTTGCCCCTGATCCAGCTGCGCCTGAAGACCGGGTTGCCGGAGAAGATATAGACGCCCGCGCCAGGCCTGTAGCTGTAGGTGAAGTTGTCTTCGATGATGGACTGCTCGATGGTCGGCGAGGCATCGAAGATATAGATTCCACGGGAGTTGTTGCCGCCGCTGCTCCTGGCGTTATCGAACGTCAGACCCCGTATGATGGAGGTGTTCTTGCCGCGAATGTCCATGACCGGACTGTCCACACCCGTGCCGGTGACGGTGACGGTGCCGGCGCCGTCGCGCGACTTGAGGGTGATGTTGACGTAGTCAGAGCCGCCGGGGCCGTCGGTGCCCAGGGTCAGATTCTCGGGATAGGTGCCTGGCAATACGACAACCATGTCGCCACTGCTGGCCGCATCTATCGCCGCCTGAATGGTGCTGTGATAGGGCCCGATGCCGGAGCAGTCGCTCTGGCAGACCACCTCGTCACCCAGCGGCACCAGGATGCTGGAGACGGTCTGCTGCTGGAAGCCGGCGATGATGCCGTCGGGGTCGTCGTAGGTCAGGCGCACATCATAGGTCTTACCCGCCTCCAGACCGGTGATGGTCGCAGTGAAGGGTGAGGCTACATGCGGATGAGGATCGGGCGCCCAAGTGCTCCAGGTGCTGGAGCCGGTTTCCTTATACTCAACCCTGTAGCTGTTGTTGCCGTTCAGATCGTTGATGTACGGCATGGAGACGTCGATGGTTGCGCCGCCGCCATGGGAGGCCGAAGCCATCAACACGGTGGTGCCATTATTGACCAGGGTGATGTTGCTCACCGTCTGGGTGGGGGGCTGCCCCCCCATGAAGCCGTCGGCATCGTGGTAGGTCATGCGCACGTCATAGGACCCGCCGGGACTGAGTCCGGTAATGACCGTGGTGAAGGGCGACGCCGCATGGGGCTGGGGATCCGGCGCCCAGGTGCTCCAGCTTTCTGAGCTGCTCAGCTTGTACTCGATGCTGTAGTCGTTGTCGAGATCGGCGTCATTGGCGTAGGGCATGGAGACCCTGAGGGAGTTGACGCTCCTGGCCAGGGCCGCCGCTACGCCGGGGGTGGTCGCCTTATGAGGCAGCCTGATGTCCGACAGCACCACCGGGTTGGCGCCGACCACCAGGTCATCGTTGTAGGTCATCTGAACCCGGTAGGTCTCCCCCGGGATCAGACCGGTGATGGTCGTGGTATAGGGGGAAGCCGAGTGGGGGGCGTCGACCACATGATCCGTCCAGCTTGCGCAGGCGCTCTGCAGGCAGTAGCGGACGCTGTAGCTGTTGTTGGCGTTGTCGTCCCCGCTGTAGCCCATGCTGATGTCGATGGCGTCGTCCCGGCCCGGCGCGGGCACGGCGGTGGCCGCGGTAACGGTGGTCGGATTGCCGCTGACCAGCAGATACCTCGAGTACCGGTCCTTCGCGAAGTTGACCTCCGCCGGCGCACCGGTGGCGTCATCCTCGCCGTCGGTGAAGTAGAAGCGGAAACGCAAACGCCCGTCCCCCGCGCTGTGCAGGCTGATGGGACCGGAGCTGTAGATCTCGCCACCGCGGTAGTCCTCACCCGTCCCCTCCCGGGTCATTTCGTGCTTCTCCGAGTCGCTGTAGAGATAATCGTCATTGGCATCGATCCAGACCTGCTTCACCACCGGGGCCATGCCGTCGGCGTCGGCGTATTTGACCCGGAACAGGAAGGCGCCGCCGTCCACGTTATCGTTGGGGTGGACGCCGTCGTTCTCAAAGTTGGCGTCTCCCGGCCAATCCAGCACGGGGGCCGCGTTGTCCACCCGCAGTTGTCTTACCGCAACCGGCTCGCCGGTCGCCGGGCCGGCCCCGGCGGCCACGGCGAAGAAACGGTAATTGAGCCGGCCGTCGCCGACATGGTAGAGGGTCTCGGTATAGGTATAACGCTCGCCGTTGCTGAAATCACCGTCGTCGAAGGTGCCGGTGGAGCCGGTCAGCCTGGTCATGGCGTGCTTTTCGGACTCCTCGAAGGCGCCGTTGTCGTTGGCGTCGACCCAGACCTCCATGGCTGTGGGGGGAGCGCCGCTGGCATCGGTATAGTCGATGCGGAACTCAAAGCTGGCGCCCCCGTTC
>DRKS01000051.1 GCA_011051655.1 Sedimenticola sp.
AGGATGTTGTTGTTGGCAGCGGCGGCCGGCCCGCCGTATTCGTTCTGTGAGTTCTCGCCCCAAACGATAAGTGGCACGCTGAACTGGACGGCGGCGCGTACCGGAATGGTGAAGATGCCCACATGCTCCGGCCAGGAGATGTCGCCAACCTGCATGAGGCCGATGCGGTTCAGCTTCGCGCGGATAAGGGGATTGGGTGACATCTGCACATGATCAACCCCAAGATGCTTGAGGTTCTCGATGTTCCGCCTGCCCAGCGCCGATTCGTCACAGGTCGTAGATGTCACGCACAAGGGGTTCATCCCCAGCTGCAGCATGCGCACGACTTGATAGGTGCTGTCCTTGCCGCCGCTCACCGGCACGATGCAGTCCCAGTTGCTGCCGGAGCGGCTCCTGTATCTATCTAGGATTTCCAGGAGCTCCTGGTAGCGCTTGTCCCAATCCACCATCATGCGGTTTTCAAAGCTCCGGCATGCGTTGCAGATCCCTTCCTCGTCCAGGTGTAGGTCGGGCTTGGTATCCGGCATTACACAGTGATTGCAATATGTCAGCATGATATCTCTCTTCGCATCAATGTTTTTCCAACAGGAACCAGTTAATATCGTCCTGGGGGAAATTGGTATCCCTGCGGTAGACAAAGCCATAGTCAATCAGTTTCATCTCCGGATGCTGATCCATGATTTCGCCGGCAAAGTCCCGTTTGAACAGGCGATCACTGTGGCCCCGGTAGGCGATCGCTACAGGCGAAGGATTGTAATACTCGGCCACCAGGAGGTAACAACCGGTGGCCGCCACGAGTGAATCGTAGACCTGTGGCAACATATCCGGCTTGATGTGGATGAGCACACCCTTGATCAGCACCAGCTCCCAGTTTCGGGTGGGCTGGAAACCGATGATCGAGTCGTTCAGGATGTTGCCCGGCGGGATTACACCGGACAGTTGCCGCACCGCTTCGTGGTTGATCTCGATGGCATGCTGTTCCTGCCCAGGATATAGTAGCTTGAGTGCCTTCAGGTTCATGCCGATATTGGCACCGAACTCAATGCAGCTCCCGGGCCTCTGGACCCTTTGCAGAGCCTTCGAGAAGAAGCTGAGGTTGGACGCCAACAGGGTGTCCCCCTGGTTGCGGCCGATATAGTCCGTGCCGAATTCTCCGGCCCAGAATTTCTCCTGCTCGGTCTTGTAGTCACTCATGTTTCACTTTCTCTCGAATGGCATGAAATAATAGCTCGGCTCTCACCCAGTCTTCTTCCGTGTCTATGTCCACAACCCGCCAGTGCGGGATGACGTAGCCCGCGCCGCCAGCATGGATCCTCGCATTGCTCAGCCAGGCGTTCCGGGTACCCCAGTAAAACTGTCCCGCGTCATGGTAGGTGGGTTCCAGATCCTGACTCCGAACCAGTTCAAATTCAGGATGCAAAGGCGACATCCGGCCATCTGCCGATCGTTTCAGCGCCCTCTGGATCGGGGAGGGGAATGCAGTGACGGGGAAGCAATATTCGGCGCCGGAAGCTCGTAGGAGCGAAAAGGCTGCGGTCAGATCGGCCGTCTGGATGAGTGGGGCGGCGGGGTAGATGCAGCAAACGGTTTGAATCTTCCAGCCGAGGGCCTCGCATGCTGTGATGGCGTGGGCCACGACGGGAACCGTCGGCGTGTTGTCGTCCGCGAGTTCTGGCGGGCGCAAGAACGGCGTTTCGGCGCCCTCCCCGCGCGCGATACGGAGGATTTCTTCATCATCGGTGCTCACGACGATGTGCTCAAAAAGCCCGCATGCCCGGGCGGCACTGATGGCGTGAGCAATCATCGGCTTTCCGGCAAAAAGTTTGATGTTCTTACGCGGAATACGTTTACTGCCACCGCGCGCCGGAATCACGGCGATGTTCATTGACCGAGAATCCTCCTCAGGGCGCCGACAACCCAGACCTGCTGGTCCTTGGTGAAACTGGGAAACAGCGGCAGGCTGATGGCCTCGGCGTAGTAACGCTCCGCCTCTGGAAAATCGCCGGGACCAAAGCCAAGCTCGCGGTAATAGGGCTGAAGGTGAACCGGGATGTAATGAACGTTGACACCAATCCCCTCGCGCCGCATATGATCGAAGACCGCGCGCCGACTCGAAGCCGCAACGCGTACAGGGAAAAGGTGCCAAGCCGATTGGGCGTCGGAATGCTGCACTTGCGTGCCAACAGGCAGTTGCGCCAGGAGCTCGCCGTAGCGAGCCGCAAGCCAGCAGCGGCGTGCGAGGAAATCGTCAAGACGCTGTAGCTGGCTGTAGCCCAATGCGGCTTGCATGTCGGTCATCCGAAAATTGTAGCCAAGATCGAGTTGCTCGTAGTACCAGTCGCCGTGGCTGGCTCCCATCATCTGCTCCGGCTGCCGCGTAATGCCGTGGGAGCGCAGCAAGCGCAGCTGCTCGGCCAGATCGTCCCGGTTCGTGAGCAACATTCCACCTTCGCCGGTGGTCAATATCTTCACCGGATGGAAACTGAACACCGTAATATCTGAATATCGGCAGGCACCTGTCGGGACCATTTGGTAGCTGGCCCCCACCGCGTGCGAGGCATCCTCGACCACCGCGAAGCCATACCGCTCGGCCAGTTCAGCTATGCGGTCCATCTTGCAGGGCAGCCCGGCAAAGTGGACCGGCACAACGATATCGGGCAGCTTACCCTCGACTTCCGCGCGTGCCAGCTTCTCGGTCAGGGCGTCGACGCTCATGTTGAGCGTGCGTGGGTCGATATCGACAAAATCCACGTCCGCGCCGCAGTAACGCGCGCAGTTCGCCGAGGCGACGAAGGTGTTCGGACTGGTCCACAAGCGCCCGCCGGGACCGAGGCTGAGGGCACGACAGGCCAGATGCAGCGCGGCCGTCGCATTGCAGACCGCCACGCCGTGACGGGCGCCGCAGCGGTCGGCCAGCGCCTGCTCGAAGCGCGGCACCGCCGGCCCCTGGGTCAGCCAGTCCGAGCGCAGCACATCGACGACGGACTGCACATCCACATCGTCGATATCCTGTCGTCCGTAGGGAATGTAGCTCATTGTCCTCAGGCGACGAAGGTCGGCTCGACATGCTGACGGATCAGTTCGCGCAGCTGATCGACGGTCAGGAAATCGGGATTGGTGCCACTGTTGTAGGCAAATCCCTCGGGCACGCGGCACGCACCGGTCTTGCGGCAGTATTCGTCGACCGAGGCCGGCGAGGACGTCGACAGGATGGCGTAATATTGGCCTAGATCCACGGTGTTGTAGCTGTCACTGACGGTGATCATCTCCTCGTGCAGCTTCTCGCCCGGACGGATGCCAACCACGGGATACTCGCACTCCGGCCCTATCGCACGCGCCACGTCGGTGATGCGGTAGGAGGGAATCTTCGGCACGAATACCTCGCCGCCATGCGCATGCTCCAGGGCCCACAACACCATCCTGATACCCTCCTTCAGCACGATGTTGAAGCGGGTCATGCCCGGGTCGGTAATGGGCAGTGATCCCGTCTCGCGGCGTTTGATGAAGAAGGGAATGACCGAGCCGCGGCTGCCCATGACATTGCCATAGCGCACGACGCTGAAACAGACGTCGCGACGACCACGGATGTTGTTGGCCGCCACAAACAGCTTGTCCGAGCAGAGCTTGGTGGCGCCATAGAGGTTGATCGGCGCCGCCGCCTTGTCGGTTGAAAGCGCCACGACACGCCTGACGCCCATGGTCAGGCAGGCGTTGATCAGATTCTCCGCCCCGAGCACGTTGGTCTGGATGAACTCAAAGGGGTTGTACTCGGCGGTAACCACCTGCTTGAGGGCGGCGGCATGCACGACGTAATCGATGCCTTCGAGCGCCCGCTCCAGCCGGCGCTCGTCGCGCACGTCGCCGATGAAGTAGCGCAGCCCTGGATAATCCGCCTCCGACCAGGTCTGCGCCATCTCAAACTGCTTGAGCTCGTCGCGGGAGAACACCACCAGCCGTTTGATGTCCGGGTAGCGGGACAGCACCTCGCCCACGAAGCCCCTGCCGAAGGATCCGGTCCCGCCGGTTATCAGTATCGCCTTATCATTTAGCATGCGTGATGCCCGTGCAACTCGTTGAAGGTCCGATCATGGGGCTGTCTAGCCGTCCCGCTTCCAGGCGAATGACTCGATCAGCCACGCGCGCCATTTCTGGCTGATGCGAAACCGCGATGATGGTCATTTTCCCCGCCAACCGCCTCAGCGTCGCACAAACACCGCGCTCGGTTTCCTCATCCAGGGCGGCGGTGATTTCGTCGAGCAGCAACAGCGCCGGCTCGCGCGCCAGCGCGCGCGCGAGGGAAATGCGCTGCCGCTGACCACCCGAAAATCGACTGCCGCGCTCGCCGATCACGGTATCCATTCCTTCGGGAAGAGCCGAGACGACCTCCCAGACACCTGCTGCCCGCAGGGCTGCCTCAGCCTTGGTACGCGAAATGGTCTCGTCACCGAGGGATACATTGCGGAAGATGCTGTCGTGCAGGAGAAGCATTTCCTGAGGAACATAGCCAATCTTACCGCGCCAGGACTTCAGATCGAGATCACCAAGGTCGCGGTCATCAAGCCGGACACAGCCAGTTCTGGGTGATAGAAGGCCACTGACGATGTCCAGCAGTGTGGTCTTGCCTCCACCCGAGGTGCCTGTCACCGCCACAAATTCACCAGGTTCGATGCTGAGAGACAAGTCGCGTAAGACATCATTATTATCGTAAGCATAGGTAACGGCATCAAGTTCGATTCGGGGAACCCTGCCGATCGGTATTCCGCCCCCGGAACACCGCTCCCCTTCCCGCTCGGCCTCCCCGCATAGTCGGTAGACGGACCAGTAGGCGCTCGCACCTGTTCCGATCTGCTGGTAGATCTCCTGCATTACCTGGAATCGATTGAACAACCGATAGAAGAGAACCGCCACCACCATGAGCGCCGGCAGCGATTCGCCACCGATTTCGACGGCGCCATAGATGCCAAGGGCCAGCAGCAAGACGAGCAACGGCTCCTGAGCGACGCGCAGGAGTTCCGCCGACCATACCTGATCTCGCTGGGCATCATCCAACTCCTGAATCTCGTGATCGAGCAGTGGCACGGCGGACTCCTCAGCAGCCATGGCTTTGATCGGCTTGATGCCCTGAAGAGTATCTGTGGTACGCACGGCCAGCGATCGCATCAGCGCGGTCTGGCGTTCACCGGATCTCATTGCGGCAGCGACAACCCTGTGGAATACCGCGGCACCAAACAAGCCTGCCAGAATTGCAAACAAAGCCGCCTTCCAGGACACGAGAACGGTCACCACGCCATAGACGGCGGCTTGGACAGCCGCGGCGGCCAAGCGGGCCGCCTGCTGATATGTTGCGCCGGCACGAATGGTTTCAGCGCCAATGGCATTGGCAAATGTTCCGAGAGGGCGCGCCACAAAGTAGGACCAGCGCGCCGCCATCAGCGACGAGATCAGTCTTCGCCTCAGATCGGTCATCATTCGGCCAACCGCATAGCCGACCTCCTTCATGGCAACGAGGGTTATTGCGGCCTTTGCCGCGATTCCTGCCACAATGAGGATGAGCAGTCCCCCAAGGGATGGATTAACGCCAAGCGTCCCAGCCAACCGGGACACTACGTCGCCAACCCCGCCCGATTCAGCTTGGTGCCCTCCGATGGCGAGCTCGACAAATGGCAGGAGAGCCATAACGCTAATGCCTTCGGCCAGGCCGGCAACGCTCAGGAGCACCACAATCGTTGCAGTGCGAACCGGATACGTCGCAACGAAATGCTTTAAGAGTTTTGGTACGGAGGAATCTTGCACAAGAACGTCTCAGGAAAATGTCAATCTAACATGCCATCCAGACCACGCTGGACCGCCCCGTACTCATGTCACTCTGCAGTCCACCAAGCACGCTACCGCCCTGCAGTGTCATTTCACACCGCATGGCATACGATCCGCCAACACCCCTTATCTGGTGCGGGTTGGCGCCTTGTTTGCGGCCCCCGCAGCGGGCCGCCACTCCAGGATGCCCGGCACAAGCACCCGATGCTCATCAACATGAGAACAGATCCGCTTAAAGGTGTCAGCCGGCGCTTCCAGGTCAGTCACCAGAAAGGCCTCGCATCCACTCGGCCGCTCAGGAAGCCGATATATCGGATGCCCGAGATATCGGTCTTTCCCGCCGGCCTGCGCGATGAATCCCAGCACCTTGATGTCCTTCTCTTGGGCGCGTATGAAGGCGATCTCGGCAAGATCCGAAATCCCGCACAGCGCTATCCGGCGCCAGCCATTGGCGCGGCAATAATCAAAGGCGGCAAGACAGGATTCCCCCGCCTTTCGATAAAACATGAGGGAACTGGAAAGATAGCGCGCGGAGAGACGGCTTTTTTCAATAAATCCCTTTGGGGTCACGTAGTAGAGATAACGGTTGCCGGGGCAATGCTTGACCTTGATCCAGCCCTTGCGTACACAGCGGCGCAGATAGGAATTGGCCAGCCCCAGCGCAACATCCATACGCCGGGCGAGATTCCGCTGTGTCATGTCGGGCCGCTCCCCCACGGCCTCCAGCACCCCGAGGGTAAGGGCCTCCTTCTTATCCTCCCCGTTCATGGAGCGAACACGATAGCGGCGGAAACCCCGTCAGTCAACCACATGAGGCGGCCAAAATCTTGACAAAAACGGTAAGGGGTTCCAGCATGCCGGATTTAGGCCGGCATCCAGGGGGTTGGGTGCCGACGCCAAAGCGCAAACGGGGTTCCACCCTTTGGTCTGTAAACAGTGCATCCCTGCACCACTTCTCCATCCTTTGGTCTGTAAACGGCGCCTTGATCCAACACCCAAAATAAAGCATCAACCCAACTGTTCAAGGTCCAGTTCCGGGATCTGCAGCCGGGCCGTCTGCCCGGCGATCTCCAGCAACAGGAGCACCCGCTCCGCTCCACTTCTGGCCTGAAAGACACCTTCGTAGCCGGCAAATGGTCCATCAGCAATGCGCACTGGCTCGCCTGGTTGGTAATCCCTGGGCGGACGGGAGTGGACCCCGGCCTCGTCCGTGCCGGCCTGCAGTATCCGCACCAATCCTATGGGCGCCCTGGCCGGCTCGCCACCAAATTGAACCAGACGGCTCACTCCCAGGGTAGAGCGAATGGGCGCCCAGTTGTCCACCGCCTCACTGAGGTGGACGAACAGGTAGCGGGGGAACATCGGTTCAAGCACCTCCAGCCGCTTTCCACGGCGGCGCCTGAAGGTGCGCAGCAACGGAAGAAAGGCCTCGAAGCCCTGCCGTTCAAGATTTTCAAGGGCCCTTCGCTCCTGCTGCGGCTTGGTGTAGATCAGGTACCAGGCACGATCATTATCAGTCGTGGCGGCAGGCATTGCTATTCCATCTCTTACATGTTTCGATCGCGGGGCGCCGCACGCCATCAAGACAATAACCCGGGTGCGACTGATCAGATAGCCATAGCTCGCAGGAGCGCTTACAAATCAACCTGTTAAAGGCAAAGCAAGCACATGAAGCCTGAATACACGGTATAATGCAACGCTAATACTACGCTCTAATCTGATCGCATCAACAACAATACCAGGACAGTTATTAATCAGGCCCTCTGGAAAATCGGCACCATGGAAACCGACTGCACACTGAAATCCAGCATACATCCCCTCGACGCCGACAATGAACCAGATTTGAACGACAAACCCAAAAAGGCGGAAATAAGGATTATCGCATACTCCGCCGCACTTCTCGGCTTTCTTCTTGCATCTATTGCGTTTTTCGAACGGCCGATCATCGTCGATGATGGGGTCATGTATCTGGATGCCGCCGGCCACCTCCTGGCAGGGGACTTGCGGGGCGCCTACCACATCTATTCCCGCCTCTTCTACCCGGCGCTGATTGCCGCCACATCCTCCATGGCGTCACTGCCCCTGGAGGAATCCGCCTGGCTTGTCAACAGCCTGTTCAATGCCCTTCTGGCATATTGTTTCGTTTCCATCACCGGCATGCTGGGCGCCAACCGGCAGACCCTGCTGTTTTCCGCCTTCCTTATCCTGACCCTCCCCGAGATTGTGGGATGGCGGGCAGACGTGATACGCGACCCCGGCTTCTGGGCATTTCACATGCTGTCTGTACTCTTATTTCTCAGATTCATGAAAGCCGGGCAAATCCCGCACGCCATCGGGTGGGGAGCCACAGCAGTCATTGCAACGCTGTTCCGCTCTCAGGGCGTCGTCATAATGGTGTTGCTGCCCTTTGTTCTCCTTTGGGTTTCTCCCGGGCCCATACGCCAGCGTGTTCGACTACTGATCAAGGCCCATACCGTCACGCTCGTCACCTTTGCGGCTATCGGCGTCTGGGCCCTGTTCGGGCCCGCCATCGACCTCTCTGACTATACCCTGGGAGGGCACCCCCTGCTGGAGCCGTTGCAGCGCGTCGAATCATTCTTGAACTCCGTGCCGGAAGCAATGGCGGATCGCGTAAGCCTGGTATCACGGGCCATCCCCCGGGACTATGCAACGCTCACCCTCACGGCGGCGCTGGCACTCATCCTGATGAAGAAGTTCGCCGGCATCATGACGCCCTTTTACTGGCCCCTTTATCTCATTGGGCCGCTTCGATGTGCATTCCGCGCCCCTCGGGCCTTTATCCACGTCATGGTGTGGCTCTTCGCCATTAATCTCTGCATCCTGCTCGTCTATCTTATACCCAACTTCGACTTGTCCACCCGCTGGATGATACCCGCTACCTTGATTCTTCTCCTGCCCGTTCCATTTTTCCTGTCGGCAGCGCTCGACCGGTGGAAGTCCCGCAACAGCCTGTCCCGCTGGGAACGGCTTCTCTACCCCATTTTGGCCCTTGGCCTCCTGTATATAGTCCTGGACGGATTTATCTCCACTTCGCCAAGTAAAACTTACCTGCGAGATACCGGCCACTGGATCAAGGAGAACCTGCCAGAAGGCGGGAAGTTATTCAGCAATAACAGACGCATAGATTATTACGCGGGATATCCTGTCGACTGGGGGTGGGCTGCCAGCCCCATCGCCACGCCCGAGTTCCGCCAACAGGTTCGCGACGCCCACGCGGATATGTATGCCGTACAGGCCAAGGATGAGAACTCGCGCAAGCTGGCGCTGGAGCTGCTTCGCAGCGAGAGCCTGAAGCCCCTGCGTGAATTTACCAATGGGGATGACTGGGTGATCATCTATGGCCGCGCTGATGACCAAACAGCGGCACCAAGCCGGCCTGGAATCTTGGAGTAAGCCCACCAAATCGACGCAAACCCCTCCGCCTCGAACCGACTGTTGCCGATTACGCCACCACACGCTCAACCGGCACTTGTACTCCGTCAAGGCAATAACTTAGGATGTGTTGTTTACTTGATGGATGGAACACTTTCGTCTGAGCACCCATATTGCAAAAAATCCTATTTATATCCAAGGGACCGCACTCGCCTTCGACCCGCTACCGGGCAACCGATTTTTTTCCTCTGCTGAAGGCGGCTGGCTGGCAGCCAACACATCTGACTGACCGCCGCTCTTTGCCGGCCCGCCTTAATATCCTCCGGGCCGGCGCAGATGCAGATGCGGTTGTGGTGGTTCGCCGTACCTATGGCCGCCTTTTCGCCCGACTGCTGCGGCAGGCCTCGCGGCAGTTGATCTTCACCTTCGACGACGCCATATTCGCCAAGAGCGATGGAAGCCGCTCTGCCGGGCGGGAGCGGCGTTTTGCCGCCACCCTTCCCCTTTGCGACCAGGTCTGGGCCGGGAACAGCTATCTGGCGGAGAAGGCCCGGCCGTTCAACGGCGCCGTCGAGGTCATCCCGACGGCCCTGGATGCGGACAGATACAATGTCCGGGCGGAAAAGCCCGCCTCGTCGCTGGATCTCGTCTGGATAGGGAGCAGCTCCACCAAAAGGCATCTGGTCACCATGCTTCCCGCCCTGGAAGCGGCGGCCGGGTCATTGCCATCCTTGCGGCTCAAGATTATCGCCGACTTTTCACTGGCGTCCGACAAGCTGAAAATCCTGCCGGTTCAGTGGTCGCCGGAGACGGAGGCCCGGGAACTCGCCTCCGCCCATATAGGCATCGCGCCCCTCCCCGACAATGCCTTCACCCGGGGGAAGTGCGGCCTGAAGGTGCTTCAGTACATGGCCTCGGGGCTGCCGGTTATCTCTTCGCCCACCGGGGTCAACAAGGACATGGTGGCGCATGGCGTCAACGGCTTTCTCGCAGCCGGCGACCGGGACTGGATCGAGGCCATCCAAAGGCTCGCGCAGGACCGGGACCTGCGGCTCTCCATGGGAGAGGCGGGACGAAGGCGCTGCCTCGATCACTTTACTTTGCAGGCCGCCTTCCAGAAAATGCTAGCCTCCCTTGAAAGAGGCCCGCGGCGCCCGTAGGAGACCGACCCCCCCGATGTCAGACCACCCACCTGTTATTGAACAAGACTGCCCCGTCTGCGGGGGGAACGGGCGCTTCGCCTATATGGGCAAGGATCTGCTGATGGGGCTCCCGGGGGAGTATTGTTATGCGGAGTGCGCATCCTGCGGCGCAGTTTACCAGGCGCCGACACCCTCATCCGGGACGATCGCCTCTTTCTATCCCGACGACTACGAACCCTACAGGGCCGGCGGGACGAAGGAGCTCAATCCGCTTGAGAAGTCCGTGCTGCGGGCGCGTTATGGCTACCGCCATCTCTCCGGCGGCCTGCCGGATTGGCTGGGACAATTGGCCGCTACATTCGCCTACCGGGACGCCATTCCCTACCGGGAAAACGGGCGGCTGCTCGATGTGGGTTGTGGCGGCGGGAAGTTCCTGTTGGCCATGCGGAAACTCGGCTGGCGGCCGGAGGGGGTGGAGTTCAACGAAAGCGCAGCCCGGACCTGCCGCGAATCCGGCCTCGAGGTCTTTCGGGGCGAGCTGGCCGAAGCCGCCTTCCCGGATGAAAGCTTCGACGTTGTCACCGCCCGCCACGTCATCGAGCACATCCCCGATCCCCGGCCCTTCATTGCCGAGATCTTCCGAATTCTGAAGCCCGGCGGCCTCATGGTCTTGAAGACCCCCAACAGCCAGGCGCTGGGCCGGGGCTGGTTCGGCGCCAACTGGTACGCCAACGACGTCCCCCGTCATCTCATCCTGTTCGCGCCCAACAACCTGCGGCTCCTCGCAACAAGGGCCGGCTTCCGGGAGAAAACCACCGAGACCTTCTCCACCCCCAAAATGGTCCTCAACAGCTGGGACTACCGGACAGGCAACCGGGGCAGACCCTCGAAAAAGCGCAAGCTCCGGCGCATTATCGCGCGGCTTTATGTACTGGCCGCCGCCCTCTCCGGGCATGGCGATGAGATCTTCTGTATCTACCAGAAGCCCCGGCGGCCCTGAAGCGGCCGGGTTCGTTTGGCGAGGAGGCCGCCATGATCACAAAACACCTCGCCCGCGGGGTGAAGGGAACCTTTCACCATTGAACTGGCCTTAAATTCCCCAATGACAAGTGTCGCCCGGGCCATCGCTTGGCATTTCAGAATCCGGAGAAACAGCAACCATGACAAAACCTGATAAACCGGGGGAAAAGACCAGGCCCCCAAAAGCACCCAAAGGAAAAGGCCGCGCCCGGCTTTGGAATATGGCCGCCATCATCGGGACAGTGGCGATACTGGCCGGCGTGGCCATCTGGGCGCCCAGCCTCAAGAAGGCCCGGGCGGCGGAGATCATCGTCTACAAATCCCCCACCTGCGGCTGTTGCCGGGACTGGGTCGATCATCTGCGCGATGAAGGCTTTCGCGTCACGGCCCATGACCGCAAGGACATGAGCGCCATCAAGGCCCAAAACGGCATCACCAGGAAGCTTGCGTCCTGCCACACGGCCCTGGTGGAGGGTTATGTGGTGGAGGGCCATGTCCCGGCCAGGGACATCAAGCGGCTGCTGGAGGAAAAGCCGGCCGTGGCCGGGCTCGCCGTGCCGGGCATGCCCATGGGGTCCCCCGGCATGGAGGGCGCCTATGAGGATCCCTACGATGTCCTCACTTTTGACAAGAACGGCCGCACCAGGGTCTTTTCGAGCTATTAGGGGACCGGGGTGACCCCAAGATGAAACGCGCCTTGTTATTTTTCATCATGCTGCCATGGCTGCCGGCCGATGCCGGGGAACCCGGACCGGGGATGAAGCGGTGGTATACGCCGGAACAGGTCGCCCAGGGAAAGGCGCTGTTTGCCCGGCATTGCTCCGAGTGTCACGGCAAAAACGCCGCATCCACGCCCGAATGGCGCAAACCCGGACCCGACGGCCACTTCCCGCCGCCACCGCTGAACGGGACGGCGCACACCTGGCACCACCCGCTGCCATTGCTGCGGCGGACCATCCGGGAGGGCGGCATCCGGCTTGGAGGAAAAATGCCGGGGTTTCAGGAAAAGCTTTCGGCGGCGCAGATCGATGCCGTCATCGCCTGGTTCCAGTCCCTGTGGCCGGACAACATCTATGCCCTCTGGAGCGGCATGAGGAGCCCCACGGCATCCCAGCCCGCCTTCATTAAGGAGCGCAATCCGGGAAAGAGGTAGCGAAGCGGCCGTCAGGCCCGGGCGGCGGACCGCTGCAAGGTGATGAAGCTGTAGGGGCAGGGATTCCTTTCATCCGGCGCATGGTCCTCCCGCTCCACCTGCTCCCATTCGGCGGGGTCATACTCCGGGAAAAAGGCGTCGCCTTCGAGCTGCGCATGCACCAGCGTCAGGTAGATGCGGTCGGCATGGGGCAGCATCTCGGCATAGAAGTCGGCGCCGCCCACGATCATCACCTCGGGGACATCCCCGGCGGCGGCCAGGGCCTCCTCGACGCTGTGCACCACAGTGCAACCTTCCGCCCGGTACGCCGGATTTCGCGTAACCACGATATGGGGCCGGTCCGGCAGCAGGCCGGGCAGCGACTCCCAGGTCCTGCGTCCCATGATGATGGGCTTTCCCACGGTAAGGGCCTTGAAGTGGCGCAGGTCGGCGGGCAGATGCCAGGGCAGCCGGTTTCCCTGGCCGATAACACGATTATCGGCCATGGCGGCGATCAGGGAGATGCGGGGGCGGTTTCGGCGCATGGGCCGGGATGATACAGCGCGGGGGAGGGCGGCGCACGCCCCGGACATGCTCAGACGGCAGGCGTGGGCAGTTCGCCCTCCACCAGAAACAGCCCCAGTGCAAACCGGCAGGCCCCCTCCTCCTTGCTGTAGAAGACCACCTCCTCCCCACGGGTGTCGCACAGCCAGGTCTGCTGCCAGAGGGGTTTCGGGCCGGCGAAGGCCCGGGGGGTGAACAGGGCCACATTGATCCCCCGCCTTGGATCGCGGGCGGAGCGGTACTCGAACGCCTCCACGCCGGCCCCGCGCAGCCGCCGCCCCAGCAGCTGGGTGTCGCTGTAGTTATCGGGGGAGGCGAGCCGATGCTCGAAGGCATCAAACGGCGGCCTGTGCAGGCGCAGCCCGGCGCCGGCGGCATAAGCGGCCCCGAAGGCGGTATGTTCCGTCATGAGCCTGCCGGCGGGGGGCGGATCCATCATCCCCCACCAGAATACGAAGCGGTAGTAGGCGGTCTCGGCCAGCGCCGCACCCAGGGCGGTGGAGCCATAGAAGAGAGCGGGTTCGTGGCGGGCGCCAAACCTGGAGCCATGCTTGAGTGGCGGGTAGCGAAAGGGCGTCGCAAGCAGGTAGTGCAGTCCCGCCGTCTCCGGCGGCAGCGGCGGCTTCCCGGCCTCCAGCATCTCCTCCAGCAGGGCCTGTTCCGCCAGATCATCCACCAGAGCGCGGGTGGCGGTCTGCTCCTGGTTCTCAACCATCCGGATCAGCCGCCCTTCCAGCGGTTCGGGCTGGACCTCATCCCTGCAGGCCGCCCAGATGTCCATCAGATCTTGCCGCGAATGGCGTCCAGGTATTCGACCACACGAATCAGGCCCTGCACCGACTTCACCTGCCCGGCCGGGACGCCGCCGGTATGCCTGTTGCCGGTGTGCATCCAGTGCCTGAGGTCGGCCTCGTTCCCGCCAGTCAGCGCATAGAGGCTGCGGTAGACACGAATCAGCAGCAGCGCCAGCTCCCCCTGCTTGCTCGAAGGGTCGATGCCTCTGCGGTGGAGGGCGCTGCGGTCCCTGCCGATCACATGCCCAAGCTCGGCCTGCGTAAGCCCCAGGGCCTTGCCGGCATTGAGAAACGCCTTGGCCAGAGTTGCATCCGCGGCCGGTTTCCGAACCGCCAGGGTACTCATGTCCCAATCCTCTCTATTTGATGCATATGAAAAATATAGTTTGGTATTGTTGCGAATGCAACATATATCTGCATGCCCGCACCCGGGCGGGGAAGAAAAACAGCTAGACTCAAAGCAAGGCAAAACCGCTCACCGGCCCTGTTTCATCACCGGGAGCCATGGGAATGAGACTGATCACCACCACGGACATGCGCCGGCTGATCCATGAGATGGGGCTGGCTGAATTCAATGCCCGGCTGCTCGAGGCGCTGGAACGGGACTTCGGCCGCTGGGAGGCGTTCAAACTCAGCCCCCGCCACGCCACCTATTATCCTCAGGGGGTGATCGAACTGATGCCCTGCGCCGATGATCGCCTCTACGCCTTCAAATATGTCAATGGCCACCCCGGCAACCCGCACCAGGGCAAGCTCAGCGTGGTGGCGCTGGGGATGCTGGCGGATGTCGCCACCGGCTATCCCCTCCTGCTGTGCGAGATGACCTGGCTGACGGCCCTGCGCACCGCCGCCACCGCCGCCCTCGGCGCCCGCTATCTGGCCCGCCCCGACAGCCAGGTGCTGGCCATGATCGGCACCGGCGCCCAGTCGGAATTCCAGGCCCTGGCACTGGCCGGGGTCCTGCCCCTCACCAGCGTCCGCTATTACGATCCGGACGGCGGGGCCATGGCCAAGTTCGCCGCCAACCTCGGGGGGCGCATCCCGCGCCTCATCCCCTGCAAAAACGCCGCCGAGGCGGCAGAAGGCGCCTGCATCATCGTTACCGCCACCGCCGCCAAGCGGCGCAACCGGATTCTCACCCCGGAGATGCTGGGGCCGGGGGTTCACATCCACGCCCTCGGCGGGGACTGTCCCGGCAAGACGGAGCTGGACCCCAGGCTGCTCGACCGGGCCAGGGTCGTGGTGGAATACCTGCCCCAGAGCCGGGTGGAGGGTGAAATCCAGAACCGGCCGCAGGCCCAGGTCCATGCCGAGCTGTGGGAGATCGTCACCGGCCGCCGCCCCGGGCGGGAGTCCCCGGGGGAGCTGACCCTCCTGGACTCGGTGGGCTTCGCCCTGGAGGACTACTCCGCCCTGCGGCTGGTCCATGAGCTGGCCGGGGAGCTCGGTATCGGCAGCGAGGCAGCGCTGATCCCGCAACCGGCCGATCCCAAGGACCTCTTCGGCGCCCTGGTGGGCGATCCGGCCTGAGAGCACCTCCAAAAATCACTTTCTCCCCCGTCCGCCGGGCCGTAAAATAGGGCCATGGCCGCCTTTCTCTTCCTGCCCGATGCCCCGGCCGCCGGGGCCAACCCATGACTATGGACACGCCGCTTCCAAACCCCGGCCTGAGGGCGGGGATATTGATCCTCCTGCTTGGCTTGCTGTCCGCCGACGGCTGGGCCCTGGAGCTGACGCGGGGGCCTTATCTGCAGCGCGGGACCAGCGACAGCATCATCATCCGCTGGCGCACGGACCTGCCCAGCGAAAGCGTGGTCCGCTATGGCGGCAGCCCCGCCGGCCTGACCCATACAACCAACAGCCGGGCCCTGACGACGGAGCATGAGGTGCTGGTCACCGGCCTGGCCGCGGACACCAGGTACTTCTATGCCGTCGGCTCATCCGGGCGGGTGCTGGCGGGAGGGGACAGCGACCATTTCTTCACCACCTCACCCCCCGCCGGGGCCCCGGCCGGCACCCGCATCTGGGTACTGGGCGACTCCGGCACCGCCGACGACGACGCCTGGGCGGTGCGCGACGCATACCTCGACTACCCGGGCCACGGTGATACCGACCTGGTGCTGATGCTGGGCGACAACGCCTACAGCAGCGGCCAGGACGCCGAATACCAGGAAGCGGTGTTCGACATATACCCCACCGTGCTGCGCAGCAGGGTCCTGTGGCCGGCCATGGGCAACCATGACGGCTATGGCTCCGAGTCCAGGACCCAGACCGGCCCCTATTTCGATATCTTCAGCCTGCCGCGGCGGGGCCAGGCGGGCGGCGTCCCGTCCGGCACCGAGGCGTACTACGCCTTCGATTACGCCAACATCCACTTTATCTGCCTGGATTCCTACGGGTCGTCACGGTCCCCATCCGGCCCCATGCTGACCTGGCTGCGCCGGGACCTGGCCGCCACGTCACGACAATGGACCATCGTCTACTGGCATCATCCTCCCTACACCATGGGACGCTACAATTCGGACACCGGCAAGCGGATGACGGAAATGCGCAGGAACGTGCTGCCGATCCTGGACGAATACAGCGTCGACCTGGTTCTCAACGGACACAGCCACGCCTACGAGCGCTCTTTTCTGCTCGACGGGCATTACGGCCCCTCCGCCACCCTGACCGAAGGCATGATCCTGGACGGTGGCGACGGACGGGAAGACGGGGACGGCCCCTACACCAAGATCAGCGGCGCACCCCACCAGGGCGTGGTGTACGTGGTTGCGGGAAGCGCCGGCGAGACCATCGACGGCATGCGCCATCATCCGGTGATGTACAGCTCGCTGGCCGAACTCGGCTCTCTCATACTCGACATCGACGGCAACCGCCTGGACGCCACCTTCCTGCAGGCGGACGGTTCGGTCGGCGACCACTTCACCATTATCAAAAACACCGGCAAGGCGCTGGCGCACTCCGCCAACTAGCCCGGCCATGCCGTTTCCGCCCTCTCTACCTCCCCGTTAGCATGGAAATGGACATCACACAGCGCCTGGAGCGACGCCTCGGCCGCCTTCACGCCCGGCAACGGCTGGGCATCGAGCAGGATCACGAGGCCCAGGTCTTCGGGCAGGGGATCGGTTTCTTCCACCTGGAAAACTGGTATTCCGTTCACTCCTTCATCCGCAACAGCCTGCGGCTGGCCGGCCTGTATGGGCGCGGCAGGCGCAACGCCCTGGATATTCGGGTTCGGCATAACCATGTCAATCTGCCGGGATTACCAGAGGCCTTCGATGGATTCACCCTGCTGCAACTCAGCGACCTGCACCTGGACCGGCATCCGGACGGCGAACACGCCATTATCCGGAGCCTCATGGAGCTGGATTACGATGCCTGCGTCCTCACCGGTGACTACCGGTTCAGGAGCTTCGGTCCCTGGGAGGCCGCCCTGGAAGGCATGGAGCGGGTCCGGGCCCACCTGAAGGCCCCGGTTTACGGCGTCCTGGGCAACCACGACAGCATCCGCATGGTGCCGGGCCTGGAGGCCATGGGCATCCGCATGCTGCTGAACGAATCCGTCACCCTGGAGCGCGACGGCGCCCTGATTCACCTGGCGGGCGTCGATGACGCCCACTTCTACCGGGTGGACAATATGGAGAAGGCGGCGCAACAGGTGCCCCATGACGGGATCTCCATCCTGCTTTCCCATACCCCGGAGATCTACCGCCAGGCGGCCCACGCGGATTTCAACCTGATGTTGTGCGGCCACACCCACGGCGGCCAGATCTGCCTGCCGGGCGGCTACCCGGTCACCCTGGATGCAAGGTGCCCGCGACACCTGGGCAAGGGCCCATGGCACCACCACAATATGATGGGCTACACCTCCACCGGCGCGGGCACCGCCGTGGTCGGCGTACGCCTCAACTGTCCCCCGGAAATCACCCTGCATCATCTGCACGCCGCTCAATAGGGCCTGCGCCGGATGTGCAGCCGGTACAGCACGAAGGAGAACAGCAGCTCGCACACGAAAAAGGCCATCGTCACCATGGCGATCGACAGCCAGCCGAGCCCCAGCGGGACCTTGCACACCAGCAGCGGCAGCAGGGACTCCGGTATCTGATCCAGCCCCAGCGCCATGCTGCTGGGCGCCAGCCCGAGCCGCCGCTTGATGAAGCTCGACAAAAGATCCCCAAGCATCGCCGCGCCTCCGATCATGGCCCCGATGCCCCAGCAATAGCCGAACAAGGGGGCGGTGAGGGTTGCCGCCACGACGGCCAGCAACAGCCCCCGCAGGGTCTTCGACGAACCCAGCAGAGGACGGCCGTCCATGAATTTCACCCCCCCATCCAGCGGAAACCCGAAGCGGCTTCCAAAGAGTTTACGGGCGATCACCGGCGTGCCATTGGCGATCATGAGCAACAGCAGCAATTTGAACTCTGGCATGGCGTTGACCGGCTCAGGCAAGGAGGATGTGTAGGAGCGGCGCCCCCGCCGCGATGACTGCGCACGGTGGCTTAATCTGTGGACTGATCATCGCGGCGGGGGCGGCGCTATTGAAGAGTCAGACGGCCACGGGCGCCTTGATATGGGGGTGGGAGCGGTAATCCGCCAGCTCGAAATCCTCATATCTGAAATCGAAGACCGAGGCGACATCCGGGTTCAGTTTCATCTGCGGCAGGGGATAAGGCTCCCGGGAGAGCTGCAGCTCCACCTGCTCCAGATGGTTGAGGTAGAGGTGGGCGTCGCCGAAGGTGTGGATGAACTCGCCCGGCCGCAACCCGGTGACCTGGGCGATCATCAGGGTCAGCAAGGCGTAGGAGGCGATATTGAAGGGCACCCCCAGGAAGATGTCGGCGCTGCGCTGGTAGAGCTGGCAGGAGAGGCGCCCCTCCGCCACGTAGAACTGGAACAGGCAATGGCAGGGTGGCAGGGCCATCCGGTCCACGCAGGCGGGATTCCAGGCGCTGACCAGCAGCCGGCGGGAGTCCGGGTTGGTCCGGATCTGGTCCACCAGCTGGCCGATCTGGTCAATGGACCGCCCTTCCGGCCCCGGCCAGGAGCGCCACTGATAGCCGTAGACCGGGCCCAGGTCGCCGTTCTCATCCGCCCACTCGTCCCAGATGGAGACGCCGTTTTCACGCAGGTATTTGATATTGGTGTCGCCCCGCAGAAACCACAGCAGTTCATGGATGATGGAGCGCAGGTGCAGCTTCTTGGTGGTGACGGCGGGAAAACCGTCGGCCAGATCGAAGCGCATCTGGTAGCCGAAAATACTGAGGGTGCCGGTGCCGGTGCGGTCCTCCTTGCGGACCCCGTGATCCCGCACATGGCGCATCAGATCGAGATATTGGCGCATGGTCAGGCTGATGCCCCCTTCTTGCGGTAGGCCAATGCGAACAGGACTATCCCGCCGATTATCATGGGCAGGCTCAGCACCTGCCCCATGGTGACCCAGCCGAAGGCCAGGTAGCCGATGTGGGCGTCGGGGACGCGCACGAACTCCACGGCAAAGCGGAACAGCCCGTAACCGAGCAGGAACAGGCCGGAAACGGCCATCACCGGCCGCGGCCTGGCGGAGAAGATCCAGAGCAGCAGGAACAGGGCCAGCCCCTCCAGGGCGGCCTCGTAGAGCTGGCTGGGATGCAGCGGCGGGCTGTACTGGGTCCCGACGGGCAGGCGGAGTTTTATGTCGCACAGTTCACCGAAGCGGTCACAGGGAACCCGCATGGCCCAGGGCAGGCCGCTGGGCGCCCCCCACAGCTCCCCGTTGATGAAGTTGCCCAGGCGTCCCGCCCCCAGCCCCAGGGGCACCAGGGGCGCCACGAAATCCATCAGCCTGAGAAAGCCCAGGCCCTGGCGGCGGGCGAACAGCCACATGGCCGCCATCACCCCCAGCAGCCCGCCATGGAAGGACATCCCCCCCCTCCATATGAAAAACAGGATAAGAGGGTCTTCGACAAAGCGCTGGAAATCGTAGAACAGCACATAGCCGATACGCCCGCCCAGGATGACGCCGAAGGCGGCGTAGAAGATGAGCTCGTCCACATCCTGGGGCTTCAGGCCGGCATCCGGACGCCGGGCGCGCAGCCGACCTAGCCACCAGCCACCGCCGAAGCCGATCAGATACATCAGCCCATACCAGTGGACCTTGAGGGGGCCGAGGGAAACGGCGACGGGATCGATATCGGGGTAGGTAAGCATGGGCCGGTAGTGTAAACGGATTGCCGCGAAGTACAAATTTCCTTAGGGCCTGTTAACGCTAATCCAACAGGCTCTGTTGCGCCTGAAAAAGCGCCAATCAAGGCGCGAGGAGCGTAGTTTGGTGACTCCAAATAAGCGACGAGCAACGCCGAGTGGCGTTTTTTCAGGCGCAACCCACAGGGCTGGGGCTATTTTTCCACCCAGCTGCGTTATCATTCGCTCATGTAGCGTCACTACACTTCGCTCATTCTGCCTTGCTGGGTGAAAAAATAGTCCCAGCAGAGCCTATTGGATTAGCATTAACAGGCCCTAAGTTTGCAGACCGGCCCCCTTCCCGCCCGGAACCGATGCGCTTCATTCTCCGCACACTGCTGTTGCTCTCCCTGCCCCTGCTGGCGGTGGCGGCCCTGGTCTGGTTCGGCCTCGAACCCGCGCCCCGGATAATGCCCAGCCAGGCCCTGTCTCACCGGGATGTGGAAAGGGCGCGCCAGATCATCGCCCGGCATGACCCCCGCAGGCTCGAAACCGGCGCCCGCAACACCCTGACCCTGGGCGAGCAGGACCTGAACCTGGCGGCCAACTATCTCATCAAGACCTATGGCGAAGGCGGGGCCCGGATCAGGCTCCAGCCGGACCGGCTGCGCCTGCAGGCCAGTATCCGGCTGCCCGACAACCCCATCAACCCCTATCTGAATCTGACCCTGGCCGTCGAAGAAAGCGGCGGCGACGCCAACATCAGGAGCCTGCGCATCGGCCGGGTGCCGGTGCCCGGCCGGCTGGCGGAGCTGGTGCTGGCCGAAATGGCGCAACATCTCCTGCGCACCGAAGACCAGCAGTTGTTCAGGGATGTCATCAAGGAGCTGAGCCTGTCCGATGGCCGGTTGCGCATCACTTATGAATGGAGCCCCGAGCTGATCTCGGAGCTGAAATCCCGCCTCATTTCACCCCAGGACAATGAACGCATACGCAGCTACTACGGCAGGCTTTCCGAAATCAGCCGCCAGCCCGGGCTGAAACGCCGTCCTTCCGTGATGGCGTTCCTGCGGCCCCTGTTCGCCCATGCGCGGGCCCGTTCCGTCAACGGCGACCCGGTAGCGGAGAACCGGGCCGCCATTCTCGTCCTTGCCGCCTATGTCCGGCCGGGCAGCTTCAGCACCCTGATGCCAAAGACCTCGGACCTGCCCATGCCCCGCCGGCGCACCCTGACCCTGGAACGGCGCAAGGATTTTGCGGAGCACTTCCTGATATCGGCCGCGCTGGCCGCGGCCGGCGACGCCACCCTGTCCGATGCGGTGGGACTCTACAAGGAGATTGCGGATTCAAAAGGGCGCAGCGGCTTCAGTTTCACCGACCTGGCCGCAGACCGGGCCGGCACCAGGTTTGGCGAAATAACGACGGCCTCGACCCGCCAGGCCCGCCGGGCACAGCAACTGCTCGCGGGACCCGCCGTCGAGAGCGACATCATACCGAAGGTCCGCGACCTGCCGGAGCATATGAGCGAGCGGGAATTCAAGCGCCGCTTCGGCCACATCGGCAGCCCCGGCTTCCGAAAGCTGAAACAGAAGATCGAACGCCGGATCGCCGCCTGCCGGCTCTACCGGGAGTAACTGTTACTCAGACCAGCGTTCTTCCGCTTCTTTATCGCTGTGGCGGGCATCCACCCAGCGTTCGCCTGCGGCGGTGCGCTCCTTCTTCCAGAAGGGGGCGCGGTTTTTCAGGTAGTCGATGATGAATTCGCAGGCCCGGAAGGCCTCCCCCCGGTGGGCGCTGGCCACCGCCACCAATACGATGGGATCCTGAGGCTTCAGCTCCCCCACCCGGTGAATGACGCGGATGCCCATCAGGTCCCAGCGCTCGTCCGCCTCGGCGACAATGGCCTCCAGGGCCTTCTCGGTCATGCCCGGATAGTGCTCCAGGGTCATGGTGCTGACCGCATCGCCTTCGTTGATGTCCCGCATCAGGCCAATGAAGCTGACCAGGGCGCCCACGGCCGGATTGCCCGCCCGCAATTTATCCTGGACGGCGGCGATATCGAAGGGTTCGGTCTGGACGGAGATCCGGTTCACGGTTAACCCCCCGTCACCGGCGGGAAAAAGGCCACTTCATCGCCATCGGCGATGGCCGTATCAGGGTTGGCCACCTCCTGGTTCACCGCCGACATCAGGGTCGGTCCGCTGAAGGCCTCCTCCCACACGCCGCCGCGGGCGCGCAGCAGCCTGCTCAGGGCGGCGATATCCGTAATGTCCGCGGGGAGCTCCAGCCGCTCGGAGTCGGTCTGCAACTGCTCCCGCAGCCGGGCGAAGTAGAGAATCCGGATCATGACAATAACTCGCTGAAGGGCAGAAACTCGATGGGGTCCCCCTTGGCCAGGGTCCTTCCCTCCCGGATCACCGCCAGGCCGTTGGCCCAGGTGAGGGAGCTGAGCATGCCGGAGGAGCGGCTGGGAAAGACGCTGACCCGGGCCTTGCCCTCGGCATCCAGCTCGAGCCGGGCGCGGGCAAACTCACGCCGCTTGTCCGGCCTGGCCCAGTCGAAATCGGCCTTGGCCATCACCGGGACAGGCAGCACACCTTCCGTCACCCCCTGGCTGCGCAGGATGAAGGGCCGGGCGAATAGGCAGAAGGTGACGAACAGGGAGACGGGGTTGCCCGGCGCGCCGATGAAGGGGGTCTCGCCGATATGGCCGAAGGCCAGGGGTTTGCCGGGGCGGATGGCGATCTTCCACAAATCCAGGGAGCCCAGCTTCTCCACCGCCGGCTTGACATGGTCCTCCTCCCCCACGGACACGCCGCCTGAGGCCAGCACCAGGTCCGCCTCCCGGGCGCCCCGGGCCAAAGCGTCGCAGGTGGCCTCGAAGCTGTCCTCCACGATGCCGAGATTCATCACCTCGCAACCCAGCATCTCCAGCAGGCCGGTCAGGGTGAACTGGTTGGAGTTGAAGATCTTGCCGGGACCCAGCTCGCCGCCGGGCATCACCAGCTCGTCGCCGCTGGAGAACAGCGCCACCTTGAGGCGGCGGTATACGGGGATCTCGGCAATGCCCACCGAGGCGGCCAGCCCCAGGTGCTGGGGCCCCAGGCGTATGCCGGCGCCGAGGATCTCCCGGCCCTTGCGGGTGTCTTCGCCGGCCCGGCGGATATTGGCCCCGGGCGCCACCGGCTCTTTGATCAGGACCTCATCCCCGTCCCGCTCGCAGACCTCCTGAATGACCACCGCGTCGGCGCCGGGAGGCACGGGGGCGCCGGTAAAGATGCGGGCGGCGGTGCCGGGCTCCAGGGGCGCGCCCGCGAAGCCCGCCGGGATGCGCTGGGATACGGGCAATCTCGTGTTCGCACCCGTCAGATCGGCGCTATTCAGCGCGTACCCGTCCATGGCGCTGTTGTCCCAGGGGGGCACATCGATCCGGCTGGCCAGGGGCTCGGCCAGCACCCGTCCAAGGGCCCCGGCCAGGGGGACCCGCTCGGTACCGCCGACCGGCCGGACATCCGACAGCAGAAGCTCCAGGGCCTCCTCCGGAGATTTCAGTCCTCCCAGGGTATGTCTGGAACTGCAACCACAATCACTCATAACACTCTTTGCACATGCTCGAACAAGGGGGTTCCGGGACATTACTATAGGCACGCCCGGGATACAACGAACCGGGCGGGCGCGGCCCTTTTCCTGCTATTCTTGCAAAAACACGGCAGGAACACGAAGATCAGAAAATTGTCTTATCATTCCAGCCCATAGGTTATCAGCGGGAGAAACGACCGATGAAAAAACTGGCTGCCGCCCTTGGTCTTGCCGGCCTCTTTTGCCTGTTGCCCCCGGCCGGCATGGCCGCCGACTACCTGGAGGAGCCCGTCAGCAACGGCGGCGCCATCACCGGCAGGGTCACCCTCACCGGCAGGGACCGGGCCCCCAGGATCTACAAGATCTACAAGGACAACCAGGTCTGCGGCGACGGCGCCCATGAGTTCGATTTCGTAAAGGTGGTCAATGGCGCGCTGCAGAATGTGGTGGTCTATCTGGATGACATCCAGGCGGGCAAGCCCTGGCCGGCGGACATCGGCCAGGGCGCCATTGTTCAAAAGGCCTGCGAGTTCAAGCCCTTCCTGGGCGTCATGCGCCGCGGCGCCGGGCTCCGGGTGGTGAACGACGACCCCATCGAGCACAATGTCAACGCCTATGAGCTGGCGAACAACCGCATGTACACCGAGTTCAAGGTGGATCAGCCCAGGCAGGGCTCCGTGATCAAAAAGCTGCGTCTGAAGCACGGCGGCGTCGGCATGAAAATCGAGTGCAACGCCCACGACTTCATGCACAGCTATGTCTTCGTCGCCCCCAACCCCTACTTTGCCGTGGTAAAGGAAGACGGCTCCTTCGAAATCACCGATGTGCCTCCGGGCAAGTACCGCATCAGGGCCTGGCATGGTTTTCTGAGAGACCTGGAGGCCGAGGTGGAGGTCACCGCCGGCGCCACCGCCAGGGTCGATTTCCAGTTCAAGGGCCGGTAGATATGGATCCAAAGGCGCGGGGCGTCCCCGCCGCGGTCCTTTGGGAAGAGGCTTTGGGTTGTATCAAAGGGCAGATTCCGGTAATATTCGCGATCCTTTTTCCAGCAGTTTTTTAGGATCCCTTTTGGAGCCGTCCAGATGACGACCGTGAGTACGAAGCCGGCCGAAGTGCGCCGCGACTGGTATTTAGTGGATGCAACCGACAAGACCCTTGGCCGGTTGTCCAGCGAAATTGCGCGCCGCCTGCGTGGCAAGCACAAGCCTGAATATACGCCCCACGTGGATACCGGCGACTACATCATAGTGGTGAACGCCGAAAAAATCCGCGTGACCGGCAATAAGATGAAAGACAAGATGTACCATCATCACACCGGCTATATTGGCAACCTCAAGTCCATCAGCCTGGAAAAGCTGCTGGCCAAGGCCCCGGAGCGCGTCATCCAGAACGCCGTCAAGGGGATGCTGCCGAAGAACCCGCTGGGCCGCGCCATGTTTGGCAAGCTACGGGTCTACGCCGGCCCCGAGCACGGCCACCAGGCCCAGCAGCCAAAGCCTCTGGACATTTAACCTGATATTTTCGGAACCCGACCATGGCAGAAACCTCAACCTATAGCACCGGACGCCGCAAGAGCTCGACCGCGCGGGTCTTCCTGTCCGCGGGCAGCGGCAACATCACCGTGAACAACCATCCCCTGGACAGGTTTTTCGGCCGCGAAACCGCCCGCATGGTGGTGCGCCAGCCCCTTGAAGTCACCGAAATGCTCGACAAGGTGGACCTGAGCATCACCGTCAAAGGCGGCGGCACCACCGGCCAGTCCGGCGCCATCCGCCACGGCATCGCCCGGGCGCTGACCGCCTATGATGAATCACTGCGCGGCCCGCTGCGCAAAGCCGGCTTCCTCACCCGCGATGCCCGCAGGGTGGAGCGCAAGAAAGTGGGCCTGCACAAGGCACGCAAGCGGCCGCAGTTCTCCAAACGATAACCAGGAAGCAGCCACTTCTGAAACTGCATTAATTGGCGGATCGTCTAACGGCAGGACAGAGGACTCTGACTCCTCCAATCTAGGTTCGAATCCTAGTCCGCCAGCCATAGCCTGCAAAGCCCGCTTCAACGCGGGCTTTATTACATCTGCAGATCGAGCAAGCTCAGTGGACGTAAGCGCTCAGCCAACCACACCTAAAAGCCCCGGCACGATCAGTTTAAGCTTCTGATTTCAGATACAGGATACAGCCATGACGAAATCAGAAAAGCAAGCATTCTGGCAAGCACACATATCAGGCTGGAAAGCCA
>DRKS01000052.1 GCA_011051655.1 Sedimenticola sp.
AGCTACCGCATCCTGACCGCCCATAACGGGGAGGATGCCCTCAAGCTGCTGGAGCGGGAGCAGTGCCAGCTCATGATCTCCGACTTCAAGATGCCGGGCATGAACGGCGGCGAGCTGATGCGGCGCACCAAGCAGCTTTACCCGGACATGATCCGCATCATGCTGACCGGCCATGCCGACACCGATGCCGTGGTGGCGGCTATCCGGGAGGGCGCGGTCTACAAGTTCATCCTGAAGCCCTGGAATGATGCCGACCTGCGGGTGACGGTGGGCCTGGCGCTGGAGCAGTATGACCTGATCCAGCGCAACAAGGAGCTGGCCCGGCAGAATTCGAAGCATCAGAAGGAGATCTCGGCGCTGTCCAGGCTGGTGGTGAGCAACCGCAGTCAGCTCGCCATCATGCTGCACAAGCGCGGCCTGCTCAATGACAAGCAGGTGCAGGAGATCCACCGGCTGCAACAGACCAGGAAGCTGCCCACCATCAAGATCCTGCTCGAAAAGGACTGGGTGGCGGAAAAGAAAATCAGGTCCATCCTTAAAAAGGACCTGCTCATCGATGAGGTCTCGCTCAAGGAGTTCCGGATAGACAGCGCCATCTGCTCCCTGATCCCGCACCGGTTCTGCGAACGCCAGCTGGTGATCCCGCTGAAACAGGAGGGCAAGCGGCTGATGCTGGCCATGGCGGACCCCATGGACATGGGCCTGATCGATGACCTCTGCTTCAGCACCGGCCTGGAGATCCAGGCCGTGATGGCCAACGCCAATGACATCAGGGACAAGATCACCGAGGTCTACGGCGGGCAGGATATCCAGTTCGACGACCTGGAGACCCTGGTGGCCGGCGCCGATCCCCTGGAGGGGATCGAACTCATTCTCGAGGACGACGATGACGTCAGCCTGGAGGACCTGCTGCGCGACAGCGACGAGCCGCCGGCGATACGCCTGGTGAACGCCATCATCCTGGAGGCGATACGCCATAACGCCAGTGATATCCATATCCAGCCGCGGACCAAGAGCGTGGTGGTGCGCTACCGCATCGACGGCGTGCTGCACGACAAGATCCAGATCCCCACCAACCTGCTGCTCTCCCTGGTGTCGCGCATCAAGGTCATGGCCGAGCTGGACATCACCGAGCGGAGAAGGCCCCAGGACGGGCGCATCACGGTCAAGACCCCCATGCGCATCGTGGACCTGCGCATATCCCTGCTGCCCACCATCAATGGCGAGAAAGTGGTGATGCGCATGCTGGACCGCAACGCCTCGGTGCAGACCATCGATCAACTGGGGCTGGGCAAGACAGAGCTGAAGCGGGTCTCCAATGTCATCAGGCGGCCCCAGGGCATGATCCTGGCCACCGGTCCCACCGGCAGCGGCAAGACCACCACCCTCTACTCGCTGCTGCAGCACGAGGCCACGCCGGAGAAGAACTATGTGACCATCGAGGACCCGGTGGAATACTACATGGACATGGCCGGGCAGGTGATGGTGCGTGAGCGTATCGGGCTGGATTTTCCAACAGTGCTGCGCTCCATTCTGCGGCAGGATCCGGACGTGGTGCTGCTGGGCGAGATCCGCGATTTCGAAACCGCCGAGGTGGCCTTTCATGCAGCGCTGACGGGCCATCTGGTATTTTCCACCCTGCATACCAACTCGGCGGTGGCGTCCGTCGCCCGGCTGTTCGATTTGGGCCTGAAGCCTTATGTGATCGCCTCGGCGCTGGAGGCCGTCATCGCCCAGCGCCTGCTGCGCAAGATCTGCAAGGCATGCCGGGCGCCCGCCGAGGCGCCGAGGGAGCAGCTGCGGCAACTGGGGCCCTTGTTCGAGTCCGAAAAGCTGAAGACCCAGGAGGGCGTCGGCTGCAGGCAGTGCGGCAACACGGGCTACAGCGGGCGGGTCGGGGTCTATGAGATCCTGCTGCCGGACGATGAATTCAAGAATCTCGTCGCCAGCGGCGCCAGCATGGGTGAACTGAAAAAGGCGGCGGAGAGGACTGGCATGAAGAGCCTGCTTCAGGATGCCTGGTGCAAGGTGGCCCAGGGGCAAACCACGGTGGAAGAGGTACTGCGGGTGCTGGGTCCGCAGGTGCTTGAGTAAGAACCTGGAGGAGTGGCGGATGCCCGCGGCCTTTGAGATTGCGCAACTGGAACTGGCGGACGCCGAGGTTTTGCAACTGTTGGAGATTTGTCCGGACGTGCGCCCCGTCCGCTTCGACGACGGCGAGTATCTCTTTCGCGAAGGCGAGAAGACCACCGAAATCTATCTGATTCTGTGCGGTGCTTTCGTCGTCGAACAGAATAACGGCCGGATGGAGCAACAGGTCATCGCCTCCCACTGCAACGAGGCGGGGCAATCCTGTTTCGTGGGAGAGATGGCCTGCCTCGGCTCCGGCCGCCGCACCGCCTCCGTGCGCAGTTCCGGGGCGACCTTCGCGCTGGAGCTCAAGCCCAGGCACCTGGATGTCATCATCGAGCGGCTCCCAACCTTCACCCGGATCCTTTGCCGCCAGTTTACGGCGCGGCTCAAGGAAGCCAATGACGTACTGAAAAAGATTACCGACGCCAATGCGCTGCGGGTCACGCAGATCGACGCCGCCCCCGGCGAGCTGGTGATCACCCAGGGGGAACCGGCGGACAAGCTGTATCAACTGGTGTTCGGCGATTTGCAGTGGGAGCGCGACGGCCGCCCCATGGAAGGCGCCCCCCTATGCGACTTCATCGAACCCGCCGCCTACTTTTGCGGCCAACCCTATGGGGTGACCGTGCGCGCAAGGTCGCCCGCCTGCCTGGTGGCCATTGACAAGGCGTCAAAAGAAGCCGTGGTGCGGAATTATCCCCGACTGATGTTGAAACTGTGCGGGGAGTTGCGCCGGTGAGAGTGAGGGCAGCGGCAAATGCAATCTGAAAGCACCGCGCTTTTGCTGGCGCGCATCGAACAACTCAACCGCATCGGCATTGCGCTCTCCGCGGAGCGGCATATGCCGCGGCTGCTGGAGACGATCCTGCTGGGGGCCAAGACCCTTACCCGGGCGGACGGCGGGTCCATCTATATCGTTTCGGAAGACCACCGGCAGGTCCGTCTCGAGATCATGCGGACGGATTCGCTGGATTTCGCCATGGGCGGCACCACGGGCAGGGAGGTCCCCGGCAACGCCATCCCCCTCTATCTGGGCGACGGGCGGCCGAACCATCAGTTGGTGGTGACCCATGCCGTGCTGCGGAAAAAGACCATTGTCATTCCCGATATCTACCAGGCCGATGAATTCGATTTTTCCGGCGCCCGGAAATTCGACTGCAAAACCGGCTACCGCTCCCGCTCCTTTCTCACCATCCCCATGAGAAACCATGAAAACGATATCGTCGGCGTGCTGCAACTGATCAATGCCCAGGATGACGAGACCGGGGAGATCGTCGCCTTTTCGGACGCCGACCGGCATCTGGCCGAATCCCTGGCCTCCCAGGCGGCCGTGGCGCTGACCAACAGGCGCCTGATCGAGGAGCAGCAGAACCTGTTCGATTCCTTCGTGAAGCTGATCGCCAGCGCCATTGACGAAAAATCCCCCCATACCGGCGCCCACTGCGAGCGTGTGCCGGTGTTGACCAGGATGCTTGCCGAGGCCGCCCATCGCCACCGGGAGGGCCCCCTCAAGGATTTTTCGCTGACGGAGCAGGAGCGCTATGAGCTCGAAGTGGCCAGCTGGCTCCATGACTGCGGGAAAATCACCACCCCCGAACACATCATGGACAAGGCCGCTAAGCTGGAGACCATCGTGGACCGCATCCACTGGATTCGCACCCGCTTCGACCTGGTTGCGCGTGATGCCCGGATCCGCATGCAAGAGCGCATCATCGAGGACCTCAAGGGCGGGAACGCCGGGAACACGGGCGCCCACGAGCAGCGCCATGCAAAAGAGATGGAGCAGTTGGAGGCCGATTACGCCTTTCTCGAGCAATGCAACAGGGGCGGGGAGTTCATGCGCCCCGAGGACCAGGACAGGGTAAGGAGAATAGGGGAGCGTTACCGCTGGCGTGACGCCGGGGGCAGGGCGCGGTCCGTGCTCACCGAAGACGAGATCTTCAACCTGTGCGTCCCCAGGGGCACCCTGAACCCCGACGAGCGCATGATCGTCAACAACCATGTCTCGGCGACCATCAATCTGCTGCAATCCCTGCCCTTCCCCAAGGGGCTGCAGAAGGTGCCCGAATACGCCGGCTCCCATCACGAATGGCCCAATGGCGGCGGCTATCCCAACAACCTGTCGGGAGAGCAGTTGTCCATCCCCGCGCGTATCCTGGCCATTGCGGACATCTTCGAGGCCCTGACCAATTGCAGCCGGCCCTACAAGGAGGGCATGACCCTCTCGCGGGCCCTCGGGATCCTCAGGCATAAGAGAGACGCCAATGAGATCGACCCGGACCTGTTCGATCTCTTCGTCAAGGAGAAGATCTACCTGGAATACGCCAGGAAATACCTCGACGCCTCCCAGATAGACGAACCGGCATAGGGGGTGCGGCTGGGATCCCGGGCTCCAACAAATTGTCGCATGACGGCACCACACATTCCTTTGGCGCGACTTTCACTTTGGCTTCCAACATACAGAAAATGCTAGGGAAACTGCGCCAGATTTGACTATAATGCATAATTGGCGCGCGGCTTCGCCGGGCGCACCTCCGGGGGCGGAAGAAACAATAATCATGAAGCGGCTGATATCTCATCTCCTCATCATCGCGCTGGCCTTCGGCGCGCAGTCCGCCATGGCGGCGTCGAATTATGTTCAAGAGATCAAGGCGCTGTACGAATCGGGCCGCGTCCGGGA
>DRKS01000053.1 GCA_011051655.1 Sedimenticola sp.
CTCTTTGGCATCCAGCCCGAGGAACAGCGCGAGCTGAGCGGCCCACTGATCGAGTAACGGCTGGCGATGCACCAGAACCAGGGTGGTGCATTGCCGTTCGGCGATCAGCCGGGCACCGACAACCGTCTTGCCGGAGCCCGGTGGTGCGACGAGGACGCCGATATCGTGTTTGCGCAGGGCGTTGACGGCTTGCTCCTGGATGGTGGTGAGGGTGCCTTGGAAACGCACGTCGAGGGGCGCGCCCGCATGTCGGCGGTCGTCGAGGTTCAGTGTGCTGCCGTATTGATGGAGCAGGGTGGTGAGTTCCTCCAGGCACCCGCGGGGCAGCGCGATGTGCCGGGAAAGATTCTCGGCGCAACTGATCACCCGCGGCGTCAGTGCCGTGGACAGGCGCATGCTCTGCCTTTTGTAGAACTCCGGATTCTGAAAGGCCGCCAGGCGCTTGATCTGATTCAGCAAGGGCGACGGCAGCTCCTTTGTTTCCACGAACAGGCGTTGCGCAAATACGGCATGGACTTCGATAGGCACGGGTTCAGTGATGCGCAGTTTCTCCGGCCGGTTTGAAGGCAGACGTTTCCATGGAGTGTCGTCCTCTCCATCTTCACTCACGGAGCCGTACTGTACGCCGACGATCTTGCTCTGGCGCGCTGCTTCCTGCGCGATGGATTCCACGGTGGCCGGCGCCATTCGTGGCAGGGATGCCAGATAGGCCCATTGATCCGGCTGGGGCTGGAAGGCCTCGTCCAGAAATACGGAGTTACCCGCCTGGCGTGGCTCGTATTGCAGCGGCAACGCAATGAGATTGCCGAAACCACCCCTCGGCAGGGTGTCCTGATTGGGGAACAGGCGGTCGTAAGAACTCATGGCCAGCTGATGCCGCCGCGTCATGGTTTCTGTAATCAGATAACAGCCCATGCGGCGGGCGCTGATGGCGGGGACAGGGAAACTGAAGAAGAACCAGACATGGGCGCCGTTGCCGGAGCGCGAGCGTTCCACTGCGGCCGGGACATTCATGCTCCGGCAGGTCTCGACGAAGGCCGCCACGTCATCGAGCCAGGATTCCTTGTCGAAATCGGCGGTGAGAAACCGGCAGGTTTCATCCTTGAGCAGGGGATAGACGCCGATGACGTGCCGGCCCTGCAGATGGTCGAGGATCACTTGATCGGTGAGCGGCAGAAACGCCTGGTTCGGGCACTCGCTGCATTTCACCCGGGGTTTTGGGCAGACGCCACGTACCCATTCATTGCCGCAGGCAGGCGAATAGCCCTTCCGGCCGGTTTTCGAGTTGATCCATAGTTTTGGAAAGACATCATCCCGCCCGCGGAACAAGTGTCGAAACAGCGCGATTTTTTCCTCTGCGGTCGCGGGTGGTTCAACGAGGGGTGATGGTGCGGAGACGGGTGCCCCGCTGGCGGGGGCTGCCAAGGCAGTGAGTTCTTCCCGGAGTGCCGCCAGCCGCATCCGGCTCTCATTTCGGTTGCGTGTAAGTTCGGCGAGCAGCGCTTCCTCGCGGGTGATGGCTTGGCGCAGTGCATCTTCCTTCGTCAATGCCAGGGTCCCCCGGCACCGGACAGCCTCACCCGTATGCCGCCGTACCCTGCTGCATCGCGGATTGTTTCGGCCTGTACACTTTCCGCCATCAGTGTCAGGTCGTCATTCCCGATGGCGATGTCACAGAGTTCACGAAAGATCTTCCTCAGGCTGGCTGTGTCGCTGTCGCCGAAGCCAAGAAAATCCACATCACGTGTCGGGCGATGCGGCTGCTCACCCCACAACATAAACAGCATCGTACCTTTCAGGATAAAGCGGTCCTGATAACCAGACCGGCTCAGGCGATACAAGAGCTGTTCCAGGCCATATTGTGTCAAAAGCAGTTGGAAATCCTCGCCCCGTTCGCGGGCCAATGCCAGCGGACGGTCAGGTACCGGGGCGGCAAGGTTTTTGCCGGATCTGCCGTTCATGCCGCGAGCGATTCCAGGTAAGGCCGCATGACATTCCGGACGCGACAGAGACCGGCATAGTGCCACAGATCATCCATGGTGCAGCGGCGTGACCGCCAGCATTCCCTGAGCGCCTCGATGGCCACATCCAGGCCTATCTTGTTGCGGTATTTGAAACAGTCGGCGACGGTCTTGGCGGGGGAATACACGCGCACGGTCACCCCCTCAATCCGGTGTTCCTCGGTCCTGGCACCGAGTGTGGCCTGGGAAAAGCGCACGATACGCAGCGGCGGGTACTGGATACGTGGCCGCCAGGCCTTTTCGCCGATAGCGAGCCAAATATCGGAAGGGTTTTGGGTCGTGAGTTCATGAAAGCGCAGGGCGGACAGCAGGCAGACCACACCCTTCGGCACAAGTTTGCAGGCCTCGGCAAGCGAGTGGCGTTCGGTCACATCGTTGTCAGGAAGGACGTAGAGTCCCCGGCCGATTCGTTGTAGCTTGCCAGCGGCAACCAGGCGGCTTAGACAGGTCCGGGGGATGCCGTAACCAGAATTGCAGAAATCAGGTGTGCCCAAAAATGTGCCAACCAGCCGGATTCCCGAGAGAATGTCCGCATACTCCGCCAGATGCTCGAGTGACAAATGAGCATATCGGTGGATCATTTCATAGTCGGACCAGCCGCCCAGTACCTGCAATGCATGCAGTGGCGTTCCTTGCTGTACATGCCAGCTCGCCCACGTGTGTCGCACGGAAAAGGGGACGCCACCCTTATTTACTCTTCATAACGGTATGCCTATCGCCAAGACTGGCTGTTTGATGATGAAAAATAACCTCTTATAAACGGTTGCAATGTTTGCCGCAACGCCTTTTGCTTCAACGACACCAGTGCGGGGCTTTTAGCGGTCAGCCCGGGTCATCGCAGCGCGAACATGACGGGAACGATGAATTCCAGCGTTTGCCGCGGATCATGCGCCGGCATGGGAGGAAACGGGTCGGCCCGGCGCGCCATCTCCAAGGCGGCCTTGTCCAGCAGCCTGTTGCCGGTGCGCCGTTCCAGGGTGACGTCCTTTATCCGGCCCGTGCGGTCGATGAGGATGCGCAACAGGCCGCCGCCCTCGATGCGCAGGCGTTTGGCGCGGCGCGGGTACTTTTTGTGTTTTTCCAGCCAGGCGACGAGCAGTTGTTCATATTGGGCGGTGGCGGCTGCATCCGGTGGTGTGTCGGCCGGTTCCGCCGGGGGTGGAGGCGCGGTCTCCTGCATGGGCCCGGGTGCCTCCGCCGGTTCGATGTTTTCCACTGGTTGGGGTTGCGGCGGCGCCGGCTCTGGGATCGTTTCCTCGGGTGGTTCCGGCTCGGGTGGCGCCTCCCGGGCCTTGGGTTTTGGAACCGGCTTGGGCCTGGGCTTGGGAGCCGGCTTGGGCTTTGGCCTGGAAACAGGCTCGGGCTTTGGGGCAGGTTCGGGTTCCGGCGGAGGCGGGGGAGTGGGGGCCGGCTTCACCACGGGTTTTGGCGGTACTTCCGGGGCCGGCACAGGGGCATTTACCGTAGTTTCGGCAACGCTGGCCAGCAGGCTGATCCGAAGAGGTTGCAGCGGGGGGTCGGAAAGCGGCGCGGGGGCGGGCAGCGTAAGCCACATCGCCATGCTTCCATGCAGGGCCAGCGCAATCAATACGGCTATGCCGATGTGCAGCCGGGTGATCGTCATCGGCGCTGCTTCCGGGTCGTTGCCAGGGCGATGTTGGTGCCTCCCGCGGAACGGATCTCATCCATCACGGCAAGCAACTGCTGCACCTTGGTATGGGCGTCGCTCTTCAGGGTGATGGGGGTGCCGGCGTCCTGTTCCAGCAAGGGCTCGACGGCTTCTTTCAACCGGTCCAGTTCGATGGCCTCGCCGTTGAGGGCGATCTGGCCCGATTGATTCAGCGATACCGTGATGGGCGTGATGTCCGTGGCGGTGGCGCTGCCGGATTCGGGCAGTTCCAGTTCGATGGCCTCGGGTATCATGAAGGTGCTGGTGAGCATGAAAAACACCAGCAGCAGGAATACGATGTCGATCAGCGGGGCGATATCGAGATGGGAGTGGATGCGGGCGCGGCCTTCAAAGTCCATGGGTTTCATCCTCGATTCTGTCGTCGTCCCGGCTTGCGATGTGGGACGGCGTCTTGCCGAAGTGGCGCAGCACCCGCACGCTGGTGTCTTTCATGGCGGCGCGCACATGATCCACCTCCCCTTCCAGGTAATAGAAGGCGGCCATGGCGGGGATGGCCACGGTGAGTCCGAATGCGGTGGTGAGCAGCGCCTCCCAGATGCCGCCGGAGAGGATGGCGGGGTCCACGCGGCTGCCCGCCTCTTCGAGGCGCATGAAGGCCGCGATCATGCCGGTGACGGTGCCGAGCAGGCCCAGCAGCGGACTCAGGTGGGCGATGGATGACAGCCCCCGCAGCCAGGATTCGAGATTGCGGATCTGGGCCGAGCCCACCCGGCTGACCTCGGCCTCCACGTCCTTGGCCGACATGGCGGGGTCGAGGCCGCAACGGATGGCGCTTTCCATCACCCGGGCGACCGGGTTGCGCTGGCGCCCCAAGGCATCCAGCGCCCCGGTGTGATCCGCCTGTTGCGGGGTCGACAGGGCCTGCTCGGCAAAGCCCAGCCGGCGCAAGCCGCTGCGGGAAAACTGGAACAGCTTGGCGAGGATGATGGCGCTGGCCAGCACGGACAAGGCCAGCAATACGAACATCACGGGTCCGCCTTGTTGAAATAAGCTCATCATGTTCATGAATTCTAACCCTTGTCTTTGGAAGGATGCGGGTGGCGGACCGCCATGGCCGCCACCCGCCACGGATCTGCCGCCGCTGCGGCGGCTACATCTCGATCTCGATGCCGGCGTAGGCGAACTGCGGCAGGCCGCCGCGCGCGCCGTGAGGTTGCCGCGATACCACATACTCTCTGTCGAAGAGGTTCTGCACGCCGCCGAAAAGCCTGATCCTTTTGCCGAAGCGGTAGAAGGCGGAAACGTCAGCGACAAAATAGCTGTCGGTCTTGCCGAAGCGGGCATCCGGATCGCCGCTGCCGTTGATTTGATAGCCCACGTTGTTGGCGCTCGTGTAGGTCGAGCCCACGTAGTTGCCCGAGATGAAGGCGCCCCATTTTCCTGACTCCAGGCCGGTGCCCAGGCTGATGGTCAGTTCCGGGATATAAGGGACCTTGTTGCCTTTTTTGCCATAGCTGAAAATTGACTCGGCATCGGTGGACATCGCATCGTTTCGCTGCTCGGCCCTGGTGTAGGTGATGCTCAGAAAAGAGGGATTGTTCAGCCCCCAGCCGTTAGCGATTCCCGCATCATATTGGAGCGCGACCTCCAGGCCGTAGCTGTCCACTTCGCCAAAGTTTTCATCGTTGCCGGTGCCGGCGCCCCCCACGTTGTCGACCACGATCAAGTCGTCAAAGGCGGTATAGAAAAAGGTCGTTTCGGCGGCGAATGCCTGCCTGGCGTTGGCATAGCGCGCACCGATTTCAAAGGCCGTGCTGGTTTCAGGGTCAAGGCCGCTGTTCGTGCCCTTGGGGCTGGGCGGCGAAAAACCGGTGTGCAGGCCGCCGAAACCGCTCCACAACTCGTTGAACCGGTAGGCGATGCCCAAGCCGCCGGCGGTCATGTCAAAGCTGTCTTTTTCGGACACGCCCTTTTGATAGTCTTTATAGGTTTGATCGAGATATTCGTAGCGAATGCCGGGGACTATGGTCCAGGGGCCCATTTCAAGGGTGTCCTGCACGAACAGGGCCAGGGCCTCCGTTTCCTGAAAGCGATTGCCCGCGCCGCCCGGCGTGCCCGGCGTCATGCCGGTGATGGCGCCATTGGCCGCCTGGGCATACCTGTCCTCCCACTGGAAGCGCCGGACTTCGTCCTGATGCAGGCGGACCCCCGCCACCACTTCGTGCTGTATCCCGCCCGTCTCAAAGCGGGAATAGACGACCGATTCGATGCCTTCCGATCTGTAGTCGCGGTTATTCGCCTTGATCCTCAACTCACAGGCCGCCGTGCCCTTCATGCAGTCCTGCGATACCCCCGGGGTTGCCAGGACCTTGGAGAGTTTATCTCCGTTCACCTTGTTGAGTTTGTACCAGTTGCGCTTGAAATCGGTCTGATACAGCGTGGTGACGATATCGAGATCGTCGTTGGGGCTGATGGCGTAACGCAGTGAGATCTGCTCCTGTTCGCTGTCCATGTTGTCGAAACGCGATGCGGCGTAACGGCGGGTCGGGTCGGCCTTGAAATCGGCGTTGGTCAGGCCGAGATAGGTCTCATCGGCGTCCAGGTCGCTGGTGCCGTATTTGAACTCCAGGCGTTGATACACGGCCGTATCGGGTTCCCATGAAAGTTTGATCATGACATCCTCCCGGTCGAAGCCGGTATCGTCGCCGTCGCGGAAATCGGGGGTTTCATCAATGCTTTTAAAACCGTCGTTCTGACGTTTGTAGCCTTCCACCAGTATGCCGAACTGCCCGGCATCGCTGTCGAAGGTATTGCCCGTATAGAGATGGGCGCGCATTTCATCGAAGTCGCCGATCGTTGATTTCAGATAAGCGGTCTCCCGGGTCGGAATGGGCGTTGAAAGGTAGTTGATCACGCCGCCGGTGGTATGAGGGCCGTATTTGATCTGGCTGGAGCCCTTCAACACCTCCAGCCCGCTCATGCGTCCCGTGGCGGGCGAATAGTAGGCCGCCGGCGCGGAATAGGGGGCGGGCGCTATCATGACCCCGTCCTCCATCAGCGTGACCTTGGCGCTGCGGGTGGTGTCGACGCCCCTCAGGCTGATATTGGGAAACAGGCCAAAACCGTCTTCTTCCCGAACATAGACCCCCGGCACCTTGCGCAATGCGCGATTGATGTCATCGTAGTTTTGCTGGCGAATGTCCTCCTTGGTCACGATCTGGGCCGAGCCCGGTATTTTTTCGATATTGGCGGGATTGCCGATCACCATCACCCTGTCCAGCACCTTGGCGTCAGCATTGCCGCTTGTGTCATCCTCCGTAGCGCCAGCGGGTACCACCATGCCCATTGCAGTGACAAAAAAAGCACTGCGGGACAAACAGTTAGGTTTCTTCACTTGTCAGCTCCTCAAGTTGGATTTTGCGATGAAGCCGCCCTGGCCGAAGCCCTGTGTGCCAGGGTGGGAGCAGGGGCGGATTGATTGGCTGGCTACTGGTTGACCCGGTGGGCCTATTGGCTGGCTGGGAGCCTGTCGGGTTTAGGATGAACTGGCTGCGGGAGCGGGGGAGCGGCTCAAATATCCCCGGTTTTTCGTTGCGTAGGCCCACTATGCGCCTCAAAACCGGGAATATTTGCGCTCACTCTCCCACTCCCTCGCTACAATCCACCTAAACCCGACAGGCTCCTGGGTGAGATTATGAACGGACCGGACGGAAAAGTAAATAAGAATAGTAATCATTACTATTGACGTTGCGCTGGGAGTCGTTATCATTTGTGTCCAAGGGGGGCATGAAGGCCTTGCCTGACAACGAAAGGAGCATATTTATCGATCCCGCGTCATTCCCGGGATGATGGAGCCTTAGTGATGAAAGAGAAGACGACGAACCCGCTCCCGGGCGGCCGGTCACCGCCAAGCGAAACAGCGGCGCAAAGGTTCGACAGCCGGGAGCTCTTTCGTGGCCGGCAGGAGATCCTGATCGAACATGCGGGCCATGCTTACCGGCTGCGCATCACCCGCCAGGGCAAGTTGATTTTGACCAAGTAGCGCCCGGGGCGCCGGCGGCGGATCACAACAGGCTGTCGTGGCAGGCGAGGGCGGGAAGGGGAACGGATGCCCCCGTTTCGCATCCCGGGTGTCACGACGCGGTTTTTTTATGATGCCCGGCGTGATGATTTGATAGTATTGGCATTTCCGTGCTGCTGAACAGGCTGTTTGCATTGGGCCCATCCGGATCGAAAATAACCAAAAAACGCGCCGGGAAACAACAATCCCGCCCCCGTTTCACAGGCTGGCTGACCAGTGACGCCGATGAGATCGAGCGCCGCCGGCAGCGCGGGCGCAACGAAGCCGTCCGTATCATTCAAAAACCTCCGGATGCCTTCTTTGGAGCCTTTGAGATCCGCGCCGAGGGGGGACGGAATTATCACGTCGAGATACGCTCGCTGCGCGAACATATCAATACCTGTGATTGCCCCGATCACCGCATCAACGGACTGGGGACCTGCAAGCATATCGAGGCGACGCTTCACCAGCTCCAGCGAAGGCGTAAGCGTCTTTTTCGACAGGCGGCCGGGGCTGGCAGCCCGCATATCGAGATCTTTTTGGACCGGCGCAGCGACAAGGTGCGGATCCTTTGGCCCCACGGCAGCCGCGCCCGCTCCAAAGCGCGTGATCTTCTTGCGCCTTTTTTTGATGAAGAGGGCGTTTTGAATGGGGATCCGCTCGATGGATTGCCGCTGCTGGAGCGGGCGATAGAGGCATCGCCCAGCGCTCTCCGGCGGCGCATCAGGTTCTCGAACGAGTTGAATCCCTGGCTTGAGATCCGGGACCGGAAAGCGCAGCGGATTCGCGCCCGCCAGCATTTTGAGACTGAGCTGGCGGCGGGCAGGGAGAGCCTGGATGTGGTCAAGATGCCGCTGTATCCCTATCAGCAGGAGGGCATGCTGTATCTGGCCTTTACCGGTCGCGCCATGCTGGCGGACGAGATGGGGCTGGGGAAGACCGTGCAGGCCGTGGCGGCCTGTGAACTGCTGCGCCGCATCCAGGGCGTGCGGCGGGTATTGGTCGTCTCTCCCGCCTCCCTGAAGAGCGAGTGGGAAGAGCAGATCGCCAAGTTCACGGAACTTCCCTCGCTGATCATCCAGGGGCCGCGGGCCAGGCGCCTGAACCAATACCGGGAAAGCGCTTTTTTCTACCTGGCCAATTACGAGCAGATCCGCCCCGATGTCGATGAGATCAATAATGATCTTGCGCCGGATGTGGTCATCCTCGATGAGGCGCAGCGCATCAAAAACTGGCAGACCAAGACCGCCGTCGCCGTCAAGCGCCTGAAAAGCCCCTGCGCCTTTGTTCTTACCGGCACCCCGCTGGAGAACCGTATCGACGAAATCTACTCCATCACCCAGTTTCTGGACCCTTCCCTGTTCGGTCCCCTGTTCCGCTTCAACCGCGACTTTTACCGGCTGGACGAGTGCGGCCAGGCCATCGGTTACAAAAACCTGGACAAGCTGCACGAGCGCCTGAGGCCGGTGATGCTGCGGCGGCGCAAATCAGAGGTCGAGGGACAGCTGCCGGGGCGCACGGTGAATACCTATTTCGTCCCCATGCACCAGGAGCAGTCCCTGCGGTATGGCGAATACGAAACCCGGGTCGCCCGCCTCGTGCACCTCGCCAGGTCCCGGCCGCTGAAGAAGGAGGAGATGGAACGGTTGCAGCGCTACCTGGCCTGCATGCGCATGCTCTGCGACACCCCCTATATTCTCGACCGGAACTGCCGCGTCTCTCCCAAGCTCAAGGAGCTGGGGAACATACTGCAGGAGCTGATGAGCGACGGCGACAGCAAGATCATCATCTTTTCCGAGTGGGAGCGCATGCTGCAACTGGTCCGGGAGCAGGCCGACAAGATGGGGCTCGGCCACGCCTGGCACACCGGCAAGGTTCCCCAGCCGAAACGGCGCGTCGAGATCAACCGGTTCAAGAACGACCCCGAATGCCGCCTGTTCCTCTCCACCGATTCCGGCTCCGTGGGGCTCAACCTGCAGGTGGCCAATGTGGTCATAAACCTGGACCTGCCCTGGAATCCGGCCAAGCTGGAACAACGTATCGCACGGGCCTGGCGTAAACATCAGAAGCGGTCCGTGCGGGTGATCAACCTGGTCTGCGAGGATTCCATCGAGCACCGCATGCTCGCCCTGCTGGAGCAGAAATCCATGCTGGCGGAGGGCGTGGTGGACGGCAAGGGCGACAGCGAGATGGCGTTGCCCTCCGGCCGCGCCGCCTTCCTGGAGCGTCTCGACAGCCTGATGGCCACGCCCTCCGGCGAGAAGGCGGCGTCGCCGGCGGACCCCCTGCTTCAACTGCGGGACCAGGCCCTGGCCCAGTGGGGCGAGCGCCTGGCGCTGCTGGAACTGCATGGCGAGGGAGAGGCGCAAACCCTGCTGGCCGTGGCGGACCGGGTGGACCGCCCGTTACGCGACGAGCTCACCCGCCAGCTCGAACGCCATCTTCCCGGCGGTGCGCCGAGGCTGGAGCTGGTGGACAGCGCCACCTACCAAACCATACAGCGCCTGCTCGACGCCGGCGTATTGAGCGCCGGCGGCGCCGTCTCCAGGACGCTGCACCAGGCCCCGGCGGCGGACGAATCCCGGGATGAGGCCCTGCGGAAACGGCGGGAAGAGGCGCGCAAATGCCTCGACCAAGGGAAGCGCAAGCAGCGTATGGCCAGGGTCCTGGCTGACGGGGGCTTTGCCGCCGAGGCCCTTGCGCCGATGGCAGAGGCGGTGGAGACGGCGCTTCGCGCCCTGCTCATCTGGCGCGGCGGGGAGCCGGAGTCCCCCCTCCCCCTGGCGCGGATAGAGACGGAGCTGGTCAAGACCGGCCTCATGCCGGATGAGACGCTGTCGCTCCTTTCCCGGCTGCGGGATGAGCCGCGGGAGATGACCGAGGATCAGGCGGCGCAACTGCTTTCACGGGCGGGCTCCCTGATCGGGCAGGCCGGCGCGCACCTGGAATGAACGGCTGCCCTGTGACCGCAGCCGCCGTGTTGGGTTTCGGGGGCGGCCATCCCCCGCTTTTCAGGGCTTGACGGCAATTCCCGGGTTATTGCGCCGAAAAAAAGATATCGCCATAGTAGGCCGTTGCGCTTTGTCCGGTGTCGTCACTGTCACTCATGATGGCGACGGCATGAATCCTGGCGATCCCTTCCCCAAACAGTTGCTCCAGATCCTTGCGAACATTGCGCTTTTCCCTGAACCAGCGGCCGGCTTCCCTGTCGCCCGAGCGCACGGCCACCATTTTGGCATTGCCGGTATAGGCGTTGTCCCAGACGGTTCCCACCGCCTGGTTGCTGGACCAGACATAGTTGATGGCCCTGGTCTTCCAGAAAAACAGCCCGCCCGAGACGACCACGTAGATGCGGGCGGGATAGTCGTCGCCATCCTTGGTGCGTTCATTATTGCCCTGGTAGATGTTGTCGACCTTCCATGACCAGTTGAGAAAGGGGGTCTCGTCAAGGTCGATGTCTGTTTCCCGCAACATGCCGGAGGCGGCGGCGGAGGTCCGGGCCTTCAGGACCCTGTGGCGGGGGCCCTGGACGAGGCCGTAGCTGGTGTGGCCGCTGAACGATTTTTCCTCCCAGCCGCCGAGATCGCCCTGGCTGAACCGGCCGATATCGATGCGCGCTGTCTGTATGTTTGAAAAACAAGACAGTGATATCAGTGACACGAGCCAGATCAATCGGCGTGGATGGTTTCGGGACATGATGAATCTCTGGTAAGTAGTAGTTTAATCCCACCAGAGGATTCTATCGGCATCCCGGCGGATCAGGGTGCCGGCCTCGCCGCGCAGGATCGCCTGGGCGTCCTCGAGCCTGCCGATGCCGGCGATGCCGCCGGTCTGTCCGGCGAATTCGCAGGCGGCCTCCACCTTGGGCCCCATGGAGCCGGGGGCGAAGGAAAACCTGCGTATCGCCCGGGGAGAGATGCTCCGGATGGCGCGGGCCCGTGGTGTGCCCCAGGCCTCGTGGACTCCATTGACATCGGTCAGCATCAGGAAGGCGTCCGCCTTCAGCGCCCGCGCCAGGAGGGAGCTTGCCAGGTCCTTGTCGATCACGGCCTCGATGCCGACCAGGCTGCCGTCTTTCCGGCGCACGACGGGAATGCCGCCGCCACCGGCGCAGATCACGACGACGCCCTGATTGATCAGCAGTTCGATCACGCCCAGTTCAAGGATGCGTCCGGGGCGTGGCGAAGGGACCACCCGGCGGTAGGAGGCGCCATCGGGCGCAATACGCCAGCCCAGCCGCCGGGCGAGCCGCCGTGCCTCGGCCTCACTGTAGACCGGCCCGATGGGTTTGCTGGGGGCGTCGAAGGCGGGATCGTCCGGGTCCACCTCGATCTGGGTCAGCAGGGTGGCACAGGGTTGACCGGCGGGCAGCAGATTGCCCAGTTCCTGTTCGATCAGATAACCGATCATGCCCTCGGTTTCGGCATCCAGAATGTCCAGCGGCCGGGCCTCCTCCGGCCCACAGCCGGCGCCCTGAAGCGCCAGCAGGCCCACTTGGGGGCCATTGCCGTGGGTGATCACCAAATCGTGCCCGCGGGCAATGGGTGCCAGGGCCTTGGCCGCTGTCTTCAGGTTGCGGCGCTGGTTTTCGGCGGTCAGGGGTTCGCCACGGCGAAGCAGGGCATTGCCACCCAGGGCGATCAGGATGCGCATGGTTCAGTCCCCCAGGGTGGCCACCATTACGGCCTTGATGGTGTGCATGCGGTTCTCCGCCTGGTCGAAAACGATGGAGGCCCCGGACTCGAATACCTCCTCGGTCACCTCCATGGCCTCCAGGCCGTACCTTTGGAATATCTCCTCGCCGATCCGGGTGTCGCGGTTGTGGAAGGCGGGCAGGCAGTGCATGAATTTCACCTCCGGATTGGCGGCCATATCCAAAACCCGCCGGTTCACCTGGTAGGGGCTGAGCAGCCTGATGCGCTCCCCCCATACCGATTCCGGCTCGCCCATGGAGACCCACACGTCGGTATAGAGGAAATCGGCGCCTTTGACCGCCGCGGCGATATCCTCCGTCAGGAGGAGCCGGGCGCCGCTCTCGCCGGCGATCTCCCGGCAGCGGGCCACCAGCCGGGGGGCGGGCTGTAACGAGGCCGGTGCTGCCATGCGAAAGTCCAGGCCCATCTTGGCGGCGCCCACCAGGAGTGAATCACCCATATTGCCGCGGCCGTCTCCCAGGTAGCAGAGGCTGATGTCGCGCAGGCGCTTGTCCGAGTGTTCCGTCATGGTGAGCAGATCCGCCAGGACCTGGGTAGGATGATATTCGTTGGTCAGGCCGTTCCATACCGGCACCCCGTGGCGCCCCAGCTCCTCCGCCGTCTCCTGATCGAAGCCGCGGTACTCGATGCCGTCGTACATCCTGGCCAGCACCCGGGCGGTATCCTTCATGGACTCCTTGACGCCGATCTGGGTGCCGGTTGGCCCCAGGTAGGTGACGTTGGCCCCCTGGTCGAAGGCGGCGACCTCGAAGGCGCAGCGGGTGCGGGTGGAGTCCTTCTCGAAGATCAGCGCGATATTCCTGCCCTTCAGGCGTTGTCGTTCGGTGCCGGCGTATTTGGCCGCCTTCAGCTCCCTGGCCAGCTCCAGCAGGAAATGGATTTCCCCTGCCGTGAAATCCATCAGCTTTAGAAAATTGCGGTTTCTGAGATCAAATTCCACAGTCAGCCTCCATCCCTCTTGAAATCAATGGCAAGAATTGCCTTTTCAAGCCATGCAGCTAGTGTCAGACCATAGCACCCTGTTAACCTTTAGACATGATGAGGATCAAAAAAGGACTGGACCTTCCCATCACGGGTGCGCCGGCGCAGGAGCCGGAGCGCAAGCCGGTGACGGCGGTGGCGGTGGTGGCCGCCGATTATATGGGCCTGAAGCCCGTGATGCTGGTGAAGGCCGGCGAGCGGGTAAGGCGGGGGCAGGCGCTTTTTTCCGACAGGAGCAGGCCGGGGGTGCGGTTTACGGCGCCGGCCGGCGGCCTGGTGACGGCCGTCCATCGTGGCGAAAGGCGGGCGCTGCTGTCGGTGGTGATCCGGCTGGAGGACGCCGAGGAGGAGGTCCCCTTCGCCGCCTATGCCCAGGAGGAACTGGGCGGTCTGAGCGCCGATCGGGTGCGGGAGAATCTGCTCGAATCGGGCCTGTGGACCTGCCTGCGGACCCGCCCGTTCAGCAGGATCCCGGCGGCGGACAGCGCGCCGCATGCCATCTTCGTCACGGCCATGGACACCAATCCGCTGGCGGCGGATCCCCAGGTGGTCCTGAGGGGGCGGGAGCAGGATTTCATCAATGGCCTGGAGATCCTGACAAGGCTCGGGCCGGGCCGGGTCCATCTGTGCAAGGCGCCGGGCGCCGCCATTCCGGAAAGCCCTAATCCCCGGGTGCTCACGCATGAATTCGCCGGCCCCCATCCGGCCGGGCTGGCGGGGACCCACATCCATTTCCTGGAGCCGGTGGGGGAGAAGAAGACCGTCTGGCACCTGAATTATCAGGATGTGGCGGCCATCGGCCGGCTCTTTGTGCAAGGGCGTCTCCCTGTCGAGCGGGTGGTCTCCCTGGCCGGCCCCCGGGTTGAGCATCCGCGCCTGGTGCAGACCCGCCTGGGCGCCGATCTGGATGAGCTGACGGCCGGCGAGCTGAAGGCCGGAGAGAACCGGGTTGTCTCCGGGCCGGTGCTGTGCGGCAGGCGGGCGCAGGGCCCCCTGGCTTACCTGGGACCCTATCATTTGCAGGTCACGGTGTTGGCCGAGGACCGCCGGCGGGAGCTGCTTGGCTGGCTGCGGCCGGGAAAGGCGAAGTTCTCGGCGCTCAACCTGTTCAGCTCCAGTTTCTTTCCGGCCAGGAGATTCGCTTTTTCCACCGGCATGGGGGGCGAGACCCGGCCCATGGTGCCGGTAGGCGGCTATGAGGCGGTAATGCCGCTGGATATCCTGCCCACCCCGCTGCTGCGCGCCCTGATCGTCGGGGATACGGACATGGCCCGACAATTGGGTTGCCTGGAGCTCGATGAAGAAGACCTGGCGCTGTGCACCTTCGTCTGTCCGGGGAAATATGATTATGGCCCGCTGCTGCGCGCGGCCCTGAACCGGATCGAAAGGGAAGGGTGACGCCTTTGCCGGAATAAGATGGGGAATCCAGGTTGAAACGCTTTTTCGAACAGCATCGGTCGAAGTTCTCCGCCGGGGGCAGGTTCCGGTACCTGGGGGCGCTCTATGAGGCGGTGGAGGGCTTTTTCTATACCCCGGGCAAGGTGACCTCGGGGCTGACCCATGTCCGCGACGCCATCAGCCTGAAACGGGTCATGATCATCGTCTGCTTCGCCGCCCTGCCGGCCGCCCTGGCCGGCATCTACAACCTGGGCTGGCAGGCCAATCAGGCCCTGGCCTCCGGCGGGGGCGGGGAGATCGGGGCCTGGCGCGGCCTGTTGCTGGGGCTGCTGGCCGGCGGTCACGATCCCGCCTCCTGGTGGGACAACCTGGCCCTGGGCCTGGTCTATTTCCTGCCGCTCTATTGCGTGATCCTGGTGGTGGGCGGCTTCTGGGAGGTGCTGTTCGCCCAGGCGCGCGGCCGGGAGATAAATGAAGGCTTTCTGGTGACCTCTCTGCTGTTCGCCCTGATCCTGCCCCCCGCCATTCCCCTGTGGCAGGCCGCCCTGGGCATCTCCTTCGGGGTGGTCATGGCCAAGGAGCTGTTCGGGGGCACCGGCCGCAACTTCATCAATCCGGCCCTGGCCGGGCGCGCCTTTCTCTACTTCGCCTATCCCGCCCAGAATTCCGGGGACGCGGTCTGGATCGCGGTGGACGCCCTCAGCGGGGCCAGTCCCCCGGTGGCGGACAGCTTCAGCGGCGCCACCCCCCTCGCCGTGGCGATGAGAGCGGGGCCGGAGGGCGCCGTGGCGGCCATCGGGTCCTCGGGGGTCGACTGGTGGGACGCCTTCATCGGCAATCTGCCCGGTTGCACGGGGGAGACCTCCACCCTGGCGATTCTGCTCGGTGCGGCGGTCCTGCTGTACACCCGGGTCGCCTCCTGGCGCATCATGCTCAGCGGGCTGGCGGGCATGGCCCTGTTCGCCACCCTGTGCAATCTGCTGGGAAGCGACACCAACCCGCTGCTGGCCATCCCGGCCCACTGGCACCTGGTGCTGGGGGGATTCGCCTTCGGCCTGGTGTTCATGGCGACGGATCCGGTTTCCGCCGCCATGACCGATCGCGGCAAATGGTTCTACGGCGGGCTCATCGGGGTGATGGTGGTGCTCATCCGGGTGTTCAATCCGGCCTATCCCGAGGGCACCATGCTGGCCATCCTGTTCGCCAATCTGATGGCGCCTCTCATCGATCACTTCGTGATGCGGGCGGATATCAACAGGAGGAAGCGCAGAAGTGCCCCTCAGGCATAGCAACAGGCGGGTCCTGGGGGTCGCCCTGTCGGTCTGCGTGGCCTGTTCCGCCCTGGTCACCACCGCCACCGTGCTGCTGCGGCCGGTGCAGCAGGCCAACCGGCTGCTGGAGAAGCAGCGCCATGTGCTGGCCGTCGCCGGACTGCTGGAGCCGGGCAAGAGCGTGGAGGAGCTGTCCCGGCGGCTGGATGTCCGCCTGGTGGACCTCGCTTCGGGCGGCTTCGTGGAGCTGGAGCGCCCGGAGCGTTTCGACGAGCGCCGGGCGGCCAGGAATCCGGCGCTGAGCATCGCCCTGCCCCCGGAGCGGGATATCGCCGGGATCAAGCGCCGGGCCAAATACGCCCGGGTGTACCTGGTGCGGAACGGGGCGGGGGATATCGAGACCATCGTGTTGCCGGTGCACGGCTCCGGCCTCTGGTCCCAGCTCTATGGCTTCCTGGCCTTGGAGGCCGACGCCAATACGGTGGTGGGGCTCAGCTTCTACGAGTATGCCGAAACCCCCGGTCTCGGCGGCGAACTGGACAATCCGGAATGGAAGGCGTTATGGCCGGGCAAACAGGTCTATGATGAGGAGGGAAGGCCGGCGATACGGCTGGTCAGGGGGCCGGTAAAGGCCTGGGACCCGCAGGCCCGGCATCAGGTGGATGCCCTGTCCGGCGCCACCCTGACCACCAGGGGGATCGAGAACCTGTTGCGCTTCTGGCTCGGGCCGGATGGGTTCGGCCCCTTCCTGGCGAGAATCCGTGATGGCGAGGAGGATGGCCCGCATGATTCCTGATACGAAACCGGGATGGACCGGGGGGCAGGCGCGTGATCTGCTGCTGGGCCCCATTTTCGACCGCAACCCCGTTACCTGCCATGTGCTGGGTGTTTGCTCGGCCCTGGCGGTCACCACTTCGCTGCAGACCGCCTTGATTATGTGCGCGGCCGTCATTGTGGTGCTGTGCGGCTCCAACACGGCCATCAGCGCCATCCGGCATCAGATCCCTCCCAGCATCCGCATCATCGTACAGATGACGGTGATCGCCTCCCTGGTGATCGTGGTGGACCAGTTCATCAAGGCCTACGCCTTCGATCTGAGCAAGTCGCTGTCGGTGTTCGTCGGGCTGATCATCACCAACTGCATCATCATGGGGCGGGCGGAGGCCTTCGCCATGAAGAACCCGCCGGGGCTGAGTCTCCTCGACGGTCTGGGCAACGGCCTGGGTTACAGCCTGATCCTGCTGACGGTGGCGGCCGTCCGGGAGCTGTTCGGGGCCGGCAAGCTCTTTGGCTACACCCTGCTCCCTTCGGCCTACGAGGGGGGCTGGTATATGCCCAACGGCATGATGCTGCTGCCTCCCAGCGCCTTTTTCATCATCGGGCTTTTGATCTGGGCCATGCGCAGCCTGCGGCCGGACAAGGAGTAGAGCGATGCTGGAATCCTATCTCAATCTTTTCATCAAGGCGGTCTTCGTCGAGAACATGGCGCTGGCCTTTTTCCTCGGCATGTGCACCTTCCTGGCGGTATCCAAGCGGGTGGAGACCGCCCTGGGCCTGGGCATAGCGGTGGTTACGGTGCAGACCATCACGGTGCCCATCAACAACCTCGTTTTTCAATACCTGCTCAGGGACGGCGCCTGGGGCTGGGCCGGCCTGCCCTTGCTGGACCTGAGCTTTCTCGGCATGGTGAGCTACATCGGCGTCATTGCCGCCGTGGTGCAGATCCTGGAGATGGTGCTGGACCGGTACTTTCCCGCGCTGCAACATGCGCTGGGGATCTTCCTGCCGCTGATCACCGTCAACTGCGCCATCCTCGGCGCCTCCCTCTTCATGGTGGAGCGGGACTACGGTTTCGGCGAGAGCCTGGTGTATGGCCTGGGCAGCGGGGCGGGGTGGGCGCTGGCCATCGTCACCCTGGCGGCCATCCGCGAGCGTATGAAATACGCCGATCCGCCCAAGGGGCTGGAGGGGCTGGGCATCACCTTCATCACCGTGGGGCTGATGTCCCTGGGCTTCATGTCCTTCTCCGGCATCAAGTTGTAACCATGTTGGAAATCGCCCTCGGGACCGGCCTGTTCAGCCTCATCATCCTCTCCCTGGTGGGGGTGATCCTGTTCGCCAGGGCCCGGCTGGTGGCGGCCGGGCCCGTGGTCATAGAGATCAATGAGGACCCGGGCAGGCGTATCGAGGCGACCGCCGGGGAGACCCTGCTGAGCACCCTGGCGGAGCAGGGCGTCTTTCTCCCTTCCGCCTGTGGGGGCGCCGGTATCTGCGGCCTGTGCCGGGTCAGGGTGACGGCGGGCGGCGGCCAGATCCTGCCCACGGAAGAAGACCTGTTGACCAAGAGGCAAATAGCGCAGGGCTATCGCCTGGCCTGCCAGCTGCTGGTGAAGCAGGACCTGAAGCTGGAGCTGCCGCCGGAGATCTTCGAGACCGGGAAATGGGACTGTGAGGTGGTATCCAATGAGAGTGTCGCCACCTTCATCAAGGAGCTGGTGCTGCGGCCGCCGGAAGGCGAGACCGTGGATTTCAGGCCCGGCAGTTATGTCCAGATCGAAGCACCGCCTCATCATCTGAAATATTCCGATATTGAAATTGCCGAACAATACCGTCCGGTATGGGACAGTCTCGACCTTTGGCGCCTGGAGTCCGGGGCCGACGAGCCATTGCACCGGGCCTACAGCCTGGCCAGTTATCCCGGCGAGGAAGGGGGGCTGAAGTTCAATGTCCGCATCGCCCTGCCTCCGCCGGGATCACGGGATATCCCGCCGGGCAGGATGTCGTCCTATCTGTTTGGCCTGCGGCCGGGGGACAAGGTGGCGGTCTCCGGCCCGTACGGCAGCTTTTTTCCACGCCAGGGTGATGCGGAGATGGTCTATGTGGGGGGAGGGGCCGGCATGGCGCCGATGCGCTCCCATATCTTTTACTTGCTGAAGCAGGCGGGTAGCACCCGCAGGATCAGCTACTGGTACGGTGCGCGCAGCCTGTGCGAGGTTTTTTACCGGGAGGATTTCGACCGGCTGCAAAAGCAGCATGATAATTTTCAGTGGCACCTGGCGCTGTCCGAACCCCAGCCCGAGGACAACTGGCATGGCTATACCGGCTTTATTCATCAGGTACTGTATGAGCATTACCTGAAAGACCATCCCGCCCCCGAGACCTGCGAATACTATATTTGCGGACCGCCGATAATGCTAAAATGCGTGACGAAAATGCTTCAGGAGCTTGGCGTGGATGATGAAAATATATTCTTTGACGATTTCGGCGGTTGACAGACTACGATGAAAAACCCTAAATCTTTACGCCTTGTCGCCCTGGCTTTTCTGTTCTATCTCCCCCTGTCGCTGGCGCTCCTCCCCGCCGTCTGCGCCGCGGAGAGCAGCAAGTTCCGCGATGAATTCATCACCAACTACAAGACCTTCCAGTTCAAGGCCCAGGAGAAGCTGATCAAGAAGAGCGGGGACATCATGGAGGATGAGATCTTCAGCCTGATCATCGATGCCATGGACGATGATCTGACCGTCGGCCAAAGGCTGTTCCTGCTGGATGCCGCCAGCGCCATGGCCCATGGCTATGAGCACTACCACGGCGGCGGCAAGAAATTCATCAAAAAGATCGACAAGCTGATCAAGAAGGAACTGGAGAAGGAGAAGGCGCGCATGGCCGAGCTTCTGAAGTGGGAGGGGGAGGAACGCTTCATCGGCAACTTCGTCATGGACGCCCATGCGGAAGAGATGGAGAAGGAGGGGCTGGCGCCGGTCATCTATCCCCATTGGATCCACCGCATCTGGTACGAGTGCTCGGTGTGCCACCAGGAGGTGTTCGTGATGAAGCGCTGGCGCAACGAGATCTCCCGGGAGAAGATCCTGGCCGGGCAGCAGTGCGGCGCCTGCCACAATGGCGACATCGCCTTCGGCGCCGATGAAAAGGACAAGTGCGGGCTCTGCCATGTGGCCGGCAAGCCCGAGGGCAAGAGACTGCACGATCTGGATCACATCGACCACAAGAGGATTGCGGAAGTGGCCACCAGGGTGGGGGCGGAATGGAATGCGGACAAGCTGCCGGACGGGCGTCTTCCCGTCGACCGCTATGGCTTTATCGATTGGCTGGCCTTGAAGGAGAATGGGATCTTCAAGCCCATCGAATCCCTGCACGGCGATTACAAGCCGGTGATACGGGACAACCAGATTCTCTTCATTTCCAAGGGCAAGCTGGAGAACGTCCTGTTCAGCCACAACGTCCATTCGAGCTGGATAAGATGCACCTCCTGCCATCCGGCGGTTTTCGGCGAGGGCCTGGACAACAAGGTCAAGATGGTCAGGATGTCAAAGGGAGAGAACTGTGGCTATTGCCACGGCAAGGTTTCCTTCACCTTTGCGGACTGCAAGCGCTGTCACAGCCAGGAAAAAGGGACGGAGGTCGAAGGTGCGCTGGTGCATGTGGGCCAGCCGAAGAAGCGGAAGAAGAAATAGATAGGGCGGTTGACGGTTTACAGTTTACGGTTGACAGTAAAAAACAAAACCAATAATTGGACGAAAAACCTTTAACCGTCAACCGTCAACCGTCAACTGTCAACTGTAAACCGCAAACCGTGAATCCCCACCCCAGGCAGCCGGCTCGGAATCAGCACCAATCATTGATTTCGGAAGGCGGTGATGAGACTCCGGGTGACAGATTTCTCAGGCGCTTTTTCTTCAATCCCCTGGGCCGCGCCTTTCTTTATGTGGAGGCCTGGTTCAACCTGGCCTTCGGCACGGCGCTGAACCCCTTCTACCACCTGGGGTCTTTGGTCTTCTTCTTCCTGTGGATCGTGCTGGTCAGCGGCATCTATCTCTATATATTTTTCGATACCAGCATCGTCGGCAGCTATCAGTCCATCGAGTCTTTGACCCACGGGCAGTGGTATCTTGGCGGGGTCATGCGCAGCCTTCACCGTTATGCCTCGGATGCCGCGGTGGTGGTGACGGTCCTGCATATTCTGCGCGAGTTCGCGCTGGGGCGCTATCGGGGGTTCCGCTGGTTTTCCTGGTTCACCGGTGTGCCGCCCCTGTGGGTGATGGTCCTGCTCGGCGTCACCGGCTACTGGCTGGTGTGGGACCAGGTGGCCCAGTACGTGGCCGTCAGCTCCGCCCGGCTGATGGATGCGCTGCCGCTGCTGTCCAATTCCATGACGCGCAATTTCCTGAGCGGCAAGCTGAGCGACCGCTTCTTCACCCTCATGACCCTTATCCATCTGGTGGGCGGCCCCATCACCCTGGTGTTCGCCCTGTGGATCCATGTCAAAAGGCTGTCCAACGTGGATCCCATGGGACCGCGGGGGCTGGCGATCGGCAGCCTCCTGGCGCTGATCGTGCTGTCGCTGGTCAAGCCGGCGCTCAGCCTCGGCCCGGCGGATATGAGCAAGGTGCCCGTGGTGCTGAACATCGACTGGTTCTATCTCAACGCCTTTCCCCTGCTCAACCATTGGAGCGAGGGGGCGGTCTGGGTCCTGATCCTCGGCCTCAGCCTGCTGCTGGCGTTGCTGCCCTGGCTGCCGCCCAGGCGCATGCCGGCGGCCGCCCGGGTGCGGCTGGATCACTGCAACGGCTGCGGCCAGTGTTTCCTGGATTGTCCCTTCGACGCCATATCCATGCGCAAACGCAGCGACGGCGCGCACTGGGCCACTGAGGCTGTGGTCAACCCCGACCTGTGCGCCTCCTGCGGGATCTGTGTGGGCTCCTGCCCCTCCTCCAATCCCTTCCGCCGGGCCGATGAGCGGCTCACCACCGGCATCGACATGCCGCAGGTTCCGATCCACGAGACCCACGCGGCCGCCAAGGCGGCCCTCTCCTCCCTAAAGGGCGAAACCAGGCTGCTGATATTCGGCTGCAACCATGGGGTGAACCTGGCGGAGATCCATGATCCCGGCATCGCCACCATGACATTTTCCTGCATCGGCATGCTGCCGGCGGGTTTCATCGACTATGCCCTGAAAAACGGCGCCGACGGGGTGATGATCTCGGGCTGCCGCTCCTCGGACTGTTATTACCGCTTCGGCAACCGCTGGATGGAGCAGCGCCTGAGCGGTGGGCGCATGCCCCATCTGAGAAAAAACACGGACCGCAGTCATCTCCATATCTGCTGGGCCGCCGGGCCGGACAAGGATCATTTCCTCCGGGAGCTCAAGGCCTTTCGCCGGCGCCTGTCGGATGAGAGGCAGCGCTGAGGCTTGGTGTCTGCTATTTGCTTTGCGCGGATATAGGCGCAGCGCAAAAATGATAAAAAAGCGGCGATCAAGGATTGGGTGATTCCAGCGCGCCACAGGCAAACTGAAAAAGGAAATGCGTCAGCGCAATGATGCTTAGGAGAGAGGCCCAGGTTTGGGCCAGCAGTGCGAGCACCCCCGCAGAAAGAAACAGGATGCTGCGGATGCCGCTGTGCCGGCCGAGGCGCTCGCGCAGGGCCTGCTGTTTTTCCCGTGACTCCTTTGGCAGCAGCCACAGCGGCAGCAGGTGGGTGGCGGCGCCGGTGACCAGCGGCAGCAGGAAGGCCATGACGAAGGCCTGGGTCGCCTGTGCACCCGGCAGCAGGCCATGGCCGTGGAGTGGTCCCGCCAGCAGGGAGAGCAGCAGGCCGATGATGGCGGCGGCCAGCGGGGTGGCTGCGCCATGCCGGCGCCATATCTTTTCGCGATGCGGCCACAGCAGGCTGTGCGCCAGCCGCGCCAGGGGGATCAGCCAGAGCAGCAGGCCCGCCTCGGCCAAGGGTGGCGCCCAGGCGGCGCCCGCGGCGATCAGCAGGGTCCCGGCGAGGATCCAGCGCCACTCCCGCATGAGCCAGGGACCGGCCTGTGGATCGGGGAAGCCGCCGACGGTGGGCAGCAGCACCCGCAGGGTCCCCAGGGCGGTGAGGCCGACGAATCCCAAGAGGTTGAGGTGCAGGTGCAACCGCTTCAAGGGCAGCCACTGTTCCGGCCAGAAGGCGGCCAGGGTGATGGCCGCCAGCCCCAGCGCCAGTGCCGCCAGGGCGAGCTGGTACCAGAGCAGGCCCGGGTGGGGGCGGCCCAGGGTGGCCCGTGCCCGGTTGCGAGACCACCAGAGCAGCCCGCCGATGGCCGCCAGGGCCAGGGCCGCCGCCAGGGGATAGAGCCGGTAGGCCAGGGAGAGGGAGAATACGGCCAGGATGCCCGCCCCGAGGGCCGCGAGCGGTGGGAAGAAGGTCTTGGCCTCGGGCGTGCCGGTGCGGGTGAGTACGGGGATAAAGTAGGTCATGGCCCCCAGGATCAGGGGCATGACGCCCAGGGCCAGGATCAGATGCAGCGGCGCGGCGGGCGGCAGCTCCAGCAACCCCGGCAGCAGCAGTCCGGGCAGAAAACCGGTCAGGGCCACAATGGCCAGGGCGGCCATCAGTTTAGGAAGAGGAGTGCCGCCTGCTGGGGATCTGGTATGCACCGAATCTAAAGGCCGTAAACTGGGGATGTCAGACAGAAATTAGCGGCATGAATAAAGAAGCCGGTTATCATCCTGACAACTGACAACTGACAACTGACAACTGACAACTGACAACTGACAACTGTCAGATAAGCTCCGCCCCCGGCAGCCCCAGGTTCTTCCAGATGCCCAGCACCGGCTCCGCCTGGTTCATGGAGTAGAAGTGCAGACCCGGCGCCCCTTGCTCCAGCAGCCGCTGGCACATTTCGCTGATGACATCCAGCCCCAGGGCGCGGATGCTCTCCAGGTCGTCTTCGAGATCCTCCAGGCGCCGGCGCAGCCAGCGGGGGATCTCGGCCCCGCAGCCGTCGGAGAAGCGGGCCAGCTGGGTGAAATTGGTAATGGGCATGATGCCGGGCATGATGGGGATGTCGAGCCCCAGTTTTTCACAGCTCTCCACGAAGCGGAGGTAGGCGTCCGCGTTGAAGAAATACTGGGTGATGGCGCCATTGGCGCCGGCCTCGACCTTGCGCTTGAAGTTCGCCAGGTCCGCCCGGGCGCTGGGGGCCTGGGGGTGGAACTCGGGATAGGCGGCGACCTCGAGATAGAAGTGGTCGCCGGTCTCGGCGCGGATGAATTCCACCAGTTCGTTGGCGTAGCGGAAGTCCCCGGTTTCGGCGGCCCCCATGCCCGAGGGGAGATCCCCGCGCAGGGCGACGATGCGGTCGATGCCGTGGCTGCGATAGAGCTCCAGCAGCTCCAGTATCTCGTCCCTGGAGGAGCCGATGCAGGAGAGGTGCGGCGCCGCATTCACCCCGGCCTCCTGGAACTCCAGCACGGTCCCGATGGTGCGGTCCCGGGTGGTGCCGCCGGCCCCGTAGGTGACCGAGATATAGAGGGGGTTGAGCCGCATCAGCCGGTCCCGGACCAGGCGCAGTTTCTCGGCGCCCTGTTCTGTCTTGGGAGGAAAGACCTCGAAGCTGTAGCTGGGTTGGTATTTTTTCTGGGATTCCATGCCGCCCCCTTTTAGTCTCAATTGGGTTCAATTCCCCGCAGTTCGCCTGCAGTGTCTGCTTTTGGTGCTGCGAAGAGATAATGGTAGGAGCGGCGCCCTCGCCGCGATGACTTCGCACGGCGGTTTAATCTGTGGGCCGGTCATCGCGGCGAGGGCGCCGCTCCTACTGTTCAATAGCGGTAGTAGTCCGCTTTGTATGGCCCCTCCACCGGCACACCGATGTAGTCGGCCTGTTCCCGGGTGAGGGTGCTGAGTCTGGCGCCGATCTTGTCCAGGTGCAGGCGCGCCACCTCTTCGTCCAGTTTCTTGGGCAGCACGTAGACCTGGTTGCCGTATTGGCCGGTCTGGTTGAACAGCTCCATCTGGGCCAGCACCTGGTTGGAGAAGGAGTTGGACATGACGAAGCTGGGGTGGCCGGTGGCGCAGCCCAGGTTCACCAGGCGTCCCTGGGCCAGCAGGATGATGCGCTTGCCGTCGGGCTCGTCCCCGGATGGGGGGAAGATGATGTGGTCCACCTGGGGCTTGATGTTCTCCCACTCGTATTTTTCGATGCTGGCGACGTCGATCTCGTTGTCGAAGTGGCCGATGTTGCAGACGATGGCCTGGTCCTTCATGGCCGCCATGTGGTCGTGGGTGATGACGTGGAAGTTGCCGGTGGCGGTGACGAAGATGTCCCCCTGGCTGCAGGCGTCATCCATGGTGACGACGCGATAGCCTTCCATGGCGGCCTGCAGGGCGCAGATGGGGTCGATCTCCGTGACCCAGACGGTGGCGCCGAGGCCGCGCAGGGACTGGGCGCAGCCCTTGCCCACGTCGCCGTAGCCCAGCACCACGGCGATCTTGCCGGCGATCATCACATCGGTGGCGCGTTTGATGCCGTCCACCAGGGATTCGCGGCAGCCGTAGAGGTTGTCGAACTTGGACTTGGTCACCGAGTCGTTGACGTTGATGGCGGGGAAGGGCAGCTCTCCCCGCTCCTGCATCTGATAGAGCCGGTGGACGCCGGTGGTGGTCTCCTCGGTCACCCCCTGGATGTTGTCGCGGATGCGGGAATAGAAATTGGGGTCCGTCTCCAGGCGCTCGCGGATGGCCCCGTAGAGGATGGTCTCCTCCTCGCTGGTGGGGTTGTCCAGCACCGAGATGTCCTGCTCGGCCCTGGCGCCCAGGATGATCAGCAGGGTGGCGTCGCCGCCGTCGTCCAGGATCATGTTGGGCGTGCCGCCGTCGGCCCATTCCATGATTTTGTGGGTGTAAGCCCAGTACTCCGCCAGGCTCTCGCCCTTGTAGGCGTAGACCGGGATGCCGTCCCGGGCGATGGCGGCGGCGGCGTGATCCTGGGTGGAGAAGATGTTGCAGGAGGCCCAGCGCACCTCGGCCCCCAGGGCCACCAGGGTCTCGATCAGCACGGCAGTCTGGATGGTCATGTGCAGGCTGCCGGCGATGCGCGCCCCCTTGAGCGGCTGCGCCCCCTTGTATTTCTCGCGGATGGCCATCAGGCCGGGCATCTCGGTCTCCGCGATACGGATTTCTTTGCGGCCCCAGTCGGCCAGGGCCAGGTCGGCTACTTTGTGGTCTTGTGCCGGTGCGTTCATGGTTTTTACTCCTTGAAAGAACCGAGCGCCGTTGTCAGTGAAACCGCGGTACCGAGCCTGGCAGGGGAGGCCCCGTTGCAGCGCTCCTCAGTACGCGGGTTAGGTGAAGTTTAGCCAAGTATTTGTTTTTGCCACAGAGGCACAGAGGACACAGAGGACACAGAGAAAATATAAATTAATGCCCTGTGTCTCTGTGGCAATAGATAATTACAACCCGGCCGCCTCGCGCAGTTCGTCCGCCTTGTCGGTGCGCTCCCAGGTGAATTCGGGTTCCTCCCGGCCGAAATGGCCATAGGCGGCCGTCTTCTTGTAGATGGGCCTGATCAGATCCAGCATCTTGAGCAGGCCATAGGGGCGCAGGTCGAAATGCTCGCGCACCAGTTCCACCAGCCGGTCTTCCGCAACCTGGCCGGTGCCGAAGGTCTCGATGCTGATGGAGGTGGGCTCCGCCACGCCGATGGCGTAGGAGACCTGGATTTCGCAACGCTCCGCCAGGCCCGCGGCGACGATGTTCTTGGCCACGTAGCGGCCGGCATAGGCGGCGGAACGGTCCACCTTGGAGGGGTCCTTGCCGGAGAAGGCGCCGCCGCCATGACGGGCCGAGCCGCCATAGGTGTCGACGATGATCTTGCGCCCGGTCAGGCCGCAGTCGCCCACGGGGCCGCCGATGACGAAGCTGCCGGTGGGATTGATGTGGTATTTGGTCTCCTTGGTCAGCCACTCATCCGGCAGGATGGGCAGGATGATGTTCTCCATCACTGCCTCGCGGATGTCCTCCTGGCTGACGCTGGGATCGTGCTGGGTGGAGAGCACCACGTCGCTGATGCTCACCGGCCTGCAGTTTTCGTAACGGAAGGTGACCTGGCTCTTGGCGTCCGGGCGCAGCCAGGGCAGAACCCCGTGCTTGCGCACTTCCGCCTGGCGCTTGACCAGGCGGTGGGCGTAGGTGACGGGGGCCGGCATCAGCACATCGGTTTCGTTGGTGGCGTAGCCGAACATCAGCCCCTGGTCGCCCGCCCCCTGCTCTTCCGGGTTGTCCCGGTCCACGCCCATGGCGATATCGCCGGACTGTTTGCCGATCAGGGACATGACGGCGCAGGTTTCCCCGTCGAAGCCCATGTCCGAGCTGTTGTAGCCGATATCCATGATGGTGCCGCGCACCACGTCCTCCAGATCCACCCAGGCGGAGGTGGTGATCTCTCCCGCCACGATGACGGCGCCGGTCTTGATCATGGTCTCGCAGGCGACGCGGGCGCTGGTGTCCTGCTCCAGGATGGCGTCCAGGACGGCATCGGAAATCTGGTCCGCAATCTTGTCCGGGTGGCCTTCAGAGACCGATTCCGAGGTAAAGGTGAAATCTTTCAGCATGGGATGGCTTCCGTTTTGATCTGAATGGCCCGTTTGCAATCGGGCGGATAAGCGCGCGATTATACAGCCAGCTTCCGGCTTTTGCATCGGCTGTCGTGTTTGGCATTTCCGCGCTTGGCGTTATGATGCGACAAATACCTTTTTTGGGAGTCCGCGCCATGGTGTCATTGCAAACCCCTGTCTGTGAATTCGGCAAGCCCGCGGTGGATTTTTCATTGCCCGGCGTCGACGGCAAGACCTGGACCCTGGAGCAGTGCCGGGGGGATAACGGCCTGCTGGTGATGTTCATCTGCAACCACTGCCCCTATGTAAAGGCCATCCGGGAGCGCATTGTGCGGGATGCCCGGGAGCTGCTGGATCACGGCGTCAAGAGCGTCGCCATTATGTCCAACGATGCCGCCGGGTATCCGGAAGACTCCTTCGACAACATGCGGCGGGTGGCGCGGCGGTTCCATTTCCCCTTCCCCTATCTGCTGGACGAGACCCAGGAAGTGGCCAGGGCCTACGGGGCGGTCTGTACCCCGGACTTCTTTGGCTACAACGGGGACCTGGAGCTGCAATACCGGGGCCGCCTGGACGAGAGCCGCAAGGAGACCGCGCCTGAAGGGGTTCGCCGGGACCTGTTCGAGGCCATGAAGCAGATCGCCGCCACGGGGGAGGGGCCGCGGGAGCAGATTCCCAGCATAGGCTGTTCCATAAAGTGGCGTTGATATCAGTTATCAGTTATCAGTTTACGGTTGACAGTATCTTGATGCATTTCTTCATGTTATTGGTTTGCCGCTTTTGACCGTCAACTATCAACGGGCGATGGCATTGGCGGTTGTACCAAAAGCGCGGTTGGGCGAAAATAACCGATTTCCCGAGGGGGGATCACCGTCTCTCCCCGCCGTGGTGGGCCTCAAAAACATCCAAAACAATCATCCCGGAATATGGTGACGGGGGGATCTGTAAGCCCTTCGCCGGGGCGTTCTGGCCTGAATTCATTCCGGGCCGGCGAAGCAATGAGATTCCGCCCGGATCCATATCGAACCTTTCGGCTTTGACCAGGAGAGACGCATGTCCTCACGCAGAGAACTAGCCAATGCCATCCGTGCGCTCAGCATGGATGCGGTACAAAAAGCAAAATCCGGCCACCCGGGCGCGCCCATGGGGATGGCCGATATCGCCGAGGTCCTCTGGAACGATTTTCTCAAGCACAACCCGGCCAATCCGAAGTGGCCGGACCGCGACCGTTTCGTCCTGTCCAACGGCCATGGCTCCATGCTGATCTACTCGCTGCTGCATCTCAGCGGTTACGACCTCCCCATGGAGGAGATCAGGAACTTCCGCCAGCTCCATTCCAAGACCCCCGGCCATCCCGAATACGGCCATACCCCCGGGGTGGAGACCACCACGGGGCCGCTGGGGCAGGGCATCTGCAACGCCGTGGGCATGGCCATTGCCGAAAAGACCCTGGCGGCCCAGTTCAACCGCCCGGGTCACGCCATCGTCGATCACCATACCTATGTCTTTCTTGGCGACGGCTGCATGATGGAGGGCATCTCTCACGAGGCCTGCTCCCTGGCGGGGACCCTGGGCCTGGGCAAGCTCATCGCCTTTTACGATGACAACGGCATCTCCATCGACGGCGAGGTGGACGGCTGGTTCACCGATGACACCGCCAAGCGGTTCAACGCCTACGGCTGGCACGTGGTGTCCGGGGTGGACGGCCATGACCCCGCATCCATCAAGGCGGCGGTGGAAGAGGCGCGGGCCGTTGGCGACCGCCCCAGCCTCATCTGCTGCCGGACCATCATCGGCTGGGGCTCTCCCAACAAGCAGGGCAAGGAGGTGTGCCACGGCGCCCCCCTGGGGGAGGACGAGGTCGCCCTGGTGCGCAAGACCATCGGCTGGAATCACCCCCCCTTCGAGATCCCGGAGCAGGTCTATCGCGGCTGGGACGCGAAGGAGGCGGGGGCTGCCGCCGAGGCCGACTGGAACCGCCGTTTCGAGGCCTATGCCCGGGCCCACCCGGAGCCGGCGGCCGAGTTCAAACGCCGCATCGCCGGTGAACTGCCCGCGGACTGGGAGCGCAAGGCCGGGGATTTCATCCAGTCGGTGAACGCCCTGGCCCGGAAGGTGGCCACCCGCAAGGCCTCCCAGGACGCCATCGAGGGCTATGCCCCGGCGCTGCCCGAACTGCTGGGCGGCTCCGCCGATCTGACCGGCTCCAATCTGACCATGTGGTCCGGCTCCAGGGCGCTGACCCCGGATGACCCCTCGGGCAACTATATCCATTATGGCGTGCGTGAGTTTGCCCAGGCGGCCATCATGAACGGCATCGAGCTGCACGGCGGCTTCCGCACCTATGGGGGCACCTTTCTGGTCTTTTCCGAATATGCCCGCAATGCCCTGCGCATGGCGGCCCTGATGCAAATCAGCCCCATCCATGTGTTCACCCACGATTCCATCGGCCTGGGCGAGGACGGCCCCACCCACCAGCCGGTGGAGCAGGCGGCGACCCTGCGCCTGATGCCCCGCATGTCCGTCTGGCGGCCCTGCGACGCGGTGGAGACGGCGGTGGCCTGGAAGATTGCCGTGGAGCGCCGGGGCGGCCCCACCAGCCTGGTCCTGTCCCGCCAGGGGCTGCCCCACATGGCGCGCTCCCCTGAGCAATTGGAGGCCATCCGCCGGGGCGGCTATGTCTTGTTCGGCGGCGACGGCACGCCGGATGCTATCATTATCGCCACGGGCTCCGAGGTGGAGCTGGCCATGCAGGCGGCCGGGGCGCTGACCCGGGAGGGCCGCAATATCCGGGTGGTGTCCATGCCCAGCACCGACACCTTCGACGCCCAGGATGCGGCCTACAGGGAATCCGTATTGCCGGCCTCGGTGCGGGCCAGGGTTGCGGTGGAGGCGGGGGTGACCGGCTACTGGACGAAATATGTGGGCCTCGACGGCCGGGTCATCGGCCTGGACCGCTTCGGCGAGTCCGCGCCGGCCGCCGAGGTCTATGCATATTTCGGCATCACTGCGGAGCATATCGTCAGGGCGGTGAAAGAGCTCACGGCCTGAGGGGATTGGAGCGGTTTTTTTAACCCGTGTTCATCCGGAAACCATGTGCGGGACTCCTTCGCGGCTGAAGCCGCGAAGAGATAAAGCCGTTTCCGGATGATCACGGACTAACTATCTGGAGAGACAAGAATGGCAATCAGAATTGGCATTAACGGGTTTGGACGCATCGGACGCATGGTGTTCCGTGCGGCGGCGCAGGATTTCGCGGATATCGAGGTCGTCGGCGTCAATGACCTGCTCGAACCCGACTACCTGGCCTACATGCTCAAGCATGACTCGGTGCATGGCCGCTTCAAGGGCGATGTCTCCGTGGAGGGCGACAACCTGGTGGTCAACGGCAAGCCAATCCGCCTGAGTGCCGTGAGGGACCCCGCCGAGCTGAAATGGGACCAGGTGGGCGCCGATGTGGTCGTCGAGTCCACCGGCCTGTTCCTTACCAGGGAGCTGGCTGAAAAGCACATCGCCGCCGGCGCCGGTAAGGTCATCATGTCCGCGCCCTCCAAGGACGACACCCCCATGTTCGTGTTCGGGGTGAATGACCAGACCTACGCCGGCCAGGCCATCATCTCCAACGCTTCCTGCACCACCAACTGCCTGGCCCCCGTGGCCAAGGTGCTGAACGACAGCTTCGGCATCAGGCGCGGCCTCATGACTACCGTCCACGCCGCCACCGCCACCCAGAAGACCGTGGACGGGCCCTCCATGAAGGACTGGCGCGGCGGCCGCGGCATCCTGGAGAACATCATCCCCAGCAGCACCGGCGCGGCCAAGGCGGTGGGCAGGGTGATCCCGGAGCTGAACGGGAGGCTCACCGGCATGGCCTTCCGCGTGCCCACCTCCGACGTCTCCGTGGTGGACCTGACCGTGGAGCTGGCGAACGAGACCACCTACGAGCAGATCTGCGCCGCCATGAAGGCCGCCTCGGAGGGTCCCATGAAGGGGGTGCTGGGCTATACCGAAGAGAAGGTGGTCTCCACCGACTTCCGCGGCGAGAGCCGCACCTCCGTTTTTGACGCCGGGGCCGGCATGGCCCTGGACGGCACCTTCGTCAAGGTGGTCTCCTGGTACGACAACGAGTGGGGTTACTCCAGCAAGGTGCTGGAGATGGCGCGCGTCATCTCCAAATAATCCTGGAAGCCGGCATGCCGATAACCAAAATGACCGATCTCGATCTCGCCGGCAGGCGGGTGCTGATCCGTGAGGATCTGAACGTTCCCGTCAAGGACGGCAGGGTGGCCAGCGATGCGCGCATCCGCGCCAGCCTGCCCACCATCAGGCAGGCCCTGGGGGCCGGTGCCAGGGTGCTCCTGATGTCCCACCTGGGGCGTCCCACCGAGGGGGAATACGATGAACGGTATTCCCTGCGGCCGGTGGCGGTTCATCTGTCGGGGCTGCTGGGCAGGGAGGTGAGGCTGGTGAAGGACTATCTGGGCCGGGCGCCGGAGCTGGGTGACGGCGAGGTCGTGTTGCTGGAAAACGTCCGCTTCAATCCGGGCGAGAAGAGCAACGACGAGGCCCTGTCCAGGCAATATGCGGCCCTGTGCGATATCTATGTGATGGACGCCTTCGGCACCGCCCACCGGGCCCAGGCCTCCACCCACGGGGTGGGGCGGTTCGCCCCCCTGGCCTGCGCCGGCCCCCTGCTGGCCGGTGAGCTGGAGGCCCTTGGCAGGGCCCTGGACAACCCGGTTCGTCCCATGGCCGCCATCGTCGGGGGCTCCAAGGTCTCCACCAAGCTGACGGTGCTGGAAAGCCTGTCCAAGGTGGTGGACCAGCTTATTCCCGGCGGCGGCATCGCCAATACCTTCATTGCCGCGGTTGGCCATAACGTCGGCAAGTCGCTGTATGAAGAGGACCTGATCCCCGAGGCCAAACGCCTGATGGAGGCGGCCAGGGCCAAGGGCGGCGAGATCCCCGTCCCCACCGATGTGGTGGTGGGCAAGGCATTCTCCGAGACCGCCGAGGCCAGGGTGAAAAAGGTGGGGGAGGTGGCCGATGACGACATGATTTTCGATATCGGCCCCGAAACCGCCGCCCGCTACGCCGCCATGATGAAGTCGGCCGGCACCGTGGTGTGGAACGGCCCCCTGGGGGTGTTCGAGTTCGATCAGTTCGGCGAGGGCACCCGCATACTGGGCGAGGCCATCGCGGCGTCCGATGCCTTCTCCATCGCGGGCGGGGGGGACACCCTGGCGGCGGTGGACAAGTATGGCCTCACCGGCCGGATCTCCTATATCTCTACCGGCGGCGGCGCCTTCCTGGAATTCCTGGAGGGCAAGAAACTTCCCGCCGTCGCCATGCTGGAGGAGCGCTGTTCGGCCCCGAACCCTGAACCCTGAGCCGCGTGATGCTGCGTCGAACCAAGATCGTTGCAACCCTGGGCCCCGCCACCGATGATCCGGGCGTGCTGGACGAGCTGATAGACGCCGGGCTGGACGTGGCCCGCATCAATCTCTCCCACGGCCCCCGTGAGGTACATGCCCGCCGCATCCGGATATTGCGCGAGCGCACGGCGGCCAAGCAGCGGCCTGTGGGCCTGCTGGTGGATCTCCAGGGTCCCAAGATCCGCATCGGCCGGTTCGCCGGGGGTGCCGTCACCCTGGCCGACGGCGACGCCTTCGCCCTGGATGCCGCCTGCCCGCTGGAGGCCGGTGACGGGGGACGGGTGGGCCTGACCTTTCCCCAACTGATAGAGGATCTCTCCACCGGCGATATCCTGCTGCTGGACGATGGGCGCATCGTGCTGCGGGTCGACGCCCTGGGGGAGGGGCGGGCGGACTGCACCGTGGTGATGGGCGGCAGGCTTTCCGACAGCAAGGGCATCAACCGCCAGGGCGGCGGGCTGTCCGCCACGGCGCTGTCGGCCAAGGACAGGGAGGACATTGGTTTCGCCGCGGAGATGGAGGCGGATTACCTGGCGGTCTCCTTCGTGCGCGACGCCTCGGACGTGGAGCAGGCGCGGGAGCTGTTGCGCGAGGCGAGGGGCCAGGGCGGCATCCTGGCCAAGATCGAGCGGGCCGAGGCCCTGGCGTCCATCGAGGACATCATCGCCGCCTCCGACGCCATCATGGTGGCCCGCGGCGATCTGGGGGTGGAGATCGGGGACGCGGAGCTGCCGGCGGTGCAGAAAAGCCTGATCCGGCGGGCGCGGGAGATGGACACCGTGGTCATCACCGCCACCCAGATGATGGAATCCATGATCGAGAACGCCATCCCCACCCGGGCGGAGGTGTTCGACGTGGCCAATGCGGTGTTCGACGGCACGGATGCGGTGATGCTGTCGGCGGAGACCGCCATGGGCAGGAATCCGGCCAAGTCCGTGGCCGCCATGGACCGGATATGCCGGGAGGCGGAGAAGCACAAGGCGGTGCGCACCTCCAGTCACCGCATCGATTCCGTCTTCACCCGGCGGGACGAGGCCATTGCCATGGCCGCCATGTACACCGCCAACCACTACCTGCGGGTCAAGGCCATCGCCGCGCTGACCGAGTCGGGCTCCACGGTGAAGACCATGTCCCGCATCAGCTCCGGCATCCCCATCTACGCCATGACCCGTCATCGTTCCACCCGCCGGAAGGTGACGCTCTTCCGGGGGGTCTATCCCATAAGGTTCGATGTGGTCACGACGGACGCGAGGCGGATCAACCAGGCCATCATCGACGAGCTGTTGCGGCGTCATGCGGTGGAGGAGGGGGATGTGGTCATCATCACCAAGGGCGACCGCTCCGGAGTCGGGGGCCGGACCAACACCATGAAGATCATGCGGGTTGGCGATCATGTGATCCCGCCGCAAGCCTGACGCCTTGGCGCCGAACAGGATCCGGACTCCGGCCGGATCCAAGGGCTTGAGTCGCGGGCCGGAATCCCCGCAAGTTGCCGCTGCGCCCTCCCCTCCTTTTTCCTTTCCTCCCGTCCCGCCCCGTCCCGTTTCGCCTTTCCGCTTTTGCTGAGCCAATGGTTTTCGCCGGCGCTTCAAGCGCTTGCGGGTGCTGCCGGAAAACAGCCCCATCGGTTGGCCGTTATCCGGGAATAATCTGCCCACGAACGGCCTAAAGAAAAGTGGCGTTCCCCCGATAAACCTTAGCAAGAACCTCGGCAACCGGGCTTTTATACGCAACAGATGGAGACAACAGTAAACAACATGGAATCCGCCGGGGTGGGATCGTTGCGGCTCAGAATGGTTGCGCGGATGCTGTTCGGGGCCACCCTTGCCGCACTTGTCCTCCTGGTCGTCGCCATGCTCTTTTTCGCGGACGAAAATGGCATGGATTACACCCAACTGATTCAGTCCCATAGCCTTACCCGGCAAAACCTCGGCACCGCCCTGGTCATCGCGGGGCTGTTTCTGACCGTTTGCGTCGGTGCGCTCTCCTGGCTGTTGGCCCTCTACGGCAGCTTCAGGGTGGCGGGGCCTCTGTTCCGCTTCAGCCGGAACCTGGAGCAGGCGTCCGGCCAGCGGATCCTTCCCGGCGTGCGCAAGGGGGATTGCTTTCAGGATGTGTCCCGGCAGTTGCAGCAGTCGGTCGAGGCGCTGCACCGGCATCACGACGAGGTGCGCCGGTTGCTCGATCAGGCCGAGGCGCAGTTTAAATCGGGCTGCCGCGATGAGGAGCGCCTTGAGGAAACATTGGCTCAGCTAAGGGAGGTTGGCGGCCGTGTCCGTATCGATTAGATATTGCATCCCGCCGGCCATGCCCGGCCTGCCGGGGGTCATGATCCTGCTGTTGATAATGCTTTTTTCCCCGCCTGCGCCGGCAAAGGTGTCCCATCCGGCGGACATGGCCTGCCGGGAGTGCCATCTCGCCCAACTCCCCATCACCCCGGAGAATGCCCATCAGCTCACAGACAGCCAGGAGGTGCTGTGCGCCCGCTGTCATGAGAACGCGATAAGGGTCAGTCACCCCAGCGGTTTTCCCGCCATGCGGATGATACCGGCGGAATACCCGGTGGACTGGAAGGGCGATATCACCTGCAGCACCTGCCATACCGTCCATGGGACGGAGGCGGGCCTGATGCGGGGGGGCAAAAAGGGGCGGGAGCTGTGTCTTTCTTGCCATGATCAGGGGTTCTTTGTCCGCATGGCGGATGAAGGCGCCTCCATCCGGCAAAAGGGTCATTTGGCCCGGACCGCCGATCTTCAGGCGGGGCTCATAGATGCATATTCCATCAATTGCATGTCCTGCCACAACAATAATGGACTTGGCCCGGCAGGGACGAAATACGAGGGCGTCGTATTGGCCCACAGCGAGACCACCATGAAGCATCCCATCGGGTTTTTGTATGTGAACACGGCGGGCCGTGACCGCTACCACGACATCGGCAGGCTGGATGCAAGGCTGGTCCTGCCGGACGGCAGGCTCAGTTGCGTGACCTGCCACCTGGCCTACAGTGATTCCCATGGCGAACTGGCCGTGGCGAATACCGGTTCGGCCCTCTGCTACCAGTGCCATGACATATGAGTGAGACCAGGGGACAGCGAAGATGGGAAGAGCAGCGCCGCTGCCATTATGTGGACGTCCGCATCCAGGGCGGACTGGTCGCGGCCCTGGTGCTGTTCGAGGCGGTCGTGCTCGGCGCGGCGATGCTGGTGCTCTATTACAACCTCGACCAGGTGATCGAGGAGCAGCTCTACCGCATCCATATCACCCCCCGGGACGGTATGCCGGTGCTGGTCAGCGAGCTTTTCGCCCTGGTGCCCTATATCATTTTCGCCAATGTGGCGGTGGTGCTCTGTATCGACTGGGCCTGGTCGAGGTATGTCAACAGGATCATCGAGCCCCTCAAAGAGAGGCTCCGGTCGGCCGGCTCGCTGGATCTGCGCGCCATGCCCGCCGGCAACATCCGGCATGAGGTCCTGGACAAGGCGGACGCCTGGGTGCAAGAGGAGAGCCGGCGTTACCGCAAGCTGCAACGGCTTGCCGCCGGGCTGAGCGCGGAGATGGACAGCGCCGACGCCCTGGCGAAAATCGAGCAGATGCGGCGGCTGCTGCCGCCCCCGGGTTAATTCCCCGTTAACCTGCGCTCCGCCTCGCGGTACTTCTCCGCCGTCCTGGCGATGACCTCCGGGGGCAGCTCCGGCCCCGGCGCCTTTTTGTCCCAATCCAGGGTTTCCAGGTAATCGCGCACGTACTGCTTGTCGAAACTGGGGGGGCTGGCGCCCGGGCGGTACTCGTCGGCGGGCCAGAAGCGGGAGGAGTCGGGGGTCAGCACCTCGTCGATGAGATAGAGGTCCCCGGCTTCATCCTGGCCGAATTCGAACTTGGTGTCCGCGATGATGATGCCCTTTTCCCGGGCATAGGCGGCGGACTCGGTATAGATTTGCAGGCTGAGATCCCGCACCCGTTCGGCCAGCTCGCGGCCTAAGAGATCGGCGGTCTGCCCGAAGCTGATGTTTTCATCGTGCTCCCCGATCTCGGCCTTGGTGGAAGGGGTGAAAATGGCCTGGGGGAGCTGGTCCGCCTGGCGCAGGCCGTCCGGGAGCCGGATGCCGCATACGCCCCCCGTCTTTTGGTAGTCCTTCCAGCCGGAGCCGATCAGGTAGCCGCGAACGATGGCCTCGACGGGCAGGGGCCTGAGCCGGCGCACGATAATGGCCCGGTCGCCCAGGACCGCCCGCTGGGCCGCATCCGGCACCACCTCTTCCAGGGGCATGCCGGTCAGGTGATTGGGGACCAGATCCCGGGTGCGGCCAAACCAGAAGTTGGCCAGCCGGGTCAGCACCTCGCCCTTGCCGGGGATGGGCTGGGGCAGCACCACGTCAAAGGCGGAGAGCCGGTCGGAGGTGACGATGAGCAGATGCGCATCATCGATCTCGTAGATATCGCGGACCTTGCCCCGGCCCAGCAGCTTCAGATGGGGGAGGTCGGATTCGTAAAGGGCGTCGGGTTGGGTCATGGTTTCACTGGCGTCGAAAAAGAAGGCGAGTATACCCCAATCCGGTGCGCCCGGAAGCTACAGGGAATCGTCCGTCCCGATCCAGTTGATCTCCCTGGCGGTGGCCCGCCCTATGACGCAGCTCCTGAGGCTCTTGGCCATGACCGATTCGGTGGGCGAGGAGGGGATGCGGCCGGACATTATTTCAGCCCGGGTCTGTGGATAGCGGGGGCTGCGGGCCGGGGCGGCGTAGCCTTCAGGATAGGTCGGCTGGTTGTTCGAGTCATACTTGTCCGTGGCGCCGACGGTGTGCAAAAGCTCATGGGCGATGACCAGGTTGTTTTGCCTGTTCTGGGCCTTGATGGCGTAGGCGTGGACGATGCCCAGCAGTCCCTTCTGCAGGCCCAGTGAATGGGACAGCGGCTGGCCGTCGTCGCCCTGGTAATAGAGCACGAACATGCGGACCCGGTTGCGGTTGGATTCGTCGTCCGGCGTGTTCTTCCATGCCCAGTAGCGCAGTCTCAGGCTCCAGATGATCCTGGCGAGGATGCTGCTGGATCTGGGGTCCGGCGCCTCGGGCGGCGCCGCTTTCACCGGCGGACCCAGGCGGGTGTGGGTGGGGGATCTTTCCAGGATCTTGTATTTATGGCCTTCGCGGGCCATGAAGGCATCGATGTCGGCGAAGTCCCGGTCGCTCAGTCCGTCGATATAGCGGCCGGTCCCGGGCTTCCCGTCGGCATTGATGGGGAAGATGATGACAGCCAGGGGCTCAAGCCAGGCGGTGGAGTACAGCAGCTGGCTTTTGCTGTAGATGGCCACCGTGGCCAGCAGGCCCAGCAGCACCAGGATGCGCAGGTTGCGGAAGCTGAAAAGTTTCATGTGATCTGCCGGTAAATCTTCAATAAAATATTGATATAAAATCACTTATGCACAATGAATATGGCCCGGGCGGGGAGGCCCGGAACAGGCCGTCAACTGATTGGCGACATTTGTCATTGCTGTTGTAACCGATTGAATTTCAAGTGAAATAAGAATTGTCTGAAATTTCGACAATCTGATGCCGGCCCACGAAAAATACGGCTTGGCGCACAATCCGCCTGTTTTATTCACAGAGTAATCCACAGGATTTGTGAATAAGGGGCAAATCCCTTTCCTGACAGTCTCGTGGAAGAGATGCTGAAGCAGAAACATCATATTCAGGTCGTAATCCATTGTGTGGGCTGATGTTTGGCTTTCATTTGGATGATTTGGAATGCCGGGCCCGGCGGTCATCCCCAAATCCGTTATAATGCGCGCCCTCATTTGCAGCGCCTGGATTCTGTAGCGGCCCGCGCCGTCCAGGCATTAACCGGATTTATATTTCAGTGATCGATAAACTTCGTAATGTCGCCATCATCGCCCATGTGGACCATGGCAAGACCACCCTGGTGGACCAGCTGCTGCAGCAGTCCGGCACCCTGGGGGAGCGCTTCGGCCCGGTGGAGCGGGTGATGGATTCCAATGACCTGGAAAAGGAGCGGGGCATTACCATCCTCTCCAAGAATACCGCCATCCGCTGGAACGGCTACCGCATCAATATCGTGGACACCCCCGGCCATGCCGATTTCGGCGGTGAGGTGGAGCGGGTGCTCTCCATGGTGGACTCGGTGCTGCTGCTGGTGGATGCGGTGGAGGGCCCCATGCCCCAGACCCGCTTCGTCACCCAGAAGGCCTTCCAGCACGGCCTGCGCCCTATCGTGGTGGTAAACAAGATCGACCGTGAAGGGGCCCGTCCCGACTGGGTCATCGATCAGACCTTCGATCTGTTCGACCGCCTGGGGGCCACCGATGAGCAACTGGATTTCCCCATCGTCTACGCCTCGGCCATCAACGGCTACGCCGGGCTAACAGCGGACGTGCGCGGCGGCGACATGACGCCCCTGTTCGAGGCCCTGGTCTCTCATTGCCCCCCGCCGGAGGTGGACCCGGAGGGCCCCTTTCAGATGCAGATCTCCTCCCTGGACTACAGCAGCTATGTGGGGGCCATCGGCATCGGCCGCATTACCCGGGGCAGTGTCCGCACCAATATGCCGGTGGTCGTGGCCAAGTACGACGGCGAGCGCCAGCGGGGCAGGATAGGCCAGGTGATGGGCTTTCTCGGCCTGCAGCGGGTGGAGGTGAGCGAGGCGGCCGCCGGCGACATCGTCGCCGTCACCGGCATCGACGGCCTGAATGTCTCCGACACCCTGTGCGATCCCGAGCAGGTGGAGCCCCTGCCGGCCCTGAGCGTGGATGAGCCCACGGTGGGCATGACCTTCCAGGTCAACACCTCGCCCTTCGCCGGCCGCGAGGGCAAGTACCTGACCTCGCGCCAGCTCAAGGAGCGGCTGGAGCGGGAGCTGATCCACAACGTGGCCCTGCGGGTGGAGGAGGGCAATGATCCGGAGAAATTCCGGGTCTCCGGGCGGGGGGAGCTGCATCTGTCCATCCTGCTGGAGAACATGCGCCGTGAAGGCTATGAGCTGGCGGTATCCCGCCCGGAGGTGATTTTCCGGGAGCTGGACGGCCGGGTATGCGAGCCCTACGAGCAGCTCACGGTGGATATCGAGGAGCCCCACCAGGGCGGCCTGATGGAGGCGCTGGGCGAGCGGCGGGGCCAGCTCAGGGACATGGTTCCCGACGGCAAGGGCCGGGTGCGGCTGGATTACATCATCCCGTCCCGGGGGCTGATCGGTTTTCAGACGGAATTCATGACCCTGACCTCCGGCACCGGTCTTATCTACCATGTCTTCGACCATTATGGCCCGGCCCTTTCGGGCGGCATCGCCCCCCGCGCCAACGGCGTCCTGGTCTCCAACGCCACCGGCAAGGCCCTGGGTTACGCCCTGTTCAATCTGCAAGAGCGCGGCCGGCTTCTTATCCGCCCGGGCGACGAGGTCTATGAGGGCCAGGTGGTCGGCATTCACTCGCGGGCCAATGACCTGATCGTCAACCCCCTCAAGGCGAAGCAACTCACCAATATCCGGGCCGCGGGCAGTGACGAGAACATCCTGCTCACGCCGCCCATCAATTTTTCGCTGGAGCAGGCGCTGGAATTCATCGAGGATGATGAGCTGGTGGAGATCACGCCGGCGGCGATTCGCATCCGCAAGCGGCACCTGAAAGAGCATGACCGCAAACGGGCGGCCCGCGCCGCCGCAGGCTAAAAAAACCCCGACAGCATCCGGTGCTGCCGGGGCTAGGTCGCCGAGCTTGGTTGGCAAAGGGACTGTCCCTGAGTCTCCGTCCGGTGGAGCAAAGGCATCCTGTTTCATCCGTGGGTGGCGACGGTTCCATCCTGGCACAGCGGCCCCGGGTTGGCTATGCGGCTTTTCCCGCCGCCCTGTAGGGATATTCCTACAGGGCGGCGGCGGGAGAAGACGAGGTGACCTGCGGATTATTCGCCGGTACACTGGGTTCCATGGCCGGTCTCTATCCGAATATCCGCCCTTTCGCCATCCACTCGCTGGCGGTGGATCCCCGGCACAAGCTCTATGTGGAGGAGTGCGGCAGTGACGACGGCATACCGGTCCTGTTCCTGCACGGGGGGCCCGGCGCCGGCTGCGAGCCTCACCACCGCTGTTTTTTCGATCCCTGCCGCTACCGTATCGTGCTGTTCGATCAGCGGGGCTGCGGGCGTTCCCATCCCCATGCGGATCTGACGGACAACACCACCGGTCATCTCTTGAGCGACATGGAGGCGATCCGGGAGATGCTCGGCATCGAGCGCTGGCTGCTGTTCGGCGGCTCCTGGGGCTCCACCCTGGCGCTGGCCTATGCCCAGGCCCACCCGGAGCGGGTCTCGGGACTGGTGTTGCGGGGGGTCTTTCTCTGCCGGGAGCGGGAGATCCGCTGGTTCTACCAGGAAGGTGCCAGCCGGGTGTTTCCGGATTATTGGGAGGACTTCATTGCCCCCATCCCCGAGGGGGAGCGGGACGACCTGGTGCGCGCCTACCATCGCCGTCTGACCGGCAATGATGAACTGGCCCGCATGGCGGCGGCCAAGGCCTGGGCCGCCTGGGAGGCCAGAACCGCCAGCCTGAGGCCCAGCGAGGCCATCCTGAAGCACCTTGGAGGTCCCCATACGGCGCTGAGCATGGCCCGCATCGAGTGCCATTATTTTTTGAACGGCGCCTTCCTGCGGCCGAACCAGTTGCTGGCCGGGGCCCACCGGATGGCGGACATCCCCGGCGTCATCGTGCACGGGCGCTATGACCTGATCTGCCCCCTGGAGTCCGCCTGGGAGCTGCACCGGGCCTGGCCCGGGAGCGAGTTGAACATCGTTGCGGACGCGGGCCATTCGGCCATGGAAGAGGGCATCCGCTCCGCCCTGGTGGACGCCACCGACTGGTTCGCGGACCGGCTGGGATGATCGGGTTGCTGCAACGGGTCTCCCGGGCGCGGGTTGAAGTGGAGGGTGAAACCGTCGGCGAGATCGGCGCCGGCCTGCTGGTGCTGGTGGGGGTGGAGCGGGAGGACACGCAGGCCAGGGCGGAGCGCCTGCTGGAGCGCCTGCTGGGTTACCGGGTCTTTCCGGACGCTGCCGGGCGCATGAACCGCAGCCTTCAGGATACGGGGGGTAGTCTTCTGTTGGTTCCTCAGTTCACCCTGGCCGCCGACACGCGCAAGGGCATGCGGGCCGGGTTTTCCACCGCCGCCCCGCCGGAACAGGGCCGCCGGCTGTTCGGGTTTCTGCTGGAGCGGGCGCGCCAGCGTCATCCCCATGTGGCGGCCGGCATCTTTGGCGCCGACATGCAGGTCAGCCTCACCAACGACGGCCCCGTCACCTTCTGGCTTCAGGCCTGATATTTTTTCAAGTTTCCAATAGAATAGCGCTTTTCGTCTGCCCCGCAGGGCGTCACTGGGTTGAATCCTATGTCCCGTACCGCCGAAATCGAGCGCAATACCCTGGAAACCCGGGTCAGCGTGAAGCTGAACCTGGACGGCGCCGGCGCCTCCAGTTTGGAGACCGGCGCGCCTTTTCTCGACCACATGCTGGATCAGGTAGCGCGCCACGGCCTCATCGACCTGGAGATCCGGGCCGAGGGGGACCTGCACATCGATGCCCACCACACGGTGGAGGACGTGGGCATCGCCTTCGGCCAGGCCCTCTCCAAGGCCGTGGGCGACAAGAAGGGTATCCGCCGCTACGGTCACGCCTGTGTCCCCCTGGACGAGGCCCTCTCCCGGGTGGTGATCGACCTCTCCGGCCGTCCCGGGCTGGAGTTCCATGTGGATTTCCCCCGCGCCCGCATCGGTGACTTCGAGGCGGACCTGTTTCAAGAGTTCTTTCAGGGCTTCGTGAACCACGCCGGCGTCACCCTGCACCTGGACGGCCTGCGGGGCGCCAACGGCCACCATGTGGCGGAGACCCTGTTCAAGGCCTTCGGCCGCGCCCTGCGCATGGCCCTGGAGCCGGACCCCCGCATGCAGGGGATCCTGCCCTCCACCAAGGGAGCCCTTTAGTCCCTTATGGCGCAAACCATCGCAGTCATCGATTACGGCATGGGCAACCTGCGCTCGGTGGCCAAGGCCGTCGAGCACCTGGCCGATGCCGGTGACCGGGTGCGGGTGACCGACGATCCGGCGCAGATCCTCGCCGCCGACCGGGTGCTGTTCCCGGGCCAGGGTGCGGCCCGGGACTGCATGAAGGCCATCTCCGATCATCATCTGAACCGGGCGGTGCTGGACGCCGCCGGGAGCAAGCCCTTTCTCGGGATCTGCATGGGCCTGCAGGTGTTGATGGAGTTCAGCGAAGAGAACGAAGGCACCGAGCTGCTGGGGCTGCTCCCCGGCCGGGTGCGCCGTTTCGATCCTGACGCGGGGGAGGGCGGCGCGCACCTGAAGATCCCCCACATGGGCTGGAACCGGGTGCACCATACCGGCGGTCACCCCCTGTGGCGGGACATCCCCCAGGACAGCCGCTTCTACTTCGTGCACAGCTATTTCGTGGACCCCGTGGACAAGGCCATGATCGCCGCCACCACCGGTTACGGCATCGACTTCGCCAGCGCCCTGGCCAAAGACAACCTGTTCGCGGTGCAGTTCCACCCGGAAAAGAGCGCCCGGGACGGCCTGACCCTGCTGCGCAATTTTCTGCGCTGGGATATTTGAGGAGGGGACGCCATGCTGTTGATTCCCGCAATCGATTTGAAAGACGGCCAATGCGTGCGCCTGCGCCAGGGGCGCATGGAGGACGATACCGTGTTCTCGGACGATCCGGTGGAGATGGCCGGCCGCTGGGTGGACGCCGGCGCCCGCCGCCTGCACCTGGTGGATCTGAACGGGGCCTTCGCCGGCGAGCCGGTGAATGGGGAGGTGATCGCCGCCATCGCCGCCAGATACCCCGGCCTGCCCCTCCAGGTGGGCGGCGGCATCCGGGACGAGGCGACCATCGAGGCCTACCTCGACGCGGGGGTGGACTATGTCATCATCGGCACCCAGGCGGTGAAGGAGCCCGCCTTCGTGGCCCGGGCCTGCGCCGCCTTCCCCGGCCAGATCATTGTCGGCCTGGACGCCAGAGACGGCCTGGTCGCCATCGACGGCTGGGCCACGGTGACGGACCATCTGGTCATGGATCTGGCCCGGCGGTTCGAACAGGACGGGATAAGCGCCATCGTCTACACCGACATCGGCCGCGACGGCATGCTCAGCGGGCCCAACGTGGAGGCCACCAGGGCCCTGGCCCTGACGGTGGATACCCCCATCATCGCCTCCGGCGGCATCACCGACATCGACGATATCCGGGCCCTGTGCGAGGTGGCCTCCGCAGGCGTCATGGGGGCCATCACCGGGCGCGCCATCTACGAAGGCACCCTGGATTTTGCCCAGGGGCAGCGCCTGGCGGATGCAAGCTGCAACCAAGAGCCCGGCAAAATGCCCCCCCGCAACTGAAAACTGAAAACTGAAAACTGACAACTGACAACTGACAACCAATAACTGATCCCATGCTAGCCAAACGCATCATCCCCTGCCTGGACGTGGACAACGGCCGCGTGGTCAAGGGCGTGAAGTTCGTGGACATCCAGGATGCGGGGGATCCGGTGGAGGTGGCCCGGCGCTATGACCGGGAGGGGGCGGACGAGATCACCTTTCTCGACATCACTGCCAGCTCCGACGACCGGGAAACCATGGTGCATGTGGTGGAGCAGGTGGCGGGCGAGGTCTTCATCCCCCTCACCGTCGGCGGCGGCATTCGCAGCGTGGAGGACGTGCGGCGCATGCTCAACGCCGGGGCCGACAAGGTGGGCATCAACACCGCCGCCGTGTTCAATCCGGAGTTCGTCAGGGAGGCGGCGGAGCGTTTCGGCTCCCAGTGCATCGTGGTGGCCATCGACGCCAAGCGGGTGAGCGGCGCGGGCGGCCCCCCGCGCTGGGAGGTCTTCACCCACGGCGGGCGCAAGCCCACCGGCCTGGATGCCATCCAATGGGCCGAAAAGATGGCCGCCTATGGCGCCGGCGAGATCCTGTTGACCAGCATGGACCGGGATGGTACCAAGATGGGTTTCGACCTGGAGCTGACCCGGGCCGTCAGCCGGGCCACGCCCGTACCGGTGATCGCCTCCGGCGGCGTCGGCAACCTGGATCACCTGGTGGCCGGGGTGAAAGAGGGCGAGGCGGACGCCGTGCTGGCCGCCAGCATTTTCCATTTTGGCGAATACAGCATCGGCGAGGCCAAGGCATATATGGCCGGGCACGGCGTCGAGGTTCGCATTTGATGAGAGGGGACAGTCTGATGGCGCTATTTCGTTCGTTGCTGGCCGTACTCGTTTTGGGCGTTGTGCTGCCGGGGTCCGTGCTGGCCGAGACGGACCAGGAGGCCAAGATGACGGAGGTCATCGAGGTCCTGGAGGCCCTCAACAGGATACCGGAGCGGAAGATTCCCCCGTCCCTGCTGGCGAATGCCCAGGGCATCGCCATCATTCCCTCGGTGGTCAAGGTGGGCTTCGTGTTTGGTGGCCGTTACGGCAGGGGGGTGGTCTGCGTGCGCATGCCGGACGGGGCCTGGAGCAACCCGGTTTTCATCTCTGTCACCGGGGGCAGCGTGGGCTGGCAGATCGGCGCCCAGTCCACGGATGTGATCCTGGTGTTCAAATCGAAGAAGAGCGTCGAGGGCATGATCGACGGCAAGTTCACCCTGGGGGCGGACGCGGCGGTGGCCGCCGGTCCCATCGGCCGCAAGGCCTCGGCCTCCACGGACGCCCAGCTCAAGGCAGAGATCTACTCGTACTCCCGCAGCCGGGGCCTGTTCGCCGGCATTGCGCTGGACGGGGCGGCCCTGTCCATCAGAACGGAAGACAATACCAACTACTACGAGGAGTTCGACCTCACCGCCGGTCGGATCTTTGCCGGGGAAAGCAAAAAGACCCCGGCGTCCGCCCATAGACTCAGGCAACTGCTGGACGAGTACGCAAGGCCGTGATGAGCGAAACCCTGGACAGACTGGCCGAGGTGCTGGAGGCGCGCAAGGAGGCGGACCCGGATGCCTCCTATGTGGCGCAACTCTACAGCAAGGGGCTGGACGCCATGCTCAAGAAAATCGGGGAAGAGGCCACGGAGACCGTCATGGCGGCCAAGGATGGAGACCCGGACAAGATTGTCCGCGAGATCGCCGATCTCTGGTTTCACACCCTGGTGCTGCTGGCGTCCCGGGGCCTGGGCCCCGGGGACGTGCTGGCGGAGCTGGATCGGCGTTTTGGCCTCTCCGGGCTGGAAGAAAAGGCGCAACGTCTGCGTTGAGGGTCAAATTGCGGTATCATCGGGCCGTTGCGGGTTACCAATATTGATGGGGCCGCTCCCGACCGGCCGGCCGGGGGCGGCCCCGCACGTGCTTATGCGGAGAATACAATGGGTTTTAGCGGTATCAGTATTTGGCAGTTATTGATTGTCCTCCTGATCGTGCTGCTGGTGTTCGGCACCAAGCGGCTCAAGAACATCGGCTCCGATCTGGGCAATGCGGTGAAGGGATTCCGGGGGGCCATGAGCGAGGGCGAGGCCGACAAGAAGGAAAAGGAAGAGGAGCCGGCCCCGGAGCAGTTGGAGCAGGCCGACGAGGAGGCCAAAAACGCCGCCCGGAATGATGTGAAAAGCAGCGAAAAGGAAAAGGTCTGAGCCTTGAGTCTCTTCCCCCTTGCGCCGTCCTGATTCTTTCCCGTCATGTTCGATATAGGTTTTTGGGAACTGGCCATGCTCGCCCTTGTGGCCTTGCTGGTGGTGGGACCCGAGCGCCTCCCCCGCCTGGCCCGCACCCTGGGCTTTTGGCTGGGCCGGGGCCGGCGGGTCCTGAGAAATCTCAAGGATGAACTCGACCGGGAGGTGCGGGCCCAGGACATACAGAAGGCCGCCCAGGCGGGGATGCACAATCCCCTGGGCGAGGTCATGGACGAGGCGGCGGATTCGCTGCGGGTCATCAAGCAGGACACGGAAAAGATGATGGCCGACGCCGAATCCCGGTTCGAGGGCAAGAAAAAGAAGAAGAAAAAGAAGAAAAAGGCGCCACCTGCATCCTCCGATTGAACCCATGACGATTTCCGACGACCGGGACGACCAGGGCCTGGTGCAACAACCTTTCGTTAGCCACCTGCTTGAACTGCGTGACCGCCTGCTGCGCATGGTGATCGCCGCCTTCGTGGTCTTTGTGCTGCTGTTCCCCTTCGCCAATGATCTCTACACGGCCCTGGCGACCCCCCTGATCAGGCACCTGCCCGAAGGGACGGGGATGATCGCCACCCGGGTCATCTCCCCCTTTCTGACGCCGCTGAAGCTGGCCTTCGTCATGGCCATTTTTCTGACCGTCCCCTACATCCTCCATCAGCTCTGGTCCTTTGTGGCGCCCGGCCTCTACCGCCATGAGAAACGCCTGGCCATGCCCCTGCTGGCCTCCAGCGTATTCCTGTTCTATCTGGGCATGGCCTTTGCCTACTTCGTGGTGTTTCCGCTGCTGTTCGACATCCTGCCCAGCATGGCCCCCGAGCAGATCACCGTGTCCCCGGACATTAGCGATTATCTGGATTTCGTCCTTACCCTGTTCTTCGCCTTTGGCGTCGCCTTCGAAGTGCCCATCGCCACCATCATCCTGGTCTGGATGGGCATCACCACCCCCGGGGCCATGGCGGAAAAACGCCCCTATGTCGTCATTGGCGCCTTTTTCGTCGGCATGTTGCTGACGCCGCCGGATATCATTTCCCAGACCCTGCTCGCCCTCCCCATGTGGCTGCTGTTTGAGATTGGCGTGATATGCTCCCGCGCCTTCGTGCGGGACAGGGAGGACGCCGAGCCTGCGCAGCATGGGATGCCGGAGCGGTTTGACGATGATGGGCCCGGGCCGGAGACAGGTCCCCCGGAACCAGGCCCGGGGCCGGAACCGGGACCGGACCAGGCGCCGGTCAGGCCGGGGCCGGTCTCCTACAGCGACTGCGAATTCAATCCCGCCAACCAGGCCCCCGCCTCTGCGGGCGGGGACTGGCCGGACGCCGCCGGGGAAGAGGACGACGGGCATGACGGGGAACCCCATCCTTCCCGGCCCCCGGCGAATGCCGCCGCCAGGCCGGGCCGCGAAGCGGTCAATGCCAAGCTGAGGCGGATTGTGGATTACCGGGATGAAGCAAAGGACGAGCAGGCCCGCGCCCTGCTGTACGAGGTGCTGGCGGAGGGCGACAAGACCCAGGTCGAGATAGCGCGGGATATGCTCAAACAGCTCGACGGCGGTTGACACCGGCCGGTCGGCCGCGAGGCGTATTATTTATACCGCATCCGGGTGCCATGGTTCAGGGAGAGGTCGAGCTCGGCGGCCTCCAGCCCGGATGGGAAATAGGCGCCGGAGATCTTGGCCCCTTTTATGCTGGCGCCTTCCAGCCGGGCCTCCCGGAAATCGATGCCGCGCAGGTCCGCCTGCCTGAAATAGCAGCCCCGCAGGTCCAGCCCCCTGGCGTCCAGGCCCCGCAGGTCCAGGCCCCGCAGATCCGCATTTTGCAGATTGCAGGGCTCTCCCTTGGCGCGGCGTTCGTTGAATTCCTCCACCTTGTCGTCGCGGAGGAGTTGATACATGGGGTCTGCTTTGATTTCCGGTATGGTGCTCATGTCGCCGGGGCGCTCCAGATCCTGCCTGTCTGAAATTGTAGTGCAGCCGCCCGGCGGATGCGAGGCCAATGCGGCCCTCCGCCCGGATGGCCGCGATCTGATGCGGTGTTATACTTTTGGAAACAGCGCTTATTCGGAGCAATTGCATGGCCACAGGGGGGGGCGGACATGGCTGACGAAATACCAGCCCGGGCTATTCTCGTGCCGGTGGATTTCTCCCCGAATTCCGAGCAGGCGCTGGTCTTTGCGGCGGAGCTGGCAACCCGCATCGATGCCCCCCTGGCCGTGCTTCACGTGGTGCACGATCCCGCGGAAGCGCCGGGCTATTATGCCCAGCGGGACCCGGATCACCTGGGCAGAATGGATGATATCGCCGCGGAAATGATGCAGGAATTTCTGCAGAGGATGATCGATGCCCATCCGGGCCTGGATATTCTCAGGCAGGCCCACCCAAGGCTGGTATCCGGGTTGCCGGTGACCAGGATTCTGGAAGCGGCCAAAAAAATCAATCCCTACATGGTGGTGATGGGCAGCAGGGGGCGAACCGGGCTTTCCCATCTCCTGCTGGGCTCCAAGGCGGAACAGGTGGTGCGCCTCTGCCCGGCGCCGGTCACCATTGTCAAAATGCCCAATCGGGATGAGTAGATAAAATGGCGTGGGGCGCCATGTTCATCGGCCTGCTTGGAGGGCTGGCCCTTTTTCTGTTCGGCCTGGAGCAGATGGCCGAGGCGCTGAAGGCGGTGGCCGGCGAGCGGATGAAGGGGTTTCTCGCCCGTCTTACCGCAAACCGCTTCATGGGTGCTGTCACCGGGGCCTTCGTCACGGCGATCATTCAATCCTCCTCGGTGACCACGGTACTGGTGGTGGGCTTCATTTCCGCCGGCCTCATGTCTTTGGCCCAGTCCATCGGCGTCATCATGGGCGCCAATATCGGCACCACCATTACCGCCCAGATCGTCGCCTTCAAGATCACCAAGGCCTCACTGGCCATGCTGGCGGTGGGTTTCGGCATGCTGTTCTTCTCCAAACAGGAAAAGATCATACTCTATGGCCGGGTGCTGATGGGGCTTGGCATGGTGTTTTTCGGCATGAGCGTGATGAGCGACGCCATGAAGCCCCTGCACAGCTACCAGCCCTTTCTCGACTTCATGGTCCGCATGGAGCATCCGCTCATCGGCATCCTCGCCGCGGCGCTTTTCACCGGCCTGATCCAATCCTCATCCGCCACCACCGGCATCGTGGTCGTAATGGCCTCCCAGGGCTTCATCACCCTGCCCGCGGGTATCGCGCTGGCGCTGGGCGCCAACATCGGCACCTGCGTGACCACCATCCTGGCCTCCATCGGCAAGCCCCGGGAGGCGGTCCGCGCCGGAGTGGCGCACATCCTGTTCAATGTCTTTGGGGTGCTGCTCTGGGTCGGCTTTATCGATCAACTGGCCCGGCTCTCCGCCTGGCTGTCACCGGCCTACGAAGGACTCAGCGGCGCCGCCAGGCTGGCCGCCGAGACGCCGCGCCAGATCGCCAATGCCCACACCCTGTTCAATGTCGCCAACACCCTGGTTTTCATCGGATTCACGGGGCCGTTCACGCGGCTGGTGGAATGGCTGGTCCCCGACAAACCACTGGAAGAGATCCCCCGCATCAGCCCCAAGTTTCTGGATGAGGCCCTCATCGACACCCCCTCGCTGGCCCTGGATCGCACCCACCTTGAGATTGCCCGCATGGGGCGGCGGGTGAGGGAGATGCTGCAACGAAGCATGCCGGCGATATTGAGCGGCGATCACCAGACCCTCAGGCGGATTGCGAAACTGGATGACGATGTGGATTTCCTGCATGGGCGGGTCATCACCTACCTGGCGCAGATCAGCAAGAAATCCCTGACGGAAACCCAGACGAGAAAATTCACCGATCTCATGACCGCCGCCAACAATCTGGAGAATATCGGCGACGTCATAGAAACCGACCTGGTGGAGTTGGGGCACAAGCGTATCGACGAGGGCGTCGTCATCAGCCAAATGACCCAGGAGGTGCTGTTCCAGCTCCACCAGGCCGTTGCGGAGTCCATAGACCTGCTTCTCGACGCCCTGGAGGGGGACCGGGAGGCGGCGGAAAGGGTCATCGCCATGAAACAGCATATCGGCCGGCTGGCGGATGCGGCCGCCCTTCACGAGGCCAAGCGCCTGGCGGCGGAAGAGCCGAAGCGGCTGCAGGCCTACACCATCGAAACGTCCATTATCGAAAAGCTCAAGCGCATCTACTATTTCGCCAAGCGCACGGCCAGGGTCACGTTGCCGGCGGAGGAGACGGCTGAGTGATGAGTACCGAGTGTGGCGGAATATTATAAAAAGGCGGGCATGGTGAAGCGCACGGCAATGGGAAGGACCATGCAAACGACAAAAATGAAAATAGAGTTTCTCCGGGCGTTCTGGAACAGTGCATCGAGGGCGAAGACCCTCAGGGAAAGCAGCAAGGGAATGGCGCCTGCTATAAAAACCAGTTCGATGATCTGGTCCGGACCCTGGGGACCGATGCCGCGGGATATCAAGGCGAACCACAGGGTGACCGGCGCCACGCTCAGCATCCAGTCCCAGTCAAACCATGTGTCTCTTTTGCGGGCGAAATACCAGGCCAGGGATGAAAGGGATATGATTGCAAGCACGGAGCTCAAAAACAGTATTGCCATTTAATGACTCGAATTAGCGGGGGGACGGTGGTATACATATAAACATAAAAACAGAGATTGGCAATCCAATGTTCAGAACCGCCGAGCTGGGGCGCAAGATATCCAAGGCCGAATTCAAAAAGCGCGAGATCCTGCTGCGCCAGGAGCTGCTACAGGCCCAGCAGGCCCTGCGCCAGGACGGCGGGTTTCCGGTGATCATCGTCTTCGCCGGCGTGGACGGCGCCGGCAAGGGGGCGACGGTCAATCTCCTCAACGAGTGGATGGACCCCCGCTGGCTGGTGACCCGCGCCTATGGGGAGCCGTCCCAGGAGGAGCGGGAGCGGCCGGAGTTCTGGCGCTACTGGCGTGACCTGCCGCCCAACGGCCGCATCGGCCTGTTCCTCAGCTGCTGGTATTCCAAGCCGGTGCTGGACCGGGTCTACGGCAACATCAGCGAGGCGGAATTCGATGAGCGGCTGGACCGGATCGCCGCCTTTGAAAAGGCCCTTACCGATGACGGGGCGCTGATCCTGAAGTTCTGGATGCACCTCAGCCGGGAGGCCCAGAAAAGGCGCCTCAAGGCCCTGGAAAAGGACCCCCTGCTGCAATGGCAGGTCACGGAGAAGGATTGGGACCACTGGCATCTGTATGACCAGTTCATGCAGGCCGCCGAGCGCAATATCATGCGCACCAGTGTGGGCAGGGCGCCCTGGTCCATCGTGGAGGGCGCCGACGCCAACTACCGGAGCCTGACCGTGGGCTGCGCCATCCGGGACGCCATTCTCAAGCGCCTGGAAGAGCGCCGGCTGGAAATCAAGCTCAAGGCCGAGCTGAAGAGCCAGGCGGGCGCCGCCGGGGCGCCTCCGGAACCGGATGAAGACGCCGCCGGGGCCGAGCCATGCCGGGACGATGCCCCGCTGACCATAGTCTCCACCCTGGACATGTCGCAGCGCCTGACCAGGGCGGAGTACAAGGTGCAGTTGAAGCAGCTCCAGGGCAAGCTGAACCTGCTGCACCGCAAGGCCCTGGCCAAGGGCATATCCACCCTGCTGGTGTTCGAGGGGCCGGACGCGGCGGGCAAGGGCGGCGCCATCCGCCGGCTCACCGCCGCCATGGAGGCCCGCAACTACCAGGTGCTGCCCTTCTCCGCGCCCACGGACGAGGAGCGGGCCCACCACTATCTCTGGCGTTTCTGGCGCCAGCTCTCCAGGGCCGGGCGGGTCACCATCTTCGACCGGAGCTGGTATGGCCGGGTGCTGGTGGAGCGGGTGGAGGGCTTTGCCACCGAGGACGAATGGATGCGGGCCTATGCCGAGATCAACGATTTCGAAAGCCAGTTGATCGAGCACGGCATGGTGTTGCTCAAGTTCTGGATTCACATCACCAAGGAGGAACAGCTGGCCCGCTTCAAGGCCCGCGAAGAGATCCCCCACAAGCGCTGGAAGCTGACCGACGAGGACTGGCGCAACCGGGAGAAATGGGACGACTACGAGCAGGCCGTCAACGACATGGTGGAAAGGACCAGCACCTCCAGGACGCCCTGGGTGCTGGTGGAGGGCAATGACAAGCCGTTTGCCCGGATCAAGGTGCTCAAGGCGGTGTGTGACCGGCTGGAAGAGGCGCTTGGAGGCGACCGGGAGGGATAATGACCGAGGCGGAATACATAGAACAGCGTCTTGACGACCAGATCATTTGGTATGACCGCAAGAGCCAGTGGAATCAGCTTTGGTATAAGCGCCTGCGGGTGGTCGAGATCGTCTGCGCATGCAGCATTCCCTTCGTCCTCAGTTTCACTGCGGACGGCAAGGGCGTGATGGTGGGCCTCGCCGGCCTGTTCGGCGTCGTGGTGGCGGTGGTGTCCGGCGTTATCTCATTGTTCAAATTCGAGGAAAACTGGGTTTCCTATCGCGCCACCTGTGAAAAGCTGCAGCATGAGAAACTGCTTCACGCCACCGGGACCAGTCCCTATGACGGGGAGAACAATCTGCCCCTGCTGGTGCAGCGGGTGGAGGCCATCATTTCCAGGGAAGGGCTGGAATGGCAGCAGCACGTGGTGGCGAAAGAAGAGGGAGGCGGATCCGCCTGAGCCGGGTTGCACGGCGCAGGCCCGTCAATACCGGCAATGGCTATTCGGATTTTTGCATGAACGGCATTTTTATCAGTTATCGTCGTGAAGACTCGGAAGGTTTTGCCAGGAGCCTGTTCCAGAGCCTGACGGCGCACTATGGCGCCGACCAGGTCTTCATGGACGTGGAGGATATCGAGTTGGGGCTGGATTTCGTCGAGGCCATCGACAAAAGCCTCGGCGCCTGTGACGTGCTGCTGGTTCTGATAGGCAAAGACTGGCTCAGCTGCACCAACGCCGAGGGCCGCAGGCGCCTGGACGATCCCGAGGACTTCGTCCGTATCGAAGTGGCCTCGGCGTTGCGCAGGAATATACGGGTGATACCGGTCCTGGTGCGCGGCGGGGTCATGCCGAAAGCGGAAGAGCTTCCAGAGGATTTGCAATTGCTCACGCGGCGCCAGGCCCTTGAGCTTCGGCATGACCGCTGGAACTCGGACATCGAACGCCTGGAGGCGGCACTGGACAAAATGCTGGGCATTGTCCCTGACGGCCCCGCCCCCGCCAAAGCGCCGAAAGGGCCGCCCCTGCCCCCCGCTGAGGCCGGGCCGGCCAAGGCGGCCAAGCCCAAGAGAAAGAAGCTTTTCATTTTGGGAGCGGCGGCCGTTGTGGGGCTTCTGGCGGCGGGCCTGATCTGGATGCAGGTACCGGACCCCATGCCGGCAAGGCAACAGGGGCAGGTGTATGAGGCCAGCCCCGTTGCAAGGCCCGAGGCGCAACGGCCTGCGGAGCCTTTCCCTGAGCCGGCCGTGAAGCAGACGGCGCCGGCAAGGGCGCCGGAGCGCCCCCGCCGCCGGCCCGAACCTCCGGATGGCATGGTCATGCAGGCGCAGGAACTGCTGACCGAACTGGGCTACGGCCCCGGCCCCGTGGACGGCCGGCCGGGTGCACAGACCAGCCGCGCCGTGCGGACCTTCCAGCAAGAGGTGGGCATGCAGCCCGACGGCCGGATTACAGAAGGCCTGATCGAGAGGCTGACCGAGGTCATGATCCAGCGCCAGGAGGCCGCGGCCGCTGGAGGAAGCGCCGTCGCGCTGGATATGTCCGGCACCTGGTATGACGACAAAGGGCTGTATTACGTCACGGTTCAGTCCGGCAATATGGTGCGCCAGGAGGCCTATTTCACCCTGGGGGGCGCCTTTGTCGGAAGGGTGGAGGGGGTTCTGAATGGACACGTCCTGAACTACCGGTATGGCGCCTTCGATGGTTCCATGGGCGAGGGCCGGGGGGTGGTGTCCGAAGACGGCAATCACATGGAGTACGTGGTTACCAACCTGGTTACGGGCATACAGGAATCCGGCGTGTTGCACCGGAACCATTTGCCACATTAACCCGCATTTCTCACCAGGCGGACCCAGTTAATTGAGAAATTTATGAAATTCAATGTAGTTGGCCTCATAAGGTGATGGCGGTTAATTTATACTCTGTCCTATTTGGTTTTTGGGGCAAGCTGGCTTCGCATCTTGAACGATCAGCCTTGAACCATAGCTACGGCTATGCTTCGGCGGCCGATCGTCCAACCTGCTTCGCCAGCTTGCCCCAAAAATCCAAATCCTGGTGAGAAATGCGGGTTAGGAGGCGATGATGAATTTAAAAGCAATTCCCCTGGATGCCGGCATGCTCGTTTTCGCTGCGGGCATTGTTGCCGGAGGCCTGGTGCTGATGCTGATCATGTTGGCCGGCCGCCGGCGTGACAAAGGGGCGGCGGATGAGCTGGTGAAGATCAAGCGGGAACTGGAACAACTCAAGGATGAGTTTCAGCTCTACCGCGACAGCGTGGGCCGGCATTTCAGCAAAACAGCGGAGCTGGTCCATTCCATGACGGAGAGCTACCGTTCCGTCTATCAGCATCTGGCCCAGGGCGCCCAGGATCTTTGTGATGACAAGGTTACGAAACTCGTCGTGCAATTCGGCGAATCAAGGCTTGTCGAGTGGGCAAAAGAGCCTGTTGCGGGCGCCGGGGTCTCGCCGGCTCAAACCAAAGACGAAGTGGCCGGATACATAAAGCTCAGGAAGCCGCTGCAGGTGAAGCGTGCGATGAGCAGAGAGAATGGCCATGAGGCCGCCGGACGCGCACCGGCACCGGCCGCAACCGCCTCTTTCGATAAGCCGGAAGAAGCCAAGGCCGCTGAGGCCCCCGACGCTGATCCGGCTCCTGTGCAGGGCTCCTCGGCCGTATTGCGCGAAATGGAAAGGGAGGTGCAGGCTCACGGTTCCCGCTAGCCTCCGTCAACGCTCCTGCCGCCCGTAGAGCGAGGCATAGAGGCCATTGCTGCCGATGAGCTCATCATGCCGCCCCTCTTCCACGATGCGGCCGTCCTCGAACACCAGCACCCGGTCCGCCTGTTTCACCGCGCTCAGCCGGTGAGCGATGATGATGGTGGTGCGGCCGTGCAGGAACTTCTGCAGGGCGCTGTGCAGGCGGGCCTCGGTGGTGGTGTCCAGGGCCGAGGTGGCCTCGTCCAGAATGACGATCCTGGGCTCGGACAGCACCATGCGGGCCACCGCCAGGCGCTGGCGCTGGCCGCCGGAGAGACGGATGCCGAAGCGTCCGATGAGGGTGTCCAGGCCCTCGTCCAGTTCGCGGATGGTTTCGCTCAACTGGGCGATGTCCAGCGCCTGCCAGAGCTTCTCCTCCGGGATCTCCCGTCCCAGGGTCAGGTTCTGGCGAATGCTGTCGTTGAACAGGGCGGGGTGCTGCAGCACGGTGGCCACGTGATCCCGCACCACATCCATGCCGATTTCGCTCACCGGGACGCCGCCGAAACAGACCTGCCCGGACTGGGGCGGATAGAGCCCGAGCAGCACCTGCACCAGGGTGGTCTTGCCGCCCCCGCTGGCCCCCACCAGGGCCACCTTCTCGCCGCTGTGGATCTCCAGGGAGACGTGGTCGAGCACCAGTGGCCCGTCGCCGTAGGCGAAGCAGACATCCTCCAGGCGTATGGAGGTGGTCGGCCGGTTGGCGAAGGGGTTGCGCTTGTGGCGGTAGGCCGGTTCCAGGTTCATCCGGATGAGCTGGTTGATGCGCCCCAGGGCCGCCTGGGCCCCGTTGTAGGAGTACTGGATGGCCAGCACCTCCTGCACCGGGTTCATCATGAACCAGAGATAGGCGAATACCGCCAGCATCTGGCCGATGCTGAGATCGGAATAGAGCACCATGAACATGCTGACGGCCCGGAAGATGTCGAAGCCGAACAGGAAGACGACGAAGGACAGCCGGGCCGCCGCGTCGCTCTTCCAGGTGAAGGCGGCGGAGCTTTTGCGAATCTCCCCCGCCCGGTCGATGATGCGGCGGATATAGTGGCGCTCCCGGTTGCTGGCCCGGATCTGCTGGATGGCGTCCAGGGTCTCCGCCAGGGACTCCTGAAAGGCCTGGTAGGCGCTGTTCTCCCGCCGTTTCAGCTCCTTGACCTTGTGCCCGAATACGGTGGTGACGTAGATGACCACGGGATTGAGAACCAGGATGAACAGGGCCAGCCGCCAGTTCATCCACAGCAGCACGATGGCGGTGCCGACAATGCTGAGCACCGCCACCAGGAACTTGCTGGTGGCGACGCCGACGAACTGATCCACCGCATCCAGGTCGGTCACCAGGTGGGAGGCCACGGTGCCGCTGCCCAGGGTTTCGTACTCCGCCATGGAGACCCGCTCCAGCCGCAGCAGCAGGGCCTTGCGCATGCGGTAGATCACGTCCTTGGCGATGAGAGTGAACTGGCGCATCTGCCACACCCCCAGGACCAGGGCGATGAGGCGCAGCACCAGGGTCAGGGCCAGGATGGCCAGGATGTAAAGCACCGGACCGTGCCAGCTCTCCGGAAACAGCCGGTCCATGACGGCCACGGAGATCCCGGGCTGGTGGAGCAGCACCTCGTCCACCAGCAGGGGGATGAGCAGCGGGATAGGCACGCTGACCACGGCGCCGAGGATGGCGATGATATTGGCCAGCACCAGCTCCCGCCTGTGGCGCAGCACCATGTCGGTAAGCTCCCGCCAAGTGTAATCCCTGTTGCGGATGCGGGGGGGGTGAAATGGTGATTCTGCTGCGTCGGACATGTAGGAAGAAAAGAAGTGGGTGACCGCAGTGGGCGCGCGGCTGCCGATTGTAACGTATGCCCGCCAGGGTGCGCCAATGGCTTTTTGTGGGCCGCCCCCCGTGCCCGTTGTAGCATTATTAAACGGTTACGCTGTATTATTGAATGGATTTCTATTTTTAGCCGGCCCGCCGGCCGCCTGGTGAGGGAAAATGCGCCGCCTTTTGTTATTGTTTCTGCTGCTCCAGCTGCCGCCGGCCGTCGCCGGGGCCTGGGCGGCATCCCCCCTGCTGCTCGAAGGCGCCTTCAGCCAGGGCGGATTGGTGCAGGGGCGGACGGACCCGGCGGCCCGGGTGGAGCTGGACGGCCGCCCGGTGCGTGTTTCGCCGGAGGGCCTTTTTCTGATCGGCTTCGGTCGCGACGCTCCGGCGGAATCGACCCTGCGGGTGACATACCCGGATGGCCGGGTGGAGCAGCGGCTGCTTCAGGTGGCGAAGCGCCAGTACCGCATTCAGCGCATCGACGGCCTGCCCAAGCGCAAGGTGGTGCCGGAAAAGAGGGATCTCGAACGCATTCGCAAGGAGGCGGCCCTGGCCCGCAAGGCCCGCAGGCGGGACGACCCCCGCACGGATTTCGCCTCCGGATTCATCTGGCCGGCGCAAGGGCGCATATCCGGCGTCTACGGCAGCCAGCGCATTCTCAACGGCCAGCCCAGGCGGCCCCATTACGGCGTCGACGTGGCGGCCCCCGTCGGCGCCCCGGTCAGGGCCCCCGCTGCCGGCCTGGTGACCCTGGCGCACCCCGACATGTTCTTTTCCGGTGGCACCCTGATCCTGGATCACGGCCACGGCCTCAGCTCCTCCTTTCTGCACCTCAGCCGCATACTGGTGAAGGAAGGGCAGCGGGTGCGCCAGGGCGAGGTCATCGCCGAAGTGGGCGCCACCGGGCGGGTGACCGGCGCCCACCTGGACTGGCGCATGAACCTGTTCACCAAGCGGCTGGATCCGCAATTGCTGGTTGCGCCCATGGGGGAGCACAAGAAGGTCAAGGCATCCGAAAAAGCAGCGGCCGGGGATGTTTCCGATGAACCGAAGGGATAGAAAATGAAGAAACTCTGCCTTGTGGTCATGCTGGTCCTGTTCTGTGGGGCGGCGCCGGTTCATGCCCTCGATCTGCTCGAGACCTATGATTTGGGCCGGCAGAGCGATCCTCAGCTGAGGGCCTCCAGGTCGGCGCTGGAGTCGATGCGGGAGGCCCGTCCCCAGGCCCTGGCCCGGCTGCTCCCCACCCTGTCCGCCGGCGGCAGCCTGAAGCGCACCCACCAGAACGCCAGGGGTACCGGCTTCAGTTTTGGGGGGGCGGGCGACGATCTCTACAACCAGACGGGACTCACGCTGAGCCTCAGCCAACCGATCTACCGCCGGGACTACTGGGTCCAGCTGCAGCAATCGGACAACCAGATCGCCCAGGCGGAGGCCGAATACGTCGCCGAGGAGCAGGACCTCGTGATGCGCATCGCCCAGGCCTATTTCGATGTGCTCGCGGCCCAGGACACCCTGAGCTTCGCCCGGGCGGAACAGGCGGCGATACAGCGCCAGCTCGAGCAGGCCAAGCAGCGCTTTGACGTGGGACTGATCGCCGTCACCGACGTCCATGAGGCCCAGGCGGCCTTTGACAACGCCAGGGCCGACGTCATCCAGGCCGAGAACGAACTGGACGATGCCTGGGAGGCCCTGCACGAGATTGTCGGCGACACCGAAAAGGCAATGGCCCTGCTGGCGTCCGATCTGCCCCTGAACCCCCCCGAACCCCAGGCCATCGATCAGTGGAGCGAGGTGGCCGTGCAGCAGAATCCGCGTCTTGTCGCCCTGCGCTGCGCCACGGAGGTTGCAAGGCAGAACATCCAGTTGCAGCGGGCCGGCCATCATCCTTCCCTGGAACTGGTGAGCGACTACGCCATAAACCGCACCAGCGCATCGGGCAGAAGCGATTCCGATGTCGGCAGCATCGGGCTGCAGCTGAACGTGCCCCTCTTTTCGGGGGGAGGCGTCGTTTCCCGCACCCGGCAGGCGCGCCACGATTTCGACAACGCCCGGGAGAACCTGGACAAGCAGCGCCGCGCGGTCAAGCGCCAGGTGCGGGACGCCTACCGGGGCGTGGTATCCAGCATCAGCCGGGTCAAGGCCCTGAAGGCGGCCACCCTGTCCGCCAAGAGCGCCCTGGATGCCACCGAGGCCGGATTCGAAGTGGGAACCCGCACCATGGTGGATGTGCTGGTCGAACAGCGCAACCTCTACCGGGCCAGGCGCGACTACTCCCTCGCCCGCTATGAATACATCCTCAACAGCCTGCGCCTCAAGCAGGCCGCCGGCAGCCTGTCGCGCCAGGACCTGGAAAGCCTGAACGCCTGGTTGGAGTAAGGCTTTAGTACTCTGTCAACCTGATAATTTAGGATACAAAAACATTTAACCGCAGAGGACGCAAAGCTGCGCAGAGAAATGAAATGCTGGCCAGCTTATTGATAACAAATAAAAACCTCTGCGAATCTCTGCGTCCTCTGCGGTTAATATTTATCTTTTACCAATCCTAATTTATAAAATTGATGAAGTACTAGCGCTCCCGCCGCGAGAACATCAGGCTGGTGATCTGTTCCGATACCAGGCCGATGAGGAACACCAGCAGGGAGGTGGACAGCAGCAGGGCGCTCATGTTGGTGAAGCGTCCCTGGGTCAGGTAGGTGTAGGCGTAGAGGCCCATGCCGGAGAGGAAGGCGGCGATGCTGATGGGCAGGAACAGCTTCAGGGGCGAATAGAGGGAGCCGATCTTGAAGATGATCACCAGAAAGCGCATGCCGTCCCGCAGGGGGCGGATGTGGCTTTTGCCGCGGCGGGGCCCGGCCTTGATGGGTTCGTAGGCCACCGCATAGCCGCAGCGGAAGAAGGACATGGTGATGGTGGTGGGATAGGAGAAGCCGTTGGGCAGCAGGTGCAGGAAGGAGCGGAATTTGTTCCCGTCCACCACGCGGAAGCCGGAGGTCAGGTCCGGTATGGAGTGACCGGCCATCCAGCTCGCCAGCCGGTTGTAGAGCTTGTTGGCCACGGAGCGCCCCATGCTGGCCTGGGAGCCCTTGATGCGGGCCCCCACCACCATGTCATAGTCTTCGTCGAAAAAACGGCGCAACAGCCGCCCCACGTCCTCGGGCTGATGTTGGCCGTCGGCGTCCATGAAGACGAATACGTCGCCGCAGGCGGCCCGGGCGCCCTGCTTGACCGCGCCGCCGTTACCCAGGTTGTAGGGCAGATTCAGCAGGCGCAGGCCGGGGATCTCGTCCGCCAGTCCGGCCGTGTCGTCGGTGGAGCCGTCGTTGACCACCAGCAGTTCCGCGCCGGGATGGAGTTCCCGCAACCTGGGCAGGAGCCTGCGCAGGGATTCGGCCTCGTTCTTCGCGGGGATGATGATGCTGACCTTCGGTTCGTTCTCGTTGCTCATGATGCCGGCGCCGGGTTGGTGGAGGCCTGTTCTTTCTTCTGCATGGTGGATTGGATAAGCTGTTCCAGCTCCCGGGCCTTTGCCGCGTGAAGCCGGTTTACATCCGCCTCTCGGGCCCGGCGCAGTTGCTCTGCCGCCTCGTCATATTTGCCCATTTTCAGCAGCAGCCGGATGAGCCTGTCCTGATAATACCAGCGTTGGGGCCAGGCCTCGACCGCCTTGCGGCCGTGTTCCAGGGCCGCCCCGAGGTCGTTCAGCACCTTGTGATAATAGAGGCGCAGGGCCGCATGGATGCCGGCGCGGGCATAGGCATCCAGGGTTGGATTGTGCAGCACCGCATCGAAGATGCCCAGTATTTCCTTGGGCGGCAGCTCCGGCCCGTCGGTCAGGTGCCATCGGACCAGGTAGGAAAACTGGCTGGTGGTGATGTTCTGAGGGTCGTAGGGGGCCTGTTCCAGCCGGCGCTTGAGCTCGTCCAGCCAGCTTTGCTCCACCGGTTTGCCGGCGTGAAGATTGAGCACGATCAGGCCGAACAGGCCGTCCGCATTATTGCTGTTCAATTCCACCGTGCGTTCCAGGTAGTGGCGCGCCAGCCGGTAGACCTGTTCCGGGTCCTTGCTGGAGTTGATCAGGCTGACCAGCAGCTGGCCGGCCCGGAAGTTGGCGCGGGGGGAGTCCGGATGATGTTCCGCCTCGGTCAGCGCCATGGCCGCCTCGTTTGACCAGTCCTGGGCCCGCAGGGCCGTCTTCAGTCCGCCGACCGCCATGAACACGAGGCCGGCCAGGGCGGCGCCAATCACTTGCGGGCGCTTCTGAAATACGCAGGTCATGGTGTAGGCGAGCATGAAAAACAGCCCGAAATCGGGCAAATAATTCCGGTGCTCATAGACCGGCTCCAGGGCGATGACGCTGGATTCGATGCTGTGGCCGGTGAGGAAGAACAGGATGCCGAAGGCCAGCACCGGCGCCCTTTTCAGGCCCCAGGCCACCGCGAGGAGAAGGGCTATGAGTCCGGCGATGGCCGCCACCGTGGTGGGCGGATCCAGCAGGCCGCGGGAGATGGGGAAGTCGTCGTGATAGAACCCCAGCGCCGCATTGTCCGGCATCAGGATCATGCGCAGGTAGAACCAGAGCGCCCGCGCCTCGGTCATGAGGCGCTCGGAGAGATTGAAGGGCCGTTTCGCATAACCGCCCATCAGCCATTCGGGATTCAGCAGAAGGAAAACGACGGCGGCGACGGCCGGTATGACCACCCCCAACAGAAAATAGAGCTGCAGCAGGCACCGTGCCGGCGCGGTGGCGGTCTTGAAGCGGAACAGGGTGATCTCCATCACGAACAGGAACCCCGGCAGCAGCGCTCCGTTCTCCTTGCACAGGAAGGCCAGCACGCCGAAGGCGGGGACGGCCAGCAGGAGGGCCGCCAGGCCGCCCGTTCCCTCCAGCAGCCGCATCCGCGCGCGCACATAGGTGATCATGCCCAGAATCACGAACAGGGCGGACAGGCTGGTCATGCGCTGGACCACATAGAGCACCGGGCTCAGGTTGAGGGGATGAAGCAGCCAGATGCCCGCCGTCAGCAGCGCCCAGCCGTTGATGTGGCGCTCCGGCAGCGGGACTCCCCGGATGCGGCCATGCAGCCCCGCCATCATGCGGGTGAGCTGGAACAGGCCCATGCCGCAGAGCAGGTGGATGAGCAGGTTCGTGGCCTTGAACCAGAAGGGATCGAAGCCCGAGAATACATGGTTGAGGCCGAACGTCAGCATGCTCAGGGGGCGGCTTTCGGGAAAGCCGAAGGGCGACGAGTTCCAGGCCTGGAGCAGCTGATCCGGCGCAAGCCCGGTAATGGCGACCAGCTTGTTCTTGGAGACATGGACGATGTCGTCGAACATAAAGGCGCCGCTCAGGCCCGGATAATAGGCGGCGGCCGTGATCGCCAGCAGGGCGGTCAGCGCAAGAATGCTCTTGCGGGAGGAGAGTGTGAATTCCAAGAGATCAGCGTCTTGTCAGGGATGGGGCCATGTTTCAGTCTGGCGTTGTTTGTCCTTTTCCCGGGGTGTTCCGGTACCGCGGCCGCGCTTTCGCGGCCTGGCGTGAAAATCCGCCTCCGGCGGGTCGATTGTGTTAGGGCCTGTTAACACTAATCCAATAGGCTCTGTTGCGCCTGAAAAAGCGCCAATCAAGGCGCGAGGAGCGCAGTTTGGTAATTCCAAATAAGTGACGAGCAACGCCGAGTGGCGCTTTTTCAGGCGCAACCCACAGGGCTGGGGCTATTTTTCCACCCAGCTGCGTTATCATTCGCTCATGTAGAGTCACTAAACTTCGCTCATTCTGCCTTGCTGGGTGAAAAAATAGTCCCAGCAGGGCCTATTGGATTAGTGTTAACAGGCCCTAGATTCTATCGGAATTTCAATCGTAAACTTTAATTGGGCCTCAGGTTACGGCCTTGGGAAAACCGGGATCCCCATGACCAAGTTGAAACTGCATTGGCAAATCCTGATCGCCCTGGTATTGGCGGTCATCGCCGGCACCTTGACGGGTACAGAGGGCGCATTGTTCGGCCTGCGTTTCTACGATGTCTACGCCTTCGTGGGGCAGTTGTTTCTCAATGCCCTGAAGATGCTGATCGTGCCGCTGATCCTCTCTTCCATCATCGTGGGCATCGGCGGCATCGGTTCCGGCGGCGCCCTGGGCAGGCTGGGGGGCAGGACCCTGCTCTATTATGCGGCCACCAGCCTTATCGCCATCCTCATCGGCCTGGTGGTGGTGAACGCGGTGGCGCCCGGGGTGGTGGACGGGCAGCCGGCCAGGGAGGTCATCGGCCTGTCGGAGGAGGCGGCCGGCGCGGTCGCCGCCAGGGTGGAGGGCAGGAGCGCCGGCGACCTGGTGGACATTTTTCTGCGCATGGTGCCCACCAATATCGTCGCCGCCGCGGCCGAGGGGCAGATGCTGGGGCTGATCACCTTCGGCCTGCTGTTCGGCTTCTTCATGACCCGCATCGAGGAGGCCTATGCCGAGGCCATGTACAACTTCTGGCAGGGGGTCTTCAGCGTCATGATGAGGATCACCGAATGGGTGATGCGGTTCGCGCCCATCGGCGTGTTCGGCCTGGTGGCCAAGGTGGTGGCCGGCACCGGCCTGGCCGCCTTCGTGCCCCTGCTGTGGTTCTTTCTCAGCGTGCTGGCGGCCCTGGCGCTGCATTTCGGCCTGGTCATGCCGCTGCTGCTGAAGGGCGTCGGGCGGGTCAGCCCCCTGCGCCATTACCGGGCCATGGCCCCGGCCCTGCTGACGGCCTTCTCCACCAGCTCCTCTTCCGCCACCCTGCCCCTGACCATGGAGTGCGTGGAAAAGAACGCCGGCGTCTCCAACCGCACCAGCAGCTTCGTGCTGCCCCTGGGGGCCACGGTGAACATGGACGGCACCGCCCTGTATGAATGCGTGGCGGCCATGTTCATCGCCCAGGCCTATGGCATCGAGCTGGGCTTCGGCGCCCAGTTCACCATCGTGCTGACGGCGCTGCTGACCTCCATCGGCGTGGCCGGGATTCCGGCCGCCAGCCTGGTGGCCATCTCCATCATACTGGCCGCCATCGGCCTGCCGGCCGAGGCCATCGGCCTGATCCTGGCGGTGGACCGGGTGCTGGACATGTGCCGCACCGCTGTAAACGTATTCAGCGACTCCTGCGGGGCCGTGATTATCGCCCGGCTCAGTGGCGAGAAGGATATTCTCCGGAAATGACGGTCATCCGGCCGTGGCGCCAAAGGGTTGGCATGCCGTACAGCCCTTTATGCTATTTTTAATGATTATGCTCAAGAATCTGAACATCTTTGGCTCGGCGGAGCCCTCCAGGCCCAGGAGGCGCTCCAGGTTTCATGTCGTCAACAAGTCGGCCATAACCGCGCTGTTGACCCAGGCTCACAAGCATAAGCTCTTTTTTACCGTAAGCTTCGAAAATCACAAGGGTCTGTACAATACGGCCCTGCTGGGGGTCTATGCCGAGCAGGGCTTTGTGGCCTTCGATGAACTGACCCCCTCGAAAGGCCATAAGCTGTTTCTGGAAGAGAAAGAGGCCCGGGTCACGGGACGGCTGGAGGGGGTGGAGTTGCGCTTCTCCGCCCGCCTGCTGGAGGCCGGCAGCAAGGCGGGGGTGGCCTTCTACAAGGTGGCCCTCCCCGAAGAGCTCGTGTACAAGCAGAAGCGGGAGTACTTCCGGGTGACCCTGCTGGGCAGCCCCGTTTCGTTTCAGGGTCGCCTGGGAGAAGATGAAGGTATCCTGTTGCAAGGCCACCTGTATGACCTGTCCCTGGGCGGGGCCAAGGTGGTTCTGGAGCAAACGGCGCCCCTGTCCGCCGGTGATATTCTTTCCGCCTGCACGATTCGTCTGCCCGATGGTGTTGATATTCCTTTTTCGTTACGGGTCTGTTACGCCGGTGCCGACAAGTCCGGCGGGGGCACGGTCCTCGGTGGACAGTTCCGGGATCTGCAAAAATCCGACGAGAACAGGATCGCAAGGTTCATCAGTGACGTGCAGCGGGAGAAGGCCAAGAAGTCCTGAGGGTTTCAGGGGCCGGGCCGGGGGGAGCACGGGGCAGGGGCTATTCCATCAGCTGGGATACGCCGCGGGCGGTCCAGGCCGCGTCGCCCAGGGGGGGGCGCCCAAAGTCTTTCCATAGCTGGGCTATCTGCTCCACGGAGATGGCGTTGGCCTGGAATTCATAGGCTTCACGCCGCAGGGCGGCAATGTAGCTGTCTTTTCCGGCGAGGTCCGTTAGTTGCACCATGGTGAGCATGGCCCCGTGCTCTCTCGCCAATATATCCAATGTCTCTTCAAAGCCGTGGATGGCCAGCAGCTCGCGGGCGGCGGTTGCGAGCCTGTCCTTATCCACCGGGGTGTCCTCTTCCGGCTCCGGCTCGTTCAGGGTCGTTTTTATCCGAATCCGGTCCGGTTTCGAATGATGCTGCTCCAGCTCGAGGGGACGTCGCCGGAATTCCACCACCGCCTCGATGGTGAAATCGCTGGCGAGGTTGGGGAATTGTTTGTTGAGCCTGTCCAGCAGGTCCGCGCCCTCGGTGAGGGCCGCCAGGAATTCGGGTGTGATTTTGGGGTTCATGGCTGGATGACGGAATAAAAAGAGCCGGTACAACCTGAATTCGGCATAGGAAGCGGAATCTTTAGGGATCTGTAACTTGGGTTTGCGGCCGGGTCGGGGCGTCCCGGCGGCGGATGGGACCGGCGCTAAATATCCGGCTCCGCCGACCGCTATGGAGGGGGTTACTCCGGTTTGGTGGTCGTGTTGGCGGAATCCAAGGATTCAGCGGCCAAAACCGGGCCTGTTTTCTTATCGCTGCTGTTTGACGGGATGCGCTCTGGCAGTATGAATTGGAGCCATGATCCTATGCAGAAGATTCTTGTCATTGGCGGCGGCAAAGGCGGCAAGGCCCTGATCGAGCTGTTTCAGTCTTATGACGATGTCAGGGTTGTCGCCGTGGTGGATACGAGGGAAGACGCCCCGGGAATGCTGCTGGCCAGGCAATTGGATATTCCCACCGCCCGGTCATACGCCCGGATCCTGAAAGACAACGAGCCGGATATCATTGTCAATGTAACGGGTGATGCGGCCGTTTCAAAGGCCGTGAAACAACTGGTTTCCGATGATGTGGAGATCCTGGAAGGCTTCAGCGCAAGGCTGTTGTGGGGGCTCACCGAACGGGAACGGCAGATAAGGGCCCATGCGGAGGAGGCCAAGTCACGGATCGAAAAGTCCCACCTGGCCGCCATCAATATCATCAAGACCTCCCATCTGAAGGATGCGATAAAGATGACGCTGAGCGAGGCGATGAATCTGACTTCGTCCCCGGCCGGCAGCATTGCCCTCTATGATCACGACAGCCGGGAGATGCAGCTCTTCGTCTCCAAGGGATTTTCACAGAAATTCCGCAAGGCCGACAAATGGCGGCTCAGGCCGGGAGGGATAACGGAATATATTATCCGGTCGGATGAGCCTGTCGCCATCGAGGATATCGACGAACATCCGAGTTTTAACAATCCGGTTCTTAAACAGGAAGGGGTCAGGTCGCTGGTGGCGGCGCCTCTTCTTTCGAACGGCCGTATTATCGGCATTCTCTATGTGGACGATTTCAAGGCCAGGGCCTACTCCGGGGAATTGCTTGGCTTGCTGGGGATCCTTGCCCGGGAGTCGGCCTGCCTGCTGGAGAAGTTCAGATTGCTCGAGGAACTCAAGACCAAGAATGCCGAGTTGAAAAAATTCAGCGACCAGCTGGAAAGAATGGTGGCCGATCAGACGGCGGAGCTGAAAAAGCTTTCGACCACCATCGAACACAGCCTGAACATCATTATCATTATGGATGGCGAAGGCCGCATAGAGTATGTGAACCCCATGTTTGAAACGGTCTCCGGCTATACGATAGAGGAGGTGCGGGGCCTTACCCTGAGCATCATCTCCCCGGAGTTCACGCTGACCGGCGCCTACAAGAAAATGCTGCGGGAAATACAAAAGGGAAACACCTGGCGCGGGGAAACCAAGAACAGAAACAAGAGCGGGGGGGATTACTGGACCAATACGGTGGTTTCGCCGATAAAAAACGAGGCGGGCGAAATCACGCACTATTTTTCCGTACAGGAAGACATCACGGAGAAAAAGAAAGCGGCGAAGCAGGCCCAATACCTTTCGACCCATGATGAAACCACGGGCCTTTTCAACCGGCCCCAGTTCATGGAGCTGGTGAATCTGTGGCTGGCGAATGCGGTCAACAACGATGAAGCCGGCGCCTTGATGATTATCGACATGGATGACTTCATGCTGATCAACGACACCTATGGCCACAACGCCGGTGACGAATTCATCCAGCAGGTGGCCAGGGCGATCGAAGAAAGCCTGCGTAAACTCGATGCATTGCGCAATGATGCATGCTGCCGCTGCAGCGCCATTGCCCGTCTCTCGGCGGATGAATTCGCCATTATCACGCCGGCGGGGGGCGGGGAAGAGGCGCTTGAAATCGCCGAAGCCATCAGGGCGGCCATTACTGAATGCCGCATCCCCGGCCACCCTTGTGATATTACCGAAACCGCCAGTATCGGCATTGCGCTCTATCCGGAGCATGGAGTCATCACCACCGAGCTGCTGACCAAGGCGGATACGGCGCTGTATCGCGCCAAGGAGCTGGGCAAGGACAGGAGCTATGTCTTTTCCCCCGAGAACGGTGACGAGAAGGTCTTCCACTCGAGACGGCTGTGGAAGGAGCGTATCGTGAGGGCGCTCGAAGAGGACCGCTTTGAACCCTGGTTCCAGCCGATGCTCAATCTGAAAACCAATGAGATCGACCATTACGAGGCCCTGGCGAGGATGCGGGACGAGGACGGCGGCATCATCTCACCGGGCGCATTCATCGAGGCGGCGGAGCGGTATAAGCTTATTGATCTGATCGACAGGGACATAAGTCAGAAGGTCATGCGTTTCCAGGCGGAGCTGCAACGCTCGGGAAGGCATGAGCATTTCAGCATGAATCTTTCGGGGAAGAATATCGGCAACGAGAAGCTGCTTTCCGCCTTGATAGAGAGCATCGAGAAATCGGGCGCCGACCCCCGTTACCTGACCTTCGAGCTGACGGAAACGGCCGCCGTGAAGGACCTGGACAAGGCCAGCAGGTTCATCGGTCCGCTCAAAAACCTGGGATGCAAGATATCGCTCGATGACTTCGGCGTCGGCTTCACATCCTTTCTGTATCTGAGCGAGCTGCAGGTGGACATTATCAAAATCGACGGCTATTTCATCAAAAAGCTGGCGGAGTCTCCCCGCGACCGGCTTTTTGTCAAGGCCATCACCGATGTGGCCAAGGGTATGGGGATCGTTACCGTCGCCGAATTCGTCAATGGCGGCGAGACCCTCGAAATGCTCAGGGAGTTGGGGGTCGACTACGCCCAGGGCTTCATGATCGGAAAGCCCTCGCCGGATCTTTCCGGTTAGCCCGGTGCGGATTCATCCTCGCCGCCAAAGGCCTTCATCAGGGCGGGGATGAAGCGCGAGAGCTCCAGGGTCATCAGGGAAAAATCCGCATCGAAACGGCTGGCCTCGTCATCGGCCTCCATGTCGGCGGCGGCCTCCTGGATCAGGTCGAGAAAGCGCAGGCGTTTGATGGAAAGATCATCGGAGAGGATGCAGCCAAGGTGCTCGCGCCACTGCACCGCGAGCCTGGTGACCCGCTTGCCGGCCTTCAGGTGGGACTGGATTTCATCGGATGCCAGATCCTGCCTGATGCAGCGTACGACGCCGCCTTCCTCATCGGGGTCCCGCAGTTCGCACTGGTCTTCCACCAGGAAATCGCCGGGCACGGCCTGCCCCTTCAGCCAGTTGGTCAGCACATCGGACGGGGCGTTTCGCACGGCGGGGGGAATGGCGGGCAGGCTGCCGAGGGTCTCGCGCAACAGGCTGACCAGTTCCTCCGCCCTGGCGGCGCTGGCGGCGTCCACCACCAGCCAGCCCTTCCCGGGGTCGATATAGGCATGGGTCAGGCTGGACTTGCTGAAGGCCTTCGGCAACAGATCCAGCAGCACCTCCTGGCGCATCTCTTCTTTCTCCTTGCGGCGCACGGTGCGGGCCTGCTCCGCTTCGATGGCGGCGATTTTTTCATCCAGCATTTCGCGGACGACGGCGGCGGGCAACACCTTCTCCTCCTTGCGGCCGCAGACCATGATGCAGCCGTTGGCGGCGTGGGTCAGCAGCTCGCTGTTGCGTCCCAGCGGCGGCGTCCAGCCGTAGGTGAATGGCTCCAGGCTGCCGCACGAGCGGGAGCTTCTTTCGGTCAGGCGTTCGTGCAGCGCCTCCGGAGAGAGGTTGAAGGGTTTTGTGAGACGGTAGAGGCGCAGGTTTTTGAACCACATCAGCGGCGGATTCCTCGGTGTAAAAAAAGGGGGGGATTATGGATGAAAGGGCGGCCGTTGTCAGGGCATGTGGCAATCCGGGCTCAAGCGCCGTTGCCGGGACCAGGGGCCCGGCCCGTTCTCGCCGGCGGAAAACGGCAGGAAAACGTGCTGCCCTTGCCCTCTTTGCTGGTGATTTGCAGTTTGCTGCCGTGGCGGTTCAGGACGTGCTTGACGATGGCCAGCCCCAGGCCGGTGCCCCCGGATTCGCGGGAGCGGGCGGCGTCCACCCGGTAGAAGCGCTCGGTGAGCCGGGGGATGTGGCGCGCCGGGATGCCCTCCCCCGTGTCGCTGACGGAAAAGACGGCGCCCCGGCCGTCGGCCTCCCAGCGGATCCGGATCTCAGATCCCCCCGGCGTGTGCCGCACGGCGTTGAACACCAGGTTGGAGAAGGCGGCCCGCAGTTCCTTCTCATCGCCCTTCAGCAGGAGGCCGGGGTCCGCGTCGAGGCTGATGCGGTGGCGGGCCTGGCCGCTCAGCACCCCGGCCTCTTCCGCGATGCCGGCCAGCAGCCTGGCGACGGCCACCGGCTCTCCCGCGGGCTCCTCCTCGTTCATCTCCAGGCGGGACAGCACCAGCAGGTCGTTGATGGTGTCCGCCATGCGTTTTGCCTGCTGGCGCATCAGCGAGATGGAGTTTCCCCAGGTCTCCGCCATCCTTTCGTCTTCCTCCATGGTCTCCAGAAAGCCGGAAACCACGGTCAGGGGGGTGCGCAGCTCATGGGAGACGTTGGCGACAAAGTCCCGCCGGGCGCGGTCCAGGTGGTACAGGCGGGTGATGTCCCGGGCCACCACCAGATGCTGGCGGCGGCTCCGGCCGAAGGAGGTGATCATCAGGGACAGCACCTTGGTCTTGTCCACCGGAGAGGTGAGTTCCAGCGGCCGGCCGTAGTCGCCTTTGGAGAGGTAGTCCGCCAAAACCGGGTGTTGCATCAGGCGGCCGAAGTCCTTCCCCGCGGCCTGGGGCCACTCCAGGCCCAGCAGCGCCCGGGCGGCGGGATTGCACCACTCGATATGGCCCTGGTCTCCGAGAATGACGGTCGCATCCGGCAGGGCGGCGGCCGCTTCCCGGAAGCGGCTGAAATAACGGACCAGGCGGCGCTTTCGTTTCCGGCTCTTGGCCTGAAGCTGCCTGATGCGTTCGAAGATCCCCCTCCAGAGGCCGCCGGGAAAGGGCGGTCGCAGCGGCCGGTTTTCACGCAGCAGGCGGGACAGGCGCAGAAGCTGGCGGAAGTGCCAGCCCAGGTAGACAATGGCCCCCGCCAGTAGCAGCGGAACCGGATGGCCGCTGAGAAGGCCGGCGGCGGCCGATACGAGGGTGATTGCGGCGAGACGGATCAGCTCGGTGTTGCGGGGACTGGTCACAAGGGTCCTGGCTTGCCTATACGGACACGGGCTAACGCTTACGCCTGCAATACGAAGCGGAACACAAAAGGGGATTCGGATGTCCCGATGACCAGCAGGTCGCCGTCTTTCAACGGGCACTCGCCGCCTGCATCATGCCCGCCTATTTTGTTGCTGCCCACCAGGGTGCCGCAGGCGCTGCCCCTGTCCAGGACGCGGTAGCCGCCATCCCCGTCACGCTCGATCTGCAGGTGCTGGCGTGACACGTTCAGCATCCTGCCCCGGTCCTGGAGATAGAGGTCGTTGTTCGGATTGGGGTCGCCGGAGCGCCGCCGCTCCGCAAGCCGGGGCATGCCGCTCACCATTTCGATGCGGGACTCCCGCCCGATGCGGAAGGGGAAATGGTCCAGCACCAGCCGTTCGCCGCCGATGGAGGCCTCGGCCTCCGGGGTCAGGGCCACCAATACGGGATTTTCTTCAGCCATTGGGTATCTCTTCTCCAGACCGGTTCTTATTGCTCTTTGGGCGTCACCGCCCGGGTTTCGCCCACGAACATGATGGCGGGAAAGTTGTGCTTCAGCTCCTTGCTGTAGAAATTGCGCATGATCACGCCGTCGGGGAAGCGGATGCGGGTGCCTGCCGGCAGGTCCGTCACCGGCGCCGCCAGCCAGGCCGACAGGCCGTCATCCCGCTTCACCACCAGATAGCTGTAGCCGGAGGTCCTGATGTGCCGGATGATCACCGCCTCGTTGGGCAGCGTTCTCCGCCGCGCCTCGCGCCGGGACAGCTCCGCCCGCTGCGCCGCGGCCTCCGCGGGCGTGGCCCAATAGCCGATATCGCCCTTTTCGTTGAAAGTGGCATATTCCACGCTGCGCTTGTAACCGTCCAGGTTGGTGCCGCCGATGATGTAGAGACGGTCGTTCACGGCCAGGGCATTGAACCCCTCGCGCCTGGACGGCAGGGCGGTGGTGGGTTCCCATTTGGAGAGGCCGCCATCCGCGTTTATCCGGCTCTTTTCGATGCTGTCCAGGTAGGCCGCCCCGTCGAGGCCGCCCAGGGCATAGAGGTAGCCGCCGTGCAGGGCGGTGGCCAGGCCGTAGCGCCCCGTGCGCAGGGGTTCGGCGGTTCTCCAGGGCTCCAGCCAGCCCTCCGCGTCCTCCCGGCTCCATTCGATATCGGGGATGCCGACGCCCCTCTCCTTGTCGTGGCCGCCGATCACATAGACCCGGCCGCCCACGGCCTTTACCCCCTGGATGTAGCGCGGCAGGTTCATGCTGTCCAGCAGCACCTCCCACTCACCCAGGGTGCCGTCCGGCCAGATCTCGGCGCGTTCCACGGAATCCAGCAGGATGCCGCCGAAGCCGCCGAAGACGTAGATATGGTTGCCGAGGACCGCCAGCTTGGTGCAGCGGCGCTTGGTGTTCAGCCTGGATTGCTCCAGCGACCACTCACCCAGGGTGCCATCGGGCCGGATCTCGGCGCGTTCCACGGAATCCAGCAGGATCTTGCCGTAGGCCCCCCTGCCGCCCCCCACGGCATAGACATGGTTCCCATGCCGCGCCACGGAGAAGAAACCGCGCTCGACGTTGAGGGCCGGGCCGGGCCGCCACTGCGTCAACGAGCCATCCGGATTGATCCTGGCGTATTCGCCGGAGCGCAGGAAATCCTTGCCGTCCACCCCGCCGATGACGTGGATGACCCCGCCGGTTTCGATGGCGGCCGCCCCGCTCCTGGGGGTCAGCATGGACGGCCCCTCGCGCCAGCCGGGCGTCCACACCAGGTCTGCCCCGGCCCCGCCCGCCTTCGAAGACGCCGCCGCGCCCTGATTGCAGACGCCAATCAAAACGGCCAGGAAAAGGAGGGGGAGAATACGGGGAGGGGAGGTCATGGGAGCGTTGACGGTTTGCGGTTAACGGTTGACGGTTGTTTAATTCTAGCTGGTCGGCGGCCAGAAACCATGCGGAACATCATGCCAGGCGCGATCTCCCCCCAACCATTAACTGATAACTGACAACTGATAACTGATAACTGTCAACTGATAACCGTAAACTATTCTTATGTCCAATCAACCTTCTGTCCGCGTCTATGCCGGCGAAGAACTCGCCCGCTACGGCTTCGGCGACGGCCATCCCTTTGGCCCGGACCGGTTCGACGCCTTCTGGCGCGAGTTCACCCGGCGGGGGCTCAACCACCGGGTCCAGGTCGCCGGCCCGGTGCGGGCCAGCCGCGACGCCATCGAGCGCTTTCATACCGCCAACTATGTCTCCAGGGTCAAGGCCATGTCGCAGACGGGCGGCGGTTACCTGGACCAGGGCGATACCCCCGCCTTTGCCGGCGCCTACGAGGCCGCCGCCTTTGTCGTCGGCAGCGTGCTGGATGCGCTGGAGGGGATCCCGGGGGGAGAGTGCAGGCGCGCCTTTGTCCCCATCGCCGGGCTGCACCATGCGCGCCGTGATTCGGCGGCCGGCTTCTGCGTGTTCAACGATTGCGGCATCGCCATCGAGACCCTGCGCGCCCGCCATGGCGTACGGCGGGTGGCCTACGTCGACATCGACGCCCACCATGGCGATGGCGTCTTCTACGCCTTCGAGCAGGATCCCGATCTGATCTTCGCCGACCTGCACGAAGACGGCCGCTTTCTCTATCCGGGCACGGGCTTGGCCTGCGAGACCGGCAAGGGCCCGGCCGCCGGAACCAAGCTCAATATCCCCCTGCCGCCCGGCGCGGATGACCGGGCTTTTCTCCGGGCCTGGCCCAGGGTGGAGGCCTTTATCGCCGAGGCGCAGCCGGAGTTCATCATCCTGCAATGCGGGGCCGACAGCATCGGCGGCGACCCGCTCACCCATCTCCAATACAGCCCCGAGGCCCACGCCCATGCGGCGGCGTCGCTGGCCGCTATCGCCGATGCCGCCTGTGGCGGCCGGCTGCTGGCCGTGGGCGGGGGCGGCTACAACCGGGACAATCTGGCCCGTGCCTGGACGGCGGTCGTCGAGGCGATGATCCCCACGGGCGAGTAGGGGTTTCAGTTCCCCAGGATGGCCCTCAGGTTGGCCAGATGCGCCGTGCCGCGCTCTTGCTTTTCCTGCGCAGTCGCTTCGCCGCCGCGTCCTTCCCACACCAGGTCCTCCTGCGGCAGTTCGTCCAGGAAGCGGCTGGGCTGGCAGGCCGTGGTTTCGCCGAAGCGCTTGCGTTTGGCGGCAAAGCTGAGGGTGAGGCTGCGCCGGGCGCGGGTGATGCCGACGTAGGCGAGGCGGCGTTCCTCTTCGATGTTGTCCTCTTCGATGCTGCTGCGGTGGGGCAGCAGCTCTTCTTCCATGCCGACCAGGAAGACGTGGGGGAACTCCAGTCCCTTGGCGGAGTGCAGGGTCATGAGATGGACCTGGTCGCCGCCTTCTTCTTCGTTCTGGCGTTCCAGCATGTCCATGAGGGTGAGGTGGTTGACCATCCCGGCCAGGGTCTGGCCCTGGAGTTCGCCTTTATGCAGGTGGCCCAGCCACTGGATCAGCTCTTCGATGTTCTCCATGCGCTGTTGCGCCGCGCGGTCGCTGCTGCTGGTCTCATGGAGCCAATCCTCGTAGGCCATATCCCGGATCAGCCGGCGCAGGGTGTCGATGGGGTCGCCCGTGCCGGCGCGGCGCCGGAGGTCTTCGATCCAGTGGCAGAACTCGCCCAGCCTGTCCCGGGCGCGCCGGGCCAGCGTCTGCTCCAGCCCGAATTCGCCGCAGGCCTGGAGCAGGCTGACCTTGCGCTGGCCGGCGTAGCGGGTCAGCTTTTCCAGGGTGGAGGGGCCGATCTCCCGCCGCGGCACGTTGACGATGCGCAGGAAGGCGGCGTCGTCATCGGGGTTCGCCAGCAGGCGCAGGTAGGCCATGAGGTCCTTGATTTCGGTGCGGGCGAAAAAGGAGGTGCCGCCGTTGAGAAAGTAGGGGATGTGGTGCTCCCGCAGCACCTTTTCGAAAATACGGGCCTGGTGGTTGCTCCGGTAGAGGATGGCATAGTCGCCGTGGCGCGTGCCCTTGCTGAAGCGGTGGTGCAGGATCTCGGAGACCACCCGCCGGGCCTCGTGCTCCTCGTTGCGGCACTCCAGCACCCGCAGGGGCTCCCCCGGCCCCAGTTCGCTCCAGAGCCTTTTTTCGAAGACGTGGGGGTTGTTCCCGATCAGCCGGTTGGCGCTGCGCAGGATGCGCCCGGAGGAGCGGTAGTTCTGCTCCAGCTTGATGACTTTGAGGCGGGGGAAGTCCTGCTTCAGCCGCGCCAGGTTTTCCGGGCGGGCGCCGCGCCAGGCGTAGATGGACTGGTCGTCGTCGCCCACCACGGTAAAGGCGGCGTGCCTGCCCACCAGCATGCGCACCAGTTCGTACTGGCTGCCGTTGGTGTCCTGGTATTCGTCCACCAGCAGGTGGCGGATGCGGTTCTGCCAGCGCTCCAGGGCCTCGGGGCGCTGGCGGAAAAGCCGTACCGGCAGCCCGATGAGGTCGTCGAAGTCCACTGCGTTGTAGGCCTCCAGGGCGCGCTGGTATTCGGCGTAGAGCAGGGCGGCGCGGGCCTCCGGGTCATCCTGGGCGCGGGACAGGGCCTGCGCCGGGGAGAGCAGGTCGTTCTTCCAGGCGGAGATGCGCCACAGGCCGTTGCGGGCGCTGTCGTCATCGCCCGCCGGGGCCTTGCGCAGCAGCTCCCGCAGCAGGGCCTCGGCGTCCTGGGCGTCGTAGATGGAAAACCCCGGCCTGTAGCCCAGCAGTTTGCACTCCCGGCGCAGGATATTCAGCCCCAGGGTGTGGAAGGTGGAGACGGCCAGTCCCCTGGTGTCGCGCCCCTCGAGCAGGCCGTCGACCCGGGCTCTCATCTCCCGGGCCGCCTTGTTGGTGAAGGTGACGGCTGCGATGTGGCGGGGGGCGATGCCGCAGCCTTCGATCAGATGGGCGATCTTGCGGGTGATGACCCGCGTCTTGCCGCTGCCCGCGCCGGCCAGTACCAGCAGGGGGCCGTCAATGTAGCGCACGGCTTCGTTTTGTCGGGGGTTGAGTCTGGACACCGTCACATCCGGCGGGCCTCGGCCCGGCGCTTCTCAGGGGCTGGTGGAAAATCCGGATGGGTGCTCCGGGAGTTTTGTCAGGCGGCGATTGTAACCGCTACCCTTCCATCCGGTGAAGAGAGGCAGGAAATCCTGCCCGAACTGTAATAATATTCCCGTGGGCACTGGCGTCCCGGCGGGCCGCCTTCTGCTATATTCGTGATCGCGGCGAGACTGCTGATTAACCCGCATTTCTCACCAGGCGGACCTGGTTAATTGAGAAATTTATGAAATTCAATGTAGTTAGCCTCATAAGGTGATGGCGGTTAATTTATACTCTGTCCTATTTGGTTTTTGGAACAATCTGGCTTCGCATCTTGAACGATCAGCCTTGAACCATAGCTACGGCTATGCTTCGGCGGCCGATCGTCCAACCTGCTTCGCCAGC
>DRKS01000054.1 GCA_011051655.1 Sedimenticola sp.
GCTCCTAGTACGAGAGGACCGGAGTGGACGAACCTCTGGTGTTCCGGTTGTCACGCCAGTGGCATTGCCGGGTAGCTATGTTCGGACAGGATAACCGCTGAAAGCATCTAAGCGGGAAGCCCCTCCCAAGATTAGGTCTCACTAGAGCTTCGAGCTCTCTGAAGGTCCGTCGAAGACTACGACGTTGATAGGCGGGATGTGGAAGCGCAGTAATGTGTGAAGCTAACCCGTACTAATTGACCGTGAGGCTTGACCATATAACACCCAAACGTTTTGGGGTGAAAGGTCACGAAGTGACATACTCAAACCCTCTACGATGTAACCGGATGCCTGTCCATCGCGTATGCGATGGACCACCTGTTTGCCTGGCGGCCATAGCGTGTTGGAACCACCCGATCCCATCCCGAACTCGGAAGTGAAACGACTCAGCGCCGATGATAGTGTGGGGCTTCTCCATGCGAAAGTAGGACACTGCCAGGCTTTAATCCAAAATCCCGGGTCTGATTTCAGGCCCGGGATTTTTTTTTGCTCTTAATTTCTGCCCTTTGTTGATATGGTAAATCTTTCATCAAGTAAAACTATCAAAAGGTTAGGGGCTCAATGATTTGCTATCAGATTTGCCCGACTTCACCTGAAGCCCACCTGTTCACGGTCAAGATAGAGATTTCGGAGCCTGATCCAAAAGGTCAGAAGCTGGCATTGCCCGCCTGGATTCCAGGCAGTTACATGATCCGCGACTTTGCGAAAAACATTGTTACCCTGGCGGCAACCTGTAACGGTGCGCGGATTCAAACAAAAAAACTCGACAAGCAAACCTGGCAATGCGCCCCTTGTGCCGGGGCGTTGCGGCTGGAATATCAGGTGTATGCCTGGGATCTCTCGGTGCGCAGTGCCCACCTGGACAGCACCCATGGTTATTTCAATGGCACCAGTGTCTTCCTGCGGGTCGTGGGGAAAGAGAAAGAGCCGTGCCGGGTGGAGATCAGTCCCCCGGAGGGCAAGCGCTACCAAAGCTGGCGGGTTGCAACCACGCTTCCGTCCGCGGGGGCGGCCTATCTTGGATTCGGCCTCTATCAGGCGGAGGATTATGCCGCCCTCATCGACCATCCCGTGGAGATGGGGCGCTTCAGCCTGGAAAGCTTTGAGGTGGCGGGGGTGCCCCATGACATCGCCATTACCGGCCGGCACCGGGCCGATTTGGAACGGTTATGCAGGGACCTGAAAACCATCTGTGAGCATCATGTGTCGTTCTTTGGCGAACTGCCGGCCATGGACCGCTATCTGTTCCAGGTAATGGCGGTTGGAGAGGGTTATGGCGGATTGGAGCATGGCTCCTCCTGCAGCCTGCTGTGCAAGCGGGATGATCTGCCCTTGCAGGGCGAGGAAAAGATGATGGACGGTTATCGCCGATTCCTGGGGCTTTGCAGCCATGAGTACTTTCATCTTTGGAACGTCAAGCGCATCCAGCCCAAGCGGCTGAAGCATGCCGATCTGTCTCGCGAGACCCACACCGAACTCTTGTGGGCCTTTGAAGGCATCACCTCCTATTATGATGAACTGGCGCTGGTCCGCAGCGGTGTTATCGATACCAAGAGTTATCTGGAATTGCTGGCCCGGACCATCACCCGGGTCATGCGCGGCAGCGGCCGGCTGAAGCAATCGGTTGCCGAGTCCAGTTTCGATGCCTGGACCAAGTTCTATAAGCAGGATGAAAACGCCCCCAATGCCATCGTCAGTTATTATGCCAAGGGCGCCCTGGTCGCCCTGGCGCTGGATATCGGCATCCGCCGGGAGACTGGCGGGGGGAAAACCCTGGATGACGTCATGCGGGGCCTGTGGGCGGAGTACGGCCGCACCGGCACAGGCGTGCCGGAAGACGGTGTCGAGCGCCTGGCCGGACGGATAACCGGCCTGGATCTTGGCGGGTTTTTCGACCAGGCCCTGCGCGGCACCGGGGACCTGCCCCTGGAGGAGCTTCTCCGGTGGGTCGGTATAGGTTTTCGGCTGCGCCCGGCCCGCGGCCCGGGCGATAAGGGAGGCGTTCGGAAAACCAGGGATGAAAAGGACGAACCGCCGAAGCCCGTGCTGGGCGCCCGGCTTGCGGAAGATGCCCAGACGGCCAGGCTATCCACAGTGCTGGATGGGGGCGCGGCCCAGCGGGCCGGCCTGGCCGCTGGGGACATTATCGTTGCGGTTGACGGCATTCGCGCCACCCCGGCGAATCTCGAACGGCTGATTGCCCGGCTGCCGGCGGAAGAAACCGTGCCGGTACACGCCTTCCGCCGGGATGAGCTGATGCTGTTTGAACTCACCCCGCAGCTTGCCCCGGCTGATACCTGTGAATTATGGGTGCTGGACGAGGCCGATGAAAATCAACGGCGGCGCCGGGAGTCGTGGCTGCAGATTGGCTCTTCAAATGCACAATTGGCTGGAGGCAAATAGGAGCCGGATCTTTTTGGGATTGCTCTTTATCCGGCGCCCTCACAACCGACAACCGACAACCGACAACTGATAACTGATAACTGACAACTGATAACGGACTACCCACCCTCTGGTAAACTGCCTCCATGACCGTTCGATATCAGATCATCCGGCATCTCGCGGATGGGCGCTTCCATTCCGGCGAGGCGCTGGCCCGGTCTCTCGGCATCAGCCGCGCCGGGGTCTGGAAACACCTGAAGGGCTTGCGTGAGCTGTTGGAGATGGATGTCCATGCCGTCTCCGGCCGGGGCTACCGGCTGGCCCGGCCCCTGGAACTGCTGGAGCCGGAAAAAATACTGGCCGCCCTTCCGCCCGCGGCCCGTTCCCGTCTTGACGCCCTGGAGGTCCACGCCAGCATCGAATCCACCAATGCCTGCCTGCTGGAACGGTCAGCAGCCGGCGCGCCGTCCGGACAGGTCTGCCTGGCGGAGCGGCAGACCGCCGGGCGGGGCCGCAGGGGGCGCCAGTGGGTCTCCCCGTTCGGCAGTAATATTTATCTCTCCATCCTCTGGCGCTATCCTCTGGCCCCGGTGGAACTCAGCGGCCTCAGCCTGGCGGCCGGACTGGCGGTGGTGCATGCCCTGGCTTGTCAGGGGATAGAGGGCATTGGCCTGAAATGGCCCAACGACATCCTGTGGCAGGGCCGCAAACTCGCCGGTTTGCTCCTGGAGGTCAGGGGGGAGAGCGAAGGGCCCAGCCAGGTGGTGCTGGGGGTCGGGCTCAACACCCGCCTCTCCCGCCGGCAGGCGGAGGCCATCGACCAGCCCTGGGTGGATCTCGCCAGTATCCCCCGGGGCGAAAAAATATCACGCAACCGGCTGGCGGCGGAGTTGGTGGACCGGCTTCTGGAAGCGCTGGACGAGTTCGAGCGCCATGGCCTGTCACCGCTGCTGGAGCAATGGCGGCGCCATGATCTCTACCACGGCAAAGCGGTGCGGCTGCATATGGGGAATCGCATTGTTGAAGGCGTCCATTATGGCATTGATGAAACCGGCGCCCTGCTGTTGGCGAACGGCGGCGGTGTGCGCGCCTATCATGCCGGTGAAGTAAGCCTGCGTCCGGGTTGACGGCCATGAGCGCCTGTCCGAAATCCCCTGATACACCCGCCACCCTGTTGGTGGACATTGGCAATACCCATCTGAAATGGGCCTGGCTGGAGGGCGGGCGAATATCCGCGGTGGAAAGCGGCGCTCACCGTCCGGATAGCGTCGTGGCGCTGGTGGGTTATTCCTGGGCCCATGCGGAAAGGCCCGGCCGGGTGGTCGTGGCCAATGTTGCAGGCCAGGGGTTGGCGAACGAGCTGGAACAATGGACCACGGCGGCATGGGGCATAGCGCCCGAATTTGTCACGGCCGCCGCCGAGGAGCTCGGGGTCCGCAACGCCTATCGCCAACCCGGGCGGCTCGGGGTGGATCGCTGGCTGGCCCTCATCGGGGCGCGCGACCGGACCCGGGAGGCCGTATGCGTGGTGGATTGCGGCACCGCCATCACCATCGACATGCTGGCCGCGGACGGCCGCCATCTGGGTGGCCTGATTCTGCCGGGACTGGCCATGATGCGCGACGCCTTGATCGATCGCACGCAGATTTCCCAAGCCGGGATGCCGGAGACTACAGAGCTGTTGGCGCAAGACACGGCGGGCGCCATAGCGGCCGGCGGCCTGCATGCGGCCGCTGCCCTGGTGGAGCGCGTTGTCACGACGGCGGCGGAGCAAGGGGGGGCGACCCCGCGGCTGATACTGACAGGCGGCGATGCCCGTCGTCTCAAGGCGGTGCTAAACCCCGAAGCTGTAATCGACCCGGAACTGGTCATGCGCGGACTGGCCCTCGTCGCCCAAAGCCGATGAAGCAGATTTTCCAGCTCTTACTGGTGATCAACCTGGGTATTTTTATCTGGAGTTACCCGCGCGAGCAGGCCGCGGTCCGGCTCAAGCCGGCGGTGCGCCCCGATATCGGCAGTCTGCTGCTGCTGTCCGAGCGGCGGATGCTTTTCCCTGATGAACCGGAACCAGAGCCGGAAGCCGTCCCTCTTCCCGCGCCGGAGCCCCTCAGCGAACCGGTGGGCGGGCCGGAAGAAGAGGCAACGCAGCCGGCGGCGCTGCAGCAGCTTGCCAGGGAGGCCTTTCTCGCCGAGGCGTCACCGCCCTCAGAGGGCCCCGGGCCGCCGCCGGCGGATGAGACAGAAAAAAAAGCGGCCCGGGAACCGGAGCCCGTTCCGATGACCGAACCCATGCCGGAAACGGCAAGGGTCGCCGAGGCCGGGGAACCGGCGGCGGAAAAAACCTGCTACCGCCTGGGCCCCGTCGAGACCCGACCCTCGGCCGAGAAGCTTGTGGACCGGCTGGCGTCATGGGGGCTTGCCGCCGGGATACAAGAGGAGGAGGTGAAGACCCAGGCGGGTTACTGGGTGTTGTTTCCCCCCCTGGAGTCCACGGAAGCGGCCAGGAAGAAATTGCAGGATCTCAAGGCCGCCGGCATAACGGACGTCTGGCGCTTCACCAGCGGCAGGCTTAGAAACGCCATATCTCTGGGCCTGTTCAGCCGGCTGAAAAACGCCGAAAGGGTCAGGGAGCAGGCCGGGGAAAGGGGGTTTCTGCCCGAACTGCGGCCCCACTTCACCCGGCGGACCGAATATTGGCTCCATTTCGAAAGCGCCCGTGAGCCGGTGATCCCGGAAGAGGCCCGGCAACGGCTCCGGGAAGAATATGCCGGCCTGGAACCGGCGCCCCATGCCTGTTTGGACTCCCGGAGTTTCTGACGCTGTTGGGGAGTGGTAGACTTTGCCGATTTACTCGAGAGAGGGTTGTTATGGCTGGACACAGTAAATGGGCCAATATCAAGCACCGGAAGGCGGCGCAGGACAAGAAGCGCGCCAAGATATGGACCAAGATGATCCGCGAGATCACGGTGGCGGCCAGGGAGGGGGGGGGCGACCCGGATTCCAATCCGCGCCTTCGCCTGGCCATCGACAAGGGCACCGGCGCCAACATGCCCAAGGACACCATCGAGCGCGCCATCAAGCGGGGCGCCGGTGGCGCCGACGGCGAGAACTATGATGAAATCCGCTACGAGGGCTACGGCCCCGGCGGCACCGCAGTGATGGTCGATTGCATGACCGACAATCGCAACCGCACCGCTTCCGAAGTGCGCCATGCCTTCACCAAGCACGGCGGCAATCTGGGGACCGACGGCTCCGTCGCCTACCTGTTCACCAAGCAGGGCATCCTCAGCTATGAGGCGGGGGCGGACGAGGACGCCATCATGGAGGCGGCCCTGGATGCGGGCGCCGAGGACGTCATCACCAATGACGACGGTTCCGTGGACGTTATCACCACTGCGGAGGATTTCTCCGGGGTCAAGGCGGCCATGGAGGCGGCCGGTCTTGAACCGGCCAATGCAGAAGTCACCTACAATGCCTCCACCAAGGCCGTAATGGACCGGGACGGGGCGGAAAAACTGCTGAGAATGGTGGATGCGCTGGAGGACCTCGATGACGTGCAGGAGGTCTACACCAATGCGGAGATCGATGATGCCATCCTGGAGGAGTTGTCATAATTGAAACGGCCGGCGTTTGCCACGGAGACGCAGAGGACACGGAGATTCGCCTGGCCGGCAGTAAATACGGTGCGGAAGGTCCGGATGCCTTTGGCGGAACAATACTCCCCTGATTGAATTGAGGTATCCGAAGGAACCATGCGCCGCATACTCGGCATTGACCCCGGCTCAAGGGTGACCGGCTACGGCATCATCGACAGCGATGGTGTCCGGAGCCTGCATATCGCCAGCGGCTGCATCCGCCTGGCGCAGGACGATCTGCCCCAACGGCTCGGCGTCATATTCCAGGAGATATCCCATCTGCTGCAGGCCCACCGGCCGGCGGAAGTGGCCATCGAACAGGTATTCGTCTCCAGGAATGCCGGGGCGGCCCTGAAGCTGGGACAGGCCCGGGGGGCGGCGATCTGCGCCGCCGTGACCGCCGGTCTGCCGGTGAGCGAATACTCGCCCCGCAGCGTCAAGCAGGCGGTGGTGGGCGCCGGCGGCGCGGACAAGGCCCAGGTGCAGCACATGGTGAAGCGGCTTCTCCGGCTGTCCGGGGAACTGGCCGCCGATGAGGCCGATGCGCTGGCCGTGGCCCTGAGCCATGCGCATACCAGGACCATCCTGAACCGCCTGGCCGGGGCCGGGGGGGGGCGGCGATGATAGGCCGGCTGCAGGGGCGGATCGTCTTCAAACAGCCCCCCCACCTGATGGTGGATGTGAATGGCGTGGGCTATGAACTGGATGTCCCCATGTCCACCTTTTTCAGCCTGCCGGCCCTGGGCGAGACAGTCATCCTGTTCACCCATCTGGCCGTGCGTGAAGACGCCCATGTGCTCTATGGTTTTGGCCGGGAGTCGGAACGGGCCCTGTTCCGGGCGCTGCTGAAAGTGAGCGGGGTCGGCGCCAAGGTGGCGCTGGCCATACTCTCCGGCATGAGCGCCCATGAGTTCGCCCGCTGCGTGCAGGCCAATGATACGGCGGCGCTGGTGCGCCTGCCCGGCATCGGCAAGAAGACGGCGGAGCGCCTGATTGTGGAAATGCGGGACAGGCTGGACAAGCTGGAGGCCGTTGCCCCTCCGGCCGCGGCCCCTGCCGGGGCATCGCCCCCCGATACCCCGGACCCGGCGGCGGAGGCGGTGGACGCCCTGGTCGCCCTGGGCTACAAGCCGCCGGAGGCCAGCCGCATGGTGCGGCGTGTGGAGTCTGAAGGGGCGTCCAGCGAGGAAATCATCCGCGCGGCATTGAAGACGGTGGGGATGAGATAGTGCCGAGTGGAAAGCATGGGGTATCGATGATTCTAATGGTGAAACGATTGAATATTGAAAATGGCCCGCCCGGGGGAGACCGCTCTCCAATACAGCCCCCTTGCTACCCAGCATCCAGCACCCGGTACCCGGCACCCGGCACTCGGTACTGACAAATGCCCGACCGCCTCATCACCCCCGAACCCCTGGCCGACGATGTGGCCATGGACCGCGCCATCCGCCCGAAGAAGCTGGCGGATTACGTGGGCCAGCCGGCCATGCGGGAGCAGATGGAGGTGTTTATCCAGGCCGCCCGCGAACGGGGGGAGGCCCTGGATCACGTGCTCATCTTCGGCCCCCCCGGCCTGGGCAAGACCACGCTGGCCCACATCATCGCCAATGAAATGGGCGTGAACCTGCGCCAGACATCCGGGCCGATTTTGGAAAAGCCCGGCGATCTGGCCGCCCTCCTGACCAACCTGGAGCCTCATGACGTGCTGTTCGTGGATGAGATCCACCGCCTCAGCCCCGTGGTGGAGGAGGTGCTCTATCCCGCCATGGAGGATTTTCAGTTGGACATCATGATCGGCGAGGGGCCGGCGGCCCGCTCCATCAAGCTGGATCTGCCGCCCTTTACCCTGGTGGGGGCCACCACCAGGGCCGGACTGCTGACCTCCCCCCTGCGGGACCGTTTCGGCATTGTCCAGCGCCTGGAGTTCTACTCCAACGAGGACCTGGCCCGGATCGTACGCCGCTCCGCCCATATTTTGAATATCAAGTCCGAGCCTGATGGCGCCCGGGAGATCGCCCGCCGCTCCCGGGGCACACCGCGCATCGCCAACCGGCTGCTGCGGCGGGTGCGGGATTACGCCCAGGTGAAGGCGCAGGGGCATGTGACCCCGGAGGTGGCGGACAAGGCCTTGACCATGCTCAAGGTGGATCACAACGGTTTCGATATCATGGACCGCAAGCTGCTGGAGGCGGTGATCCGCAAGTTCGGCGGCGGGCCTGTGGGGGTGGACAGCCTGGCCGCGGCCATCGGCGAGGAGCGGGGCACCATCGAGGACGTGCTGGAGCCCTACCTGATTCAACAGGGGTTTCTCATGCGCACGCCCCGGGGGCGGGTCGCCACCCAGGCCGCCTACCTGCACTTCGGCCTGACGCCGGAGGCCGGGGTCGGGCCTCAAAACCGGGATCTGTTCGACGCATGAATGAATTTATCTGGCCGGTGCGCGTCTATTACGAGGACACGGACTCGGGCGGCGTGGTCTATTACGCCAATTATCTCAAATTCATGGAGCGGGCGCGCACCGAATGGCTGCGCGACCGGGGCTTCGAGCAGGACCAGTTGATAGAGCAGGAGGGGATCATTTTTGCGGTGCGGCACGTGGATGCGGATTTCCTGCGCCCGGCCCGCTTCAATGATCCGCTCCTGGTCAGCGCCCGCATTTCCGAGCATGGCAGAGCCAGCATGACCTTCGCTCAGGAAGTGCGGCATGCCGGGAGCGGCCAGGTATTGTGCCGGGGGGAGGTCAAAGTCGCCTGCCTGGACAGCAGCCGCTTCCGCCCTTGCCCCATCCCCCAACGGTTGCTGGCGGAGTTGACTGCGGAATAATTTATGTCGAACGATCTCTCTTTTATCCAGCTGGTGCTGAACGCCAGCCCCCTGGTGCAACTGGTCATGGCCACCCTGATCCTTGCCTCCGTGATTTCGTGGACCATGATCTTCGACCGGCTCAAGGTGCTGAAAAAGGCCCGGCAGGCGGCGGAGGAATTCGAAAGCCGTTTTTGGGCCGGGGGGGATCTCAACGAACTCTTCCGCGTGGTGGACCGGGAGGGAGAAGAGGCCGGCGGCATGGCCTCCATCTTCCACGCCGGTTTCCGCGAGTTCGCCCGCCTGCGCCAGACGGCGGACATCGACCCCATGGCGGTAGTGGAGGGCGCCCGGCGCTCCATGCACGTGGCCCTGAGCCGGGAGATGGACGAACTGGAGACCCATCTCTCCTTTCTCGCCACGGTCGGCTCCACCAGTCCTTACGTGGGGCTGTTCGGCACCGTGTGGGGCATCATGAACTCCTTCCATGCCCTGGGCAATGTCAAGCAGGCCACCCTGTCGCTGGTGGCGCCGGGCATCGCCGAGGCCCTGATCGCCACCGCCATGGGCCTGTTCGCCGCCATCCCCGCAGTGGTGGCCTACAACCGCTACGCCAACGACGTGGAGCGCCTGAACAACCGCTACCAGGACTTCCTGGACGAATTCACCACCCTGCTTCAGCGCCAGGCCCATGCCTGACGGTTTACGGTTGACAGTTTACGGTTGACGGTTAATGACTGCGCAGAGAAAAAGGCGGCGCCCCATGGCCGAGATCAACGTGGTGCCCTACATCGACGTGATGCTGGTGCTGCTGGTGATCTTCATGATCACGGCGCCGCTGCTGACCCAGGGGGTCAAGGTGGAACTGCCCCAGGCGGACGCCGAGCCGCTGCCGCCGGATGCGGCCGATCCCGTGGTGGTGTCGATCAACGCGGCGGGGGAGTTCTTCATCGACATCGGCGAGGGCAAGAACCAGCCGGTGGATGCGGACACCCTGGTGACGCGGGTGGCCGCGCTGCTCAAGTACAGGCCCGGGACGCCCATCATGGTGCGGGGGGACCGTAACGTGGATTATGGCCGGGTGGTGGAGGCCATGGTGCTCATCCAGGCGGGCGGCGCGCCCAATGTGGGACTGATCACCGGGCCTCCAGAGTAGCGGGCCATGCTGGAGATCCTCAAGCGCAACCCCCTGGCGGCGGTGATCGCCGTGGTGATGCATATCGCCATCATCGCCTTCCTGATCGTTGGCGTGGACTGGCTGGAAAAACCGGTCCAGCCCAGGCCCAATGTGGACGTGGTGCAGGCCCGGGTGATCGACCAGGCGAGGATCGATGCCGAAGTGGCCAGGCTGAAAGCGGCGGAGGAGAAAAAGAAGGCGGCCCTGCGCAAGGAAGAGAAGCGTCTGGCGGATCTGAAGCGCAAACAGCAAAAAGAGAAGAAGAGGCTCGCCGAGTTGGAGAAAAAGCGCAAGGCCCGGGAAAAGGCCGAGGCCGCAAAGCGGGCCAAGGCGAAGAAAAAGGCCGAAGCCGAGAAAAGGCGCAAGGCGGCCGCCAGGAAAAAGGCTGAAGAGAAAAAGCGCAAGGCGGCCGCGGCCAGGAAGAAGGCCGAGGCGGAGAAGAAGCGCAAGGCGGCCGAGGCCAGGAAAAAGGCCGAGGCAGAGAAGAGGCGCAAGGCGGCCGAGGCCAAGCGCAAGGCCGCGGAAGCGGCGCGGCTGGCCGCCGAGCAGAAGGCGCGGGAGGAGGCCTTGCAGGCCCAGCTCGAGGCGGAGCGGGCCGCCCGCGAGCGGGACAGATACGGCCGGGCCATCAAGCTGAAAATCGAGGACAACTGGCTGCGTCCCTCCACCGTGGGGGAAGGGCTGAGCTGCGAGGTCCGGGTGCGCCTGCTGCCGGGGGGCGGCGTGGCGGCGGTAACCATAACCCGCAGCAGCGGAAACGGCGCCTTCGACCGTTCGGTGGAGCAGGCGGTATACAAGGCGGAACCGCTGCCCGTGCCGGCGGGCGCCGGATTCGAGGCGTTTCGTGAACTGAAGTTTGTTTTTGACCCGAGTAAATGATGTTTAATGGCATGATGAAAAAACTGCTCATTCTGGTGGCGCTGCTGTGGTGGCAGATGGGCCAGGCGGCGCCGCTGACCATCGAGATAACGGAGAGCGAGGTGGGCGCCCTGCCCATCGCGGTGGTGCCCTTCGGCTGGCAGGGGCCGGGGCGGCCGCCGGCCGAGAAGCTGGGGGCCATCGTGGACGCGGACCTCAAGCGCAGCGGCCGCTTCAAGACCATGCCGCCGAAGGACATGATCGCCTTCCCCCACACGGGCTCCGAGGTGGACTTCCGGGACTGGCGGGTGCTCGGCATGGAGAGCCTGGTGGTGGGCCAGGTCCAGCCCAACAGCGCCGGCGGCTATATCGTGCGCTTTCAGTTGTTCGATGTGTTCAAGGGCGAGCAGCTCGCCGGCTACAGCATTCCCACCACGGCGCGGGATCTGCGGGCCACCGCCCACCACATCAGCGATCTCATCTATGAAAAACTCACCGGCCAGAGGGGGGCCTTCGCCACCCGCGTGGCCTACGTGACCTCCATCGTGCAGCCGGACGGGCGGCGCACCATAGCCCTGCAGGTGGCGGACGCGGACGGCCATCACCCCCAGACCATCGTGACCTCCACGGAGCCGCTGATGTCGCCGGCCTGGTCACCGGACGGCCTCAAGCTGGCCTATGTCTCCTTTGAACGGGGCCGGCCCGCCATCTATGTCCAGGAGGTCTATACCGGCAGGCGCCAGAAGGTGGCCTCGTTCAAGGGCATCAACGGCGCGCCGGCCTGGTCCCCGGACGGCCGCAAGCTGGCCCTGACCCTGTCCAAGGACGGCAATCCGGACATATTCATCCTGGATCTGGCCAGGCGCACGGTGCGCCCCCTTACCCGGCACTACGCCATCGATACCGAACCCGCCTGGTCGCCGGACGGCCGCCATATCGTCTGGACCTCGGATCGCGGCGGCAGGCCCCAGATTTACCGGGCGCCGTCCACGGGGGGCAAGGCGGAGCGCATCACCTTCGAAGGCCGGTACAATGCCCGGGCCTCCTACTCCCCGGACGGCAAAATGCTGACCCTGGTGACCCAGGTGGGCAGCGACTTCCGCATCGGCGTGCTGGATCTGGCGTCGCGGCAGCTGCGGGTGCTCAGCGACGGCGCCCTGGACGAGTCTCCCAGTTTCGCCCCGAACGGCAGCATGGTAATTTACGCAACCAAGATACGCGGGCAGGGGGAATTGGCGGCGGTGTCGGTGGACGGCCGCGTCAGGCAAAGATTAGCGTTACAGGCGGGCGATGTCCGTGAGCCGGCCTGGGCCCCATATAGTCAATAAAACGAGGAAATACTGAAAATGAAACTCAAAACAATCAAGTTTGTTCTGTTGGTGGCCGCCGTCTTGCTGCTCGGGGGCTGCGCCGCAATGCAGAAAGCGCCGGAAGAGGAAGGGCCGGCGCCGGTAATCGAGACCCAGCCGCCGGGGCCGAGCGAGTCCGGCGCCGAGCGGGGCGGGGACGCCGCCACTTCCGGCATGGAAAGGGGCGCCGCCTGGACCGGCAGCCCCCTGGAGAACCCCGACAGCCCGCTCTACACCAGGGTCATTCACTTCGACTTCGACCGCAGCGAGATCAAGCCCGAATGGCGGGATATCGTGGTCGCCCACGGCCGCTACCTGGCCCAGAACCCCAGTGTGACGGTGGTGATCGAGGGTCACTGCGACGAGCGCGGCTCCCGCGAGTACAATATCGGCCTGGGCGAGCGCCGCGCCAATGCGGTAAAGCGGCTCCTGCTGGCCGAGGGTGCGATGCAGAGTCAGATCACCACCATCAGCTATGGCGAAGAGCGGCCGGTCGCCTTCGGTTCCGACGAGGCCTCCTGGGCCCAGAACCGGCGGGCCGTTTTCGTTTACTGACCGGGGGACGGGAACATGCGACGACTGGCGCCCCTTCTTCTGCTGACCCTGGCCCTGCCGGCGTTCGCCGCGGCACCGGTAACCGGGTCCGGCGGGCCCCGGCCCCAGGCGGCGCCATCCGTGGAGGACCGCCTGCAACTGCTGGAGCGGCGGATGCAGGCCCTGACCGATATCCTGATCAGCCTGGAAAGGCTGCAACAGGAGGTCCAGGATCTCCGGGGCGACCTGGAGCTGCAGAACCACAGCCTGGAGACCCTGAAAAAGCGCCAGCGCGATCTGTATGTGGATATCGACCGGCGGATCACCCAGCTGACCTCCCCGCCGCCCGCCGCTGCGCCACCGGCCGTTGGGGGTTCGGCGCCATCGCCCGTTGCCGCTCCGGCAGGGGGAACTCCCGTGGCGCCGCCGGATACGGCCGCCGGAGGGCCGTCCCCGGCACCTCCCCCCGCCGTTGCGCCGCCGGTCCCGGCAACCGCCTCTCCGGCACCGGCGACTGGCGCGCCGCTTGCGGAGACCCCCGCCACGCCGGCCGGCGCCATCCCGGATGAGGCGTCCCCCCCGGCCGACCCGGCCCAGGAACAGCCCATGTACAAACAGGCCTTCGACCTGTTGATGCAGCGGCGCTACGACGAAGCGAAACAGGCCTTCCGGCTGTTTCTGGCCCGCTATCCCAAGGGCCGTCTGGCCGCCAACGCCCAGTATTGGGTGGGAGAGGCCAGCTACGTGACCCGGGATTTCGCCACTGCGCTGGCTGATTTTTCCAAAGTGGTCCAGGACTTCCCGGCCAGCCCCAAGGTGGCCGACGCCCTGCTCAAGATGGGGTTTATCCGGTACGAGCAGCAGGAGTGGGCCCAGGCCCGCAAGACCCTGGAGACGGTGGTTGAGCGATACCCCAGCTCCACGGCCGCCCGCCTGGCCCGCAAGCGGCTGGAGCGGATGCGCATCGAGGGAAACTGAAGTCGGCGATCGTGAGTTGCCGCTGTTTCAATGCAAGGATGCAAAGGGCGCCGGGAAAGCGATTCTGCCTTGCGATCCTGGCGTCTTAGCGTCTTAGCGTCTTGGCGTTGAAGCCGTGTTTGTGTGAATCCCGGCAAAGACCTGGCGGGCGTCGAACACCGGCCCGTCCACGCAGACCCGTTGCATCGTCGGCCCCGTTTCGGACTCGATGGGCACGGCGCAGCCGGCGCAGCCCCCCA
>DRKS01000055.1 GCA_011051655.1 Sedimenticola sp.
ATCACTACCACTCCGTCAATTTTATAAATTAGGATTGGTAAAAGATAAATATTAACCGCAGAGGACGCAGAGATTCGCAGAGGTTTTTATTTATTATCAATAAGCTGGCTAGCATTTCATTTCTCTGCGCACCTCTGTGTCCTCTGCGGTTAAATGTTTTTGTATCCTAAATTATCAGGTTGACGGAGTACTGTTGGCCTTCTTGCGTGACAGCAGCACATAGGTCGCCCCGGTGCCCCCGTCGAAGCGGGGAGCGGAGCAGAAGGCCAGCACCTCGGGCCGTTGCAGCAGCCACTGGTGGGTTTTCTGCTTGAGCACCGGCTGGGTCCCGGACGGGTCGCGGCCCTTGCCGTGAATGATGCGCACGCAGCGCAGGTGCCGCTGGCGGGCCTGCCTGAGAAAGCGGGCAAAGACGGGGCGGGCCTGTTTCACCCGCAGGCCGTGCAGATCCAGGCAATCGGCGGGGGGGATGCGCCCCCGCCGCAGTTCCCGGACCACCCGCTGCTGCACCCCCGGACGCATGAACAAAAGCTCCTCCGGCGTCTCCACCGCCATGTCGGCGGGGAGTTCCTCCCGCGCCTCCCCGCGCGGTGCGGGCCCGGGGGCGGCCGGTTCGGGCCGCCGGCGCCGGCGGAAAGGCTCGGTCCTGTCGTGGCGCAGGGGGACGACATCCTGAATGGCCTCCCGGAACAGGGCCATGCCGTCATCTTCGCCGGCAGGGTTTTTTTTCTTGCCCGTCATGCCCGCCGAGTATAGCAAGGGAGCGGCCCGCATCCCCGTGTACCGGGCCTGTTTTTCCAGTATAGTTAGCCGTTGAAATTTCCAGGCGGCAAAGGGTCCAGGGGCAAAAGGGCCGATTCCGGCAAACCGATCCATGAACATATTGTTGAGCAATGACGACGGCTGCCAGGCCCCCGGGCTGAAGGCCCTGGCCGAGGGCCTGGCCGGTATCGCCGGGGTGACCGTGGTGGCGCCCGAGCGTAACCGCAGCGGCGCCAGCAATTCCCTTACCCTGGACCGGCCCCTGCGCGCCCGCACCCTGGACAACGGCTTTGTCAGCGTGGACGGCACCCCCACGGATTGCGTCCACCTGGCCATCACCGGGCTGCTGCAAGAGGAGCCGGACATGGTGGTGGCCGGCATCAACGACGGGGCCAACCTGGGGGACGACGTGCTCTACTCCGGCACCGTGGCGGCCGCCACCGAGGGGCGTTTTCTGGGATTCCCGGCCATGGCGCTGTCCATGGTTTCCCACGAACCGGCGTATTTCGAAACCGGCGTCCGGGTGGCGCTGGAGATGGTGGAGCGCCTGCGCCGGCACCCCCTGAGCGCCGACACCATCATCAACGTGAACGTCCCAGACAGGCCCTATGAGGAGCTGAAGGGATACCGCGCCACCCGCCTCGGGCACCGCCACAAGGCGGAGCCGGTGGTGACATCCACCGACCCCAGGGGGCGCACCATCTATTGGGTGGGGCCGGCCGGCGCGGAGCAGGACGCCGGCCCGGGCACGGATTTTTTCGCCGTGCGCGAGGGCTATGTCTCGGTGACGCCCCTGCAGGTGGATCTCACCCGCCACTCCCTCCTGCCGGAAATGCAGGGCTGGCTGGACCAGGCGTGAGCACGGGCATTCCGATCAACAAGGATCACCTCGGCATCGGCATGACCTCCCGCCGCACCCGGGACCGCCTGATCGGGCGCCTGACGGCCAAGGGCATCCGCAACCGCAAGGTGCTGGACATCATTCGCAATACGCCGCGGCACATCTTCGTGGAGGAGGCCCTGGCCAGCCGCGCCTACGAGGATACGGCCCTGCCCATCGGCCTCGGCCAGACCATCTCCCAGCCCTATATCGTGGCCCGGATGACGGAAGTCCTGCTCGAGGGCGGCCCCCTGGACACGGTGCTGGAAGTGGGCACCGGCTCCGGCTACCAGACCGCCGTCCTCGCCGCGCTGGCGAACCGGGTCTACAGCACGGAGCGCATCGAGGCATTCATCAAACAGGCCCGGGCACGCTTCCAGGAGCTGCGGTTGCGCAATATCCGCCTCCGCCACAGCGACGGCGGCCTGGGCCTGCCGCAGTACGCCCCCTTCGACGGCATCCTGGTCACCGCCGCCCCGGAAGGCATTCCCCTGGCACTGGTCGCACAGCTTGCCGTGGGCGGCCGCATGGTGCTGCCCATCGGCACCCGCGACGAGCAGGCGCTGGTGTGCGTCACCCGCACCGAGGAGGGTTACGACAAACAAATCCTGGAGAGGGTAAGCTTTGTCCCCCTGCTCGGAGGTATTCAGTAGTGCGGCTGTTTTCCCCCCTGTATAACCGGGCCATGCAATGGGCGCGGCACCGGCACGCACCACGCTATCTCGCCGGGCTGAGCTTCGCCGAGTCCTCTTTTTTCCCCATTCCCCCCGACGTGATGCTGGCCCCCATGAGCCTGGCCAATCCGGCGCGCGCCTGGTGGCTCGCCGGGCTTACCACCATCGCATCGGTACTGGGCGGGCTGTTCGGTTATCTGATCGGACTGTTCGCCTTCGACCTGGTGGAGCCCCTGCTGCACAGTGCGGGCTATTATCCGAAATATTTGCAGGCCAAGGCCTGGTTTGACGAGTGGGGCTTCTGGGCCGTATTCCTGGCGGGCTTCTCCCCCATCCCCTACAAGGTTTTCACCATTACCGCCGGGGTCATCGCCATGGCCGTGGCGCCATTTCTGGCGGCATCGCTCATCGGCCGGGGGGCGCGCTTTTTCCTGGTGGCCGCATTGATGGCATGGGGCGGCGAGCGCATGGAAAGCGCATTATGCAAATACGTGGACCGCATCGGCTGGCTGACGGTGGCGCTGGCGGTTTTGGTTTTGCTGATTTTCAAATCCTGAGGCAGGGTGGCGGGATGATGCGACTGGATCGGAGCAGGCAATCTGATCTGGGAACAAAATCAGTGCTGTGGCTGTTGGCGGCAACGACGCTTTTTCTCCTGAGCGCCTGCGGCGGCCGTGGGGGGGCGCCGGTCATCAGCCGGGGCAGCCGGGACATCCCGCCTTCGGCCCCCATTATCCGTTCCGATCATTACCTGGTCAGGCGCGGCGACACGCTCTATTCCATCGCCTGGAAGATGGGCCTGGATTTCCGCAAGCTGGCCAGGTGGAACCATATCGCCCCTCCCTATACCATTTACCCCGGCCAGCGATTGCGGTTGAAGCCGGCGCTGTCGCGCACCGCCGCCAACACCACGGCAAAATCCACGCCGGGAGGCGGCAAAGCGGCAATATCCCGGACAAAGCCGACCACATCACAAAAAACGGGCAAATCATCGTCAACATCTTTAATTTCAAGAAAAAAGGCCGTTAAAAGCAGCAGGCCGCCGGCGCCCGCCCGCAGGCTTCGATGGTCATGGCCTACCGACGGAAAAGTGGTGCAGGGGTTCTCCAAACGGGACCCCACCCGTAAGGGGCTGAAGATAAACGGCCGCCTGGGGCAACCGGTCCGCGCGGCGGAGGCGGGAAAAATAGTTTATAGCGGCAGTGGATTGATCGGCTATGGAAAGCTTATCATCATAAAACACGATAAGAATTTTTTAAGCGCTTATGGTCATAATAGGAAGATATTGGTGACCCAGGGCGATGAGGTATCAAAAGGGGAACGAATTGCAGAGATGGGGGTCGCCGCCGGGGCCACACCGGTACTGCATTTCGAAATCAGGCGGAACGGGAAGCCGGTCGACCCCGTCCCATTGTTACCACCCCGGCGTTAACATATAGGGCAAACAGCAGGAGAAATGCAGCATGACGGGAAAACAAGACGATATGGATGACGAGGTTTCCGTAATCGACGAGGACAAGAACGATGTCATCGCTATTGAGGATGAGGACGCCCCGGAAACCATCATAAAGGAGGCCGTCCAGACCAAGCCCACTTACAGCGCCGGCGACATTCCGGACGGACAGGTGGACGCCATGCGGCTCTACCTCAGTGAAATCGGCTTTTCCCAGTTGCTGACCGCGGAAGAGGAGGTGCACTACGCCCGGCTGGCGCAAAAGGGAGAGATGGCGGCCCGCCAGCGCATGATCGAATCCAACCTGCGGCTGGTCGTAAAGATCGCCCGGCGTTACATGAACCGCGGCCTGGCCCTGCTCGACCTGATCGAAGAGGGCAACCTGGGGCTCATCCGGGCGGTGGAAAAGTTTGACCCGGAGCGCGGCTTCCGCTTCTCCACCTACGCCACATGGTGGATCCGGCAGACCATCGAGCGGGCCATCATGAATCAGACCCGCACCATCCGCCTGCCCATCCATGTGGTGAAAGAGATCAACGTCTATCTGCGCGCCGCACGCAAGCTGGCCCAGACCCTGGACCACGAACCATCCGCGGAAGAGATCGCCGAGCTGCTGGACAAGCCCATCGACAGCGTCAAGCGCATGCTGGGTTTGAACGAGCGTGTGGCATCGGTGGACACCCCTTATGGCAAGGACGCCGACAAGCCCTTGCTCGACACCATTCCCGACGAGGTGACGCCGGACCCGTCGGTCAGCCTTCAAAACGACGGCCTGAACGCCAATATCGATACCTGGCTGAGCAAGCTGAACGACAAGCAGCGGGAAGTCGTGGAACGCCGTTTCGGCCTGCACGGCTATGAAAATTCCACCCTGGAGCAGGTGGCCAATGAGCTGGGCGTCACCCGCGAGCGGGTTCGCCAGATTCAGATGGATGCCCTCAAGCGTCTGCGTGTGATTCTGGAAAAGGACGGGTTCTCGGTCGACGCCATTTTCAAATAACCGGACGCGCCTGCCCGCATTCCATGGATACGGGTTTTGCCTGATATCCGAAACTCAATGCTTACTGCGCAGTAAGGCGCCTTCTATCTGCTCGCTCTTCGGAACCGAGTGGCAACGCTTGCAGTTGGCGAAGGTAAAGGACACTTTGCCGTGACAGTGGCCGCACCAGCGCCCCTTGGAGATCTGAATCATTTTCACCCTGTTGCCGCCCAGCTCCGGAACAAAGAACTCGGGGTGACAGGTATCACAGGTTATCCAGTCCGAATGGATGCGGTGATCGAACAGCACATCATCCACGAAGTCGCTGGATGTCCTGAACACTATCTTGCCGTTCCTCGTCTCTTCCTCGACATTCTTGTCCAGAGAAGCCAGCGGGGTAAATACATTTCTTCTTTTTAATTCCAGCCAGTCGATGAAGCCCCATTTGTCCAGCGGCATTTTGCCGCCAGGGAGATTCTCCGGCCGCCATTTCGCCCCGATGCGATCGGCCGTTTTCTTCAGCTCCTCCTGATCGAACGACGCCGGATCATGCAGGGCCTGGGCCGCGGCGGTGGCGGCCACATGGCATCGCCCGCAGTGTTTTTCATCCGTCGCGCTGAAGCTGATGCCTCCGTCATGGCATTTGCCGCACTGCTCACCTGCGGCGATCTTCTCCTGGGATATATCGTTGGCCCAGCGCTTCATGCGGAAAATAGAGGTATGGCACACCTTGCATTCGAAAAATATGCGATGGCGCCAATGAGGATAGAGCACCGGCGCCAATCCCTGCTCTTTCTCCTCCTCGCGGTGTCTCATCATGACAAAGTTGCCGATGACCCTCTCCTCGGTTTTCCATTTCATCAGCTCCGCCAGGCGGGCATTCATTTTTTCCACCTCTTCCTTGATTATCGGCTCGACCTCCGACAAGGGCTTATCATCACCGTTTTGATGCATATGCATGGAGGCCAAAGAACTGGCCATATTCAGCAGGTACATTTTCCGGTTCTGATCCTGATCTTTACTCAAGGCATCCTGAACCAGTTTTTTGACTGCCGCGGGGATAAGGGACTTATTGCTCTGAACAAGGGGCACCTGCTCAGAAAATTTCTGCTGCTCATAATTGGTGACATAGGAACGAAGGAATTCATCCACGGCGGATGATGCGATGGAATCCGCAGCCAGCAGGAGAAGAGACAGCAACGCAGCCGCCAGCAGCCCACTGTTCAATCTGGATTTGATCAATGACATTGGATACATCCAAAGTGCAGTAGTTAAACAGCTTCGAACACCATAAATGCTAAACCCATAACATTTACCCGGGCTTAAGGCGACGTCAGATATACCCTGTATTCAGTAGGCGAATAGCCATGGCGCCGTAATTAATCGGGCCCCTTCAGGCAGACGCTCCGCACCCGGTCCGGGAGCGCCTCCCATTCCCAAGCGCCAAGGCTAAGCCTGCACTGCTCGAAATGCAAGGGCCTATCAAGCATAAGCCCGGCAGGCAAAAGGGGATACCTCCAAAGAGTTGCTTTTTCGACATAATCGTCATAGCATTTTTTGGGGGGAGATCCAGCGGCAAGCCAAGCCACAGAAGGTTGATTACGGAAGATGCTCAGCCTAATGTGGTGTAACGTATAAATCAGATAACACCAGGATAACCCATGGCCTTTCAAACCATCAGCCGTACTGCTTTCTTTCTGGTGTGCATCTTGCCCGCCATGCAATCCCTGGCATCGAGCCAGGCCTTCCTGGATGAATTCATCAAGAATTATCAAACCCAGAATTTCAGCGCCCAAGCAACCCTGGTGCAGGAAAACAAGGACATTATTCCTGGGGTTATCAAGCAGCTTATGCAGGATGCGACGGATAAAACCAAGCGTGCGGGCGAGCGCAATTTCAAGCTGAACATCGCCAGCTCCATGGCCTCCATGCACAAGCACTGGAACAATGATGACGGACCGCTTAAAGAGATCAGCCCCATTATCAAGGAGATCGTGGACAGGGCGAAGGCGAAATTGAAAGCGTCACAGAAATGGAAGCCGGAAGAGAAGTTTCTCGGCAACTTCGTGATGAACAGATATGAGAAGGAAATGGAGGCCGAAGGACTGGCGCCGGTGCTCTATCCCCACTGGCTTCACCGCATCCTGTTCGAATGCAAGGTGTGCCATGAGTCCATTTTTCAAATGCAGCGCTGGTCCAATGGCATATCCCAGGAGAAGATAACGTCGGGCCAACAGTGCGGAGTCTGCCATAACGGGGACATGGCCTTTGGCGCCGACAAGGATTGCAACCGCTGCCATCTCGCCGGCACCCCCGAGGCGGCAAGGCTGCGCGACCCTGAAAAGATAGACCACGAAAAGATTAAAAAATACGCCGAAAAACTGGGCGGCCAGTGGAATCCCGAGAATCTCGTCGACGGCCATTTGCCCCTGGACCGGTTCCGCTTTATCGACTGGCTCAAGATGAAACGGGCGAAGGTATTCGCGCCGATTGCATCCCTGGAAAAGGATTACAAGGAAGAAACCAGGGATAACAAAATCCTTTTCCTGTCAAAGAGCGATTTCGTCGATCACGTCCTGTTCAATCACAAGGTCCATGCCGATTGGATCAAATGCTCGACCTGCCATCCCGCCATTTTCGAAGAGACCCTGGGCGCCAGCAAGATCAAGATGAATGAATTTCCCAAAGGGCGCTTTTGCGGACACTGCCATGGCAAAGTATCCTTTACCTTTTCGGACTGCTTCCGGTGCCATAACACCCCTCGGGACAAAACGGTCGGAGACGACGTCTTGCATCGGGAGGCCAGGCACTGATACCGGGCCAATGCCCCGACCCGCGGCACCGGGCTTTCATCCTGAATGCTTTACCTGTAATTAGGGATCATCATGTCCACCGAAAGATACGACATCTTTTTCTCCGGCCAGATCATGGAGGGCGAGGATGAAGCCGGTGTGCGCAAAAAAATCGGCGCCATGTTCAAGGCCAGCCCCGAGCAACTCGAACGTCTGTTTTCCGGCAAGCCGGTAAAGATCAAATCCGGTGTCGATCTCGACAAAGCCGTAAAATACCGGGTCGCCTTCCGCGATGCCGGGGCGCTTGTCGATATCCATCCCGCCGCATCCGATGCGCAGACAGCCCAACCGCAGCCGGCCACGGCCAAAAGCACGAAACCCGCACCGGATACGGGAGCTGTAACCCTGCTTCCCCCCAATACCGGCAGCCTTATCGACTGCGCCCCCGAGATCGTCGCGGCGCCGATCCCGGACATCAGCGGCATCAGCCTCGCCGAGCCGGGAGCAACCATTGACGAATCCGAGCCTCCGCCACCCGTCGATATCGATACGGAAGACCTGGTCCTCAACCCGCCCCGCACCGGCAGCCTGGAGGACTGCCGGCAGGCCGTCGAAGCCATGGAGATCCCGGATATCAGCGCGCTGAAGATAGTTGATCCGGAAGAGAGGGAGTGACGCCCCCCTGGGCGACGGAGGCCTGGATGTCCCGGCCTTCCTTCATTTGCACCACGAAGGTCCCGAGGGCATAGTCGACAGAAAAACGGACAGGGGTCTTGCTGCCATCCGCGGTCAACCAGACAAAAACGCCGGGATGGGCGGTGCGGCCGCTCCAGCGCCCATCGGCAAAGGCATCGAACCGCAGCTTGAAGCTGTCCCGCATTCGGCCGCCGTGGCCGATGGGTTCCCGCCCAAGCACCTGCACCCGGTAGTTCAGGATGGCCTTGCCGTCCGATACGGAAAGGCGGATCTCCTGGCCCGGACTGAAATCCCGGCTGCGGGCCGCCTGCAGCAAAGAAAGGCGGTCCAGCAGGAGACCGGGCAGCCGCAGGCCGGTTTTGCTGGAAGGGCGGAAGTTCGCCGGATCATAGCCGAGGCCGCTGAGGATGCGAAGCATGCCCTCATCCTTCCTGCCATCCGACCCTGATCCGGCGCCCGGCACATGCCGGGGAGCCTCCTTGGGTTTGCGCCGCTTGTAGCGTTCGGCCACCCTCCGCTCCCAATCGAACCAGACTATTTCATGGCGCTCCTTTCGCGTCTTCCGGTACTTGTCCAAAAGGATGGAATGCTGCAAATCAGCGCTATAGAAGCTCCGGAGCCGGTAGCGGAAGGGATAGAGCCGCTCCATCTGCTCATGGCCCTCGCTGGATATGCGGACAGTGGAGCGGTAGGCCGGCTCGCCGGAGGGCCCCTGCTCCAGGGAAGTCTCCAGCACCGCATCGCAGATATCGATCCGGGCCATGGCCGACAGGGCCCCCTGGTAGGAAATCCTGTATTCCAGGCGCTCCCCCTGCAAAGCGGGGCCCGAAGGCAAGGCCGGAGAGAAATAAAGGAGACACAGCAACCCGGCGGTCCAGCGGCGCAGCGCCCTGAAGCCAGGCCTGTCCGTCCGCTCAGCCCGGCCCATCACCGGCGTTTATCCTCCCGCCTTCTGGCCCGGAATTTGCTGCATTATGTCCGGCACGGCTTTTAAGCATAAATACGTCGATTTTTTGACTGCACGAGGAATGAAACCATGGCCACTCCCATCTCCAATGACAACATCCCGTCCTCCACAAACCCAAGGGCCGGCGGCCCGGATGGGAAAAGCACGGACAAAAACCCGGCAACCCGCCAGGAAGACGGCACGGCCGCCCAATCCGCCTCCGGGGCCGGGGCAGCGCCCGAGGACACCGTAAGCGTCGGCCGCGCCGCCCAGCTCTACCGCAGCGCCGGTGGCGAACGGGCCGAACCCAACGCCAATCTCAGCTCCCCGGAGCAGGCGGGCCAACTGGCCGCCCGCATCAGCGGGCAACTGGCCGAGAACGCCGCCCAGGCCCTGCGCGCCCAGGCGGGAACACTGCCGGATCAAATCGGCACCCTCCTGAATGCCGCGCCCTGAATCAGCAGCACGCATCCCGCTTGAAACCGGCAATGGCCTCCTCCGGGCCGATGACCACCAGCACGTCACCGGGGTCCAGGCGATAACCGTCCTGGCCGATGGCGAAAACGAAATCGTTTCCATGCTCCCGGTCCACCACCCCGAGCAGCAACAGATTATAGCTGCGGTTGACCTCCAGCCCGTCGAGGGTGCGGCCATGGAGGGGCGAGCCCGCCGTCACCACCACCTCGGCCAGACTGAGATCCTGCTGGCCGAACACGGTATGCTCCAGCGTCTCGGCAACCAGGGGACGCCGGATGAGGTCATGGATCTTGCGGCCGCTGATCTCATAAGGGTCGATGACCTTGTCGGCCCCGGCCGCCAGCAGGGTCTGGGCCGATTCGCCGGACTGGGTGAGTGAGACAATCTCCAGCTCCGGGGCCAACGCCCTGGCCGAAAGGGTCAGAAAAACATTTTGCGGATCATTCTGAAAAAGGCAGAAAATCAGGCCGGCATCCCTGCCGATACCCACGGCCTGCAGCTCGCCATCTTCCAGGCAGTTGACCTCGGCCGTCCTGAAACCCCTGGCGGCCGCAGCCGCCAGGGCCGCCTCATCATCATCCGCCAACAGCGGATCCAGACCCTTGCCGCGCAGTTGGGCCGCAACGCTCAGCCCCATGGGGGTGGCGCCGAACAAAATGATTTTCGTTCCCTCCCTCAAAGCTTCCTCCGCTCCAGTTGATCCCGGAAATGAACAATGCTCAGTTGGGGCCCGAACACCACCAGAAAATCACCTGCCCGCAGCACAAAGTCGGGGCCCGGATTGAACAGGAAGCGGCGGGTCGCCAGATCATAAGAGGCATGCCTGGCCGCATCCTCCGGTTCGCGCCCGCTGATAACGCCGAACAGCATCAGCCGGCGGCCGCCGAAATCGATATCACCGACAGTGCGCCCATCCAGGGGTGAGCTCCGGCATATGGGAATGGCCTCCATCCCAAGGCCTTTCTCGCCGCTCAGCATGCCATGAATGGCCTCGAACGCCACCGGCTGCCCGGCGTATTCGCCCGCCACGAGGGCGAGCGCCTTGAACGGCATAATGGTGTGATTCGCCCCGGCCTTGAGCAGCTTGTCCACCGTCTCTTCCCGATTCGCGCGGGAGAGGATTTCGATACCAGGATTCAGGTGACGCGCCGTCAGGGTGATGTACATGTTGACCACGTCATCCCCCGCCAGGCAAAGGATGCGCCTGGCCCGCCCGGCAATCCCCAGGTTTTCCAGCAACTCGCGGCTTTCAGCATTGCCTTCCACCGCCAGATAGCCCTTTTGCCTGGCCAGGGCAATGCTGCCCTCATCCGGATCGATCACCACAAAGCGCTCCCGGTCGCGCTGCAACTGCCCCGCCACCACCTGCCCCACCCGGCCGAATCCGCAAATAATGGTGTGGTTTCCCCGTTTTTCCAGCTCCGCAAAGATCCGGCTGCGCCGTACTTCCGGCATTTTTTCACTAAAGGCCGTCACAATGATGGAGGTGGCGAATGCAATGACGGCAATGCCACAGAGAATGAGCACCAGGGTGACCAGGCGGCCCTCCGGCGTGTGGGGCGTAATATCGCCATAGCCCACGGTTGAGATGGTGACCAGGGCCCAGTAAATGCCGTCGAAGAAGCTGTCAATATCACCGCCTTCGGCCCGGGCCTCAAAGAAATAGATGGCGGAGGCCGCGGTGAACACCACGAAAACCAGGAAGAAAAACAGTATCAGAAACTCAAAGCGCTTCTCCGAGAGCACCTGCCCGAACCGGTCGATGCCGCGTGAATACCGGAACAGCTTGAACAGCCGGAACAACAGGAAAATACGTAAAAAGCGCAGAGGACGGTAACTGGGAACGATGGCCAGCAGATCAATGACCGCCAGCGGCGTAATCATATAGTCCCATTTCTTGACGGCGGCCTCCCGTAATGCCGGCCACAGGCGAAACGGCGCACCGATGAATTCCGCCCGCTCATAATGATCGATGAGGATGCGGTGGCTGTCGCTATAGAGCCAAAGGCGCAACAGATATTCCAGCAGAAAAATGCCCACGGCTACCCGCTCGAAGACATCTCCAAACAGGCCCAGATCATTTTTGACGTCGTATATCAGGAAAAAGACGCTGGCCAGCACCAGCAGGATCATGCCCAGATCGAAGTAGGGCCGGACCGGGGCATGGGGATTCTCCAGCAGATCATAGAAGAAGCGCTTGACCCGTCTGTAGCGGGGCGAATCATCCAGCACATAGCAGCCTTGCACCAGCAATCTTGCAAACGGCATACGCCCTCCTGATTCAGATGCCGGCTATTCCCCGCCCAACTCCATGCGCTCCACGTCCGCCAGGGTTACCGTCACACCATCCAGGGTGCGGAAACTGCGCCCGTCCACGTCACTGCGGCGCGCCTCATAGCTTACGGCGCTGCCGCTCCGGGTATCGATCACCCGTATCCTGACCACCTGATAGCCATCGATCCACTCCAGGCAGACGAAAAAAATCGCCCCCGCCAGCATTACCGACACCAGGCCGAAAGCGGCGATATGGGCCGGCCGGGGTTTCCCAACCGCAGAATGGCGCACCGCCGCCGACTGCTGCACCTGGGCCGCACGCCTGCGCAGCACCAGCACCGCCCCAAGAATCACCAACGAAGTAAGCAGAATCTTCAATAACATGGCCTACTATCCTATCACAGCAGTGCGGGATGGATATTCATCAGCGCCCCTGTTGCAAAGGCCGGGCGGCTGCGTTCAATTGGGGAGGCGCGGCCCCCATCAAACCTGCATCACATTCCTCAATCCACGGAGCCACCGGCAGCGGCATGATCCACCATCAGGAAAAAAGAACGCCCCGGAAAAGACCCGAAGATCCGGTTCAGGAAACCCTCTGCCCATACGGCCCGGCTTGACCGGAAAAAACCGCATTTGCCATAGCGGGCACAACAAAAAACCGGCTCATGGAACCCGACGGAATAGCCGATGCAGCGCCTGAAACCAAGCAATCATCCCGGCCTTACCCCGGCCCGGCCCGCTCACCGGATTACAATCCCCACAGCAGCTCGCACAGAATCCAGCAGCTCAGTTCAGTATTTCGTTGTCGAGCCAGGCCGATAGGCGCGGCAACTCGTCAGGTCCCCTGCACAGCTACTGGCCCACTGTTACCTACCAGACAAAAGCTGGACAAATTCTGACGGTGAAGACCCATTACCCCACCTATACCGGCATTGGCCAATGAGATAATCCCCAAAGGGGCATTCTCGGCCGGCGAACCCTGCTACTAGAGAAAGGCCAGCTCCGTGATGCAGTGAAGTCCAGTCGGCAACCAATCCACGTATATCAGCATGATCCACCATCGCAAACTGCTTGGTCGTGCCCTGACCCAACACACTTTAAGATCTGATAATCGGTGAGCGATGCGGTCTAGGGGTCTTGCCTTTCGTAGGCTAAGCAGCGTCTGTCCGCAAAAAGATGGCTGCGCAGACCATATTGGCCAATGCCTTTTCCACCTCGGGCCAGCCACGGGTCTTCAGGCCGCAGTCGGGATTGACCCAGAGACGGTCGGCGGGGATGTGTTCCAGCGCCTTATAGAGCAGGGCGGTGATGCTCTCCACGCTGGGCACGTTGGGGCTGTGGATGTCGTAGACGCCGGGGCCGATATCGTTGGGGTAGTCGAAGTGTTCGAAGGCCGCCAGCAGTTCCATGTCCGAGCGGGAGGTCTCAATGGTGATGACATCGGCATCCATGGCGGCGATGGCGTCCATGATGTCGTTGAACTCCGAATAGCACATGTGGGTGTGGATCTGGGTCTTGTCATCCACCCCCGAGGCGGTGAGCCTGAAGGCCTCGATCGCCCACTCCAGGTAGTGCTGCCAGTCACCCTTGCGCAGCGGCAGCCCCTCTCTCAGGGCCGCTTCATCGATCTGGATGATGTTGATGCCGGCCCGCTCCAGGTCGCAGACCTCGTCACGCAGGGCGAGGGCCAGTTGCCGGCAGGTCTCGGCGCGGGGCTGGTCATCGCGCACGAAAGACCAGTTGAGGATGGTGACCGGCCCGGTCAGCATGCCCTTCATCGGTTTTTTGGTTCGGGATTGGGCGTAGCGGCTCCATGAAACCGTCATCGGCGCGGGCCGGCTGACATCGCCATAGATAATGGGCGGTTTGACGCAGCGCGAACCGTAGGATTGGACCCAGCCATACTGACTGAAGGCGAAGCCATCCAGAAGCTCGCCAAAGTACTCCACCATGTCGTTGCGCTCGGGTTCGCCGTGAACCAGAACATCGAGCCCGATGCGCTCCTGTTTTTCGATCACGAGATCGATCTCTCTCTCCATCGCGCGCTGGTATTCGCTGGCGCCCAGCTCGCCCTGTCTGAACTGTCGGCGGACGCGGCGGATCTCGTCGGTTTGGGGAAACGAGCCGATGGTGGTGGTGGGAAAAAGGGGCAGATTGAGATAGGCCTGGGCGCGCTTTCGCGTGGCAAAGGGCGCGCCCCGACGCGCCATCTCCGGCGTGATCCCGGCGCAGCGCTGCTTGACCTCCGCCTTGTGGATGCGCTCGGAGCCGCGGCGCGACTCGACTGCCAGGCGGGCCGCCGCCAGCGCTTCGCCACAGCTATCCGGGCCCTGGTCCAGCATCTGCTTCAGCAGGCTCAACTCATCGAGTTTCTGGCGGGCGAAAGCGAGCCACTGGCGGATCTCGCCATTGAGACGATCCTCCTGCTCCAGATCCACCGGCACATGCAGCAGCGAACAGGAGGGCGCCAGCCAGAGTCGTTCGCCCAGCCTCTCCTTGATCGGCCGCAGGGTCTCGAACAGGGCATCGGGGTCGGCACGCCAGATGTTGCGGCCATCGATAATGCCCACGGAGAGCACTTTGTAGCTCGACAGCCATGAGAGCACGGTATTCAGTTCGTCGGCGCCGCGCACGGCGTCAATGTGCAGCCCATCTACGGGCAGGTTGCAGGCGAGATTGAGATTGTCCTTCAAGGGGCCGAAGTAGACGGCCAGCAGCTTGTTGAGCCCCTTTACCTGCAACCGGGTGTAGACCGATTCGAAGGCCTGACGCCAGTCATTGGGCAGATCCAGCGCCAGAATGGGCTCGTCCAGCTGCACCCATTGCACGCCCAGCGCCTTGAGCTTGGTGAGGATGAGGCCATAGGCGGGAAGAATGCGTTCAATCAGATCGAGCTTGTTGAAGGCCTCGCCCTTGACCTTGCCCAGCCACAGATAGCTCAAGGGACCGAGCAAGACCGGCTTGGGACGGTAGCCGAGCCTAATCGCCTCCTCGACCTCGTCAAACAGCTTGTCGCTGCTGAGCTGAAAATCCTGACCGGCGATAAACTCGGGCACGATGTAGTGGTAGTTGGTATCGAACCACTTGGTCATCTCACAGGCCGGGGCCGGCTCGCCGCTTGGGGCGCGCCCCCGGGCCATGCGAAAGTAGGTATCGAGGTCAGCCTCGGCCCTCTCCCCCTTGAAGCGCTCCGGAATGACCCCCAGCAGCAGCGACAGATCCAGTACTTGGTCATACCAGGAGAAATCGCCCACCGGCAGCCACTCGATGCCCGCCTCTGCCTGAACCTGCCAATGGCACTGGCGCAATATGCGCCCCGTCTCCAGCAAGGCTGTCTGGTCGATGGCGCCGGACCAATAGCTCTCCAGAGCCCGTTTCAGTTCACGCCGGGCGCCAATGCGAGGGAAGCCGAGGTTGTGTAGGGTGGTCATGGTTTTACTCCTGAAATCTCAATCGTCGTTGTGAGCGGGAGTATGAGCAGCCACACAAAATGAGTAAACTTCATGTTATTCATGATTAACATGAGAATGGATCAATGATTCTCGAACTTCGCCATCTTCGTAGCCTTCAAGCCATTCAGCAGTGCGGCAGCCTCGCCCGTGCCGCCGAACAGTTGCATCTGACCCAATCGGCACTATCACATCAGATCAAGACCCTAGAGAACTACTACGACACGCCGCTGTTCCTGCGCAGCACCAAGCCGCTCAGCCTGACCCCCGCCGGCCTGAAGCTTCTGGATCTGGCCCACCACGTCCTGCCCGAGGTTGAACGGGTGGATGGCCAGCTACACCGCCACGCCCAGGGGTCGACGGGACGGCTCTATATCGCCATTGAGTGTCACGCCTGCTTCGAGTGGCTGATTCCGGTTCTGGATCGATACCGCCAGCACTGGCCCGAGGTGGAGATTGACATTCGCCTGGGCCTGAGCTTCGAGCCCATTACCGCCCTGCAGAGAGGCGAGGTGGATCTCGTCATCAGCTCGGATCGACGCCCCCACAAGAGCCTCTGTTTCGAACCGCTGTTTGACTATGAGGCGCGGCTGGTGCTGACCCATGACCACCCGCTGGCCGGCAAGGCCTACGTACTCCCCCAGGATCTGGCCGACCAGACCCTGGTGACCTACCCCGTTGAGCGCAAGCGGCTCGATGTCTTTTCCCGGTTTTTGCAACCCGCTAATGTCGAGCCCGCCCGCACCAGGCAAGCGGAGTTGACCGCCATCATCCTGCTGCTGGTTTCGACCCTGAAAGGGGTGGCCGTTTTGCCCGACTGGGTACTGCGGGAGACGATGAGCCAGCATCGGCTCACCACTAGGCCGCTGGGCGAAGAGGGCATGCACGGCACACTCTACGCCACCGTCAGAGAGACCGAACGCACCGCCGACTACATACAGGGGTTTATCAAGGGCGCGAAGAACCGGCTCAACGCGGATACCTGAACAGCCGCCCCAGCCCACCTCCACCCCGCCTCCAGCGCCAATCGGGTCGCCCTTTTAAAAGCGGGACACTATCTATAGAAATAGGCCTCTTTTTGTTGCATAAAGTAGGTGGAAACAAACACTTATCCGCAACAAGAGAAAGAGGCCTATGAATACAGAGTGTACACCGAAACAGTTGGCATTTCAGTCCCTGGGGCGGCGCGAGGTGATCGGTCGTTTTGACGGTGGGCGCATCACTTCGGACGGTGGCGGACTGCTGCTGCGGGAGGTGGATCATCGCATCG
>DRKS01000056.1 GCA_011051655.1 Sedimenticola sp.
GGTTGGTAACGGCTCTGTCGCATCAAGTTCAACGAGCGTAAATGAGAATAGCTGGACGCTTGGGGCAGCCGGTAGCAGTTGGCTGTATGTGCAGGTTAAGGATGAGTACGGTGCCTGGAGCCCATGGAAATCGATCTACATCACCATTACCAATGAGCCTCCGGTAGTTGACAGCATTGCCTGCAGCGGCGGCACGGGTGCTGGTGGAGCGATACGGCCCTATGACACTCTTAACTGTACCGCAAGCGCCCACGACCCAGATACCGGAGACACTATAGATCGCTACCAGTGGTCCCGTTCTGGTGGGACGCTGGGGAGTTCGCAGACCACCACCGGTGCCAATACATGGATCATGAGCAGCGCCTGGGGGAATTGGTACACCCTGTGGGTCAGGGCCCGGGATAACCACGGCGCCTGGGGTTCGTGGCGCTCCACTAGCAAGGAGCTGGTGAATACCGCGCCGGTGGTAAGCGAGCTTGTATCTCTCGACCTGGTGGGTAGTCCTCCCGTTATGAACACGGGCGAGACCACAAGGCTACGGGCTGTGGTCTCTGATGCTGAGGGCGACGGCTATAACTGCCAGTGGATCCCGGATGGCGGCGTGATCTCCAACCGGGACGACGGCCCCGGCTACTGCGAGGCGGATTGGACGGCGCCGAGCGGCAGCATCCACAGGCCCTGTGTGCAGGTGCAGGAGGACTTTGGCGGATCACCGGGCCTCCAGTCCAACCAGCAGTGCCTGGATATCGAGGTCAATAACGGCCCCAATGTTGCACTGACCGCCAATCCGGCCTTCGTGGATGAAGGGGGCGCGTCGACCATCACTGCGGTGGTTGCCGATCCGGAAGGGCATGACCTGGATCTGGGCTCCATGGCCTGGTCGAACAACTGCGGCGCAACCCTGTCCGGCGCGGATATCGGCGGCGCCGCCTTCATCGCGCCGACGGGCTTCAACGGCACCTGCCGGGTAACCCTGGCGGTCTCCGATGTATACGGCAGCCCAGGCAGCGGCTCCGTGGATATCGGGGTGGGTTCGTTTACCCCCAGCACCAACCTCCAGGTCAGGGTGGTCAACCAGGCCGGAGAGGCGATGCAGGATGTCTATGTCTGGCAGGATGACGGCAGTGACAATCCGCCATACGTTCTGACCGATTCGGCGGGCATGGCGGATCTGCCTGATCCACCGAATCTCACCCCCATCACCTTGACCATCGCCTATGAGCACCCGGTATGGATGCGTAGCCTGGTGACTTATCGCGGCATTCCGCCGGGTCAATTGACCCTGATCATGCCGGATCCGGAGGCGAGCCGATGGGAATGGGGAGTCGACAGCAGCGTGGCGAATATCGATCTTGACTTTGGGGGAGGTGTGATCTCATGGATGCATGAGCCTTATCTTTACCCTTGGGTCTCCGCTGACTGGTCAAACGGCATAGTGACCGGTGCTACTGTGGGAACGAGGGACCTGCAAACCAATGGGTTGCTGAGCCTGTTGGCTGCCAGTAACACCTGGAACTCGCCCCAGGGTTACAACTACGGCTTCGTCCTGGATGTTGATCCGCAGGACCCGGACGGTGACGGCACTCCCGGCGGAACCTTGGCCTTCAATGCCTCGGCCTTCACCCCGGCGCCCTATCCGGTCAGCATACAGGGTGCAGGATGGCCGGATTATGATTGGCTTTCGGTCCGTTCGCGCCTCGGCGGCCGGGATTACCACCTCTGTAACAATTGGTGGTGTGACGGTTGGACCGACACGATCTATCTGCGGGACCAGTTTCCGGGTGATATCTATCTTACCTATGCAGAGAGGGCACGCTCTACCGGGGAGGGTGGACTCTACGGACTTGAAGCCGTTGGTCCTGGATCGGCTTCACAGCAGTTCAGCTTTGATGCCCAGACCCTGACCGCGCTGCCATCCCAGGCGGAGGGATTCGAGCTCGACTTCTTCGATGTGTTTGTCTCAGTCGACGACTGGAGCCTGGGAGAGCGCTCCACCGTGACCTATGACGTGGCCGAGTCTGATCCGGAGGGAGGGCCGGAAGACTGTGACGGTAATTTGCCTGATGATGCGACCTGCGAACTCGGCCAGTGGGACAACGCGGTTGCCGTTGCATTCCGAGGTTTTAGTGAGGGTGATTGGGCCACCGAGTGGAGCGTCATAGGGGCGCCACAGCCGGAGGCCTCGGGCTACTCCACCACCACGCCGCCCCTGCCTGATGATATCAAGCACTGGGGATTAATCCAGGGAGTTGGTAGATGTGGCGATATTGAAGGGGGTATCGGGCTAAATGATGTGGATGTTGTCGCCCTGGCGGTGGATCCCGCCTCCAACGCAGGTGATATCTTCACCCTGATCCAGAACGCCCGCCTGCTGGGGCACTATGATCCTGTTGCGATGACGGCAAGGGAGATAGATTGGTGGTATGGCATGGATGAAATCGCCATGCCGACAGCACAGCGGGTGCGGGGCACCGGCTCGGGAGTCTGCGAGTCAGTGGAATTCCAGGTGGAAGGCACCGTGTATGGCGCAGATGGGAACCCCGTCACAACAGGGTGCTACATACTGGGATGGAGTTCATATGGGTTTGATGCTGTAGAAGGCGTCTGCGATGCAACGGGGCATTATGGTCCCCTGACCATGTATGGAAAAGGCCAGTTTGAGATAAGTGCCTACAGGGATTCGGATTACACTGACCTTATCGGAACGGGTGAAGATGAGTGTTGCAGCATAGACGGTGAGCTGTTTCAGTTGGATATCAACCCGCCACTGCTCTGAGATAATTACTGATTCATACAAGAAGGGGGAAGGGACCGGCCATGCCGGTCCCTTTTTTGTGCGCCGCCCAAAGATATGACGCGTACTGCTTTATCAGGGGCGGCAATCTCAGGGTGGGTCTCTCACAGGCTCATCAGCACCTTCTCGTGATCCGTGAGGTCCTGGTAGATGGCGTCGAGCTGGTCTTTGCTGGTGGCTTCGATGGTCACGGTGACGGCGAGGTATTTGCCGTTTTTGCTGGGGCGGGTGGTGACGCTGCCTTCGCGGATATCCGGGGCGTGGCGGCGGACGATCTCCACCACCAGCAGGTCGAAGTCCGGGACGGCCAGTCCCATGGCCTTGATGGAGAACTCGCAGGGAAATTCGAGCAGGGTTTCGTCAGACATCTCGATTGATCATTCGGAAGCAGGGCGGATCAGGCGCAGCGGATCCGCCGTTTTTCGGTGCAATTCTGGTGGTTTTGCCGCTATCTTAGCCTTTCGTCCTCAGCTCTTCCTTATAGGCCTGAAACAGTTCGTTCATCCGCCGCCACAGCGGACCGGGGCGGCCGTTGTTGATGGGCCTGTCATCCAGGTGGGTTACCGGCATGATCTCGCGGGTGGAGCTGGTCAGCCAGATTTCATCGGCCTCGTCCAGCCGTTCGGCGGTGATGTTCGCCTCGCAATAGGGGATCTCCGCCTCGGCGGCGAGTTCGAGCACCAGGTCACGGGTGATGCCCGGCAGCAGGTGCTCCCCCTTGGGCGGGGTGATGAGCTGGCCGTCATCCACGATGAAGAGGTTGCTGGCCGCCCCCTCCACGGCCAGGCCGTCGCGGATGAGGATGGCCTCCAGGGCGCCCCGCTCCCCGGCCTCCTGGCGCAGCAGGACATTGGGCAGCAGGGTGGTGGCCTTGATGTTGCACAAGCGCCAGCGGATATCGTCCAGGGTGATGGCGGCGATGCCCCGCGCCGGGATCCCGGGGTCCGGCGCCGGAAGCGGGCTGCTCATGGCGAATATGGTGGGCTCCAGGCCCGCCGGTATGGCGTGGTCCCGGGCGCCCGCCACACCGCGGGTGACTTGCAGGTAAATGCTTTGGTCCGTGCCGGGATGCTGGGCGGCCAACGCCCCCAGTATGGTCTCCCAGTTTTGCCGCGACATGGGGTTTTGCATGTGGATGGCGTGCAGGCTTTGCTCCAGCCGGTGAAGATGCTGGGGCAGGCGGAACAGGCGTCCGCCATAGGCGGGGATCACTTCGTAGACGCTGTCGCCGAACAGAAAGCCCCGGTCCATGACCGGGATGCGGGCCTCGGCGAGGGGGATGAATTCCCCGTTGAGATAGACTGAATCGTTCACGGTTCGCGGCTCAGGGTTGACGGCTGTTAATTTGACGCGTCCCCTGCTGTTTTTCGACTGCGAACCACAAGCCGCAAGCCGCCTTTCTCATTTGAACCACAGCAGGGCGCTGTCTTTCAGGTTGTGCCAGATGCTGCCCGGTCCGACCTGCTCCAGGGCCACCAGCGGGAGTTCGGCAATGGTCTCGCCCTGCAGGCTGACGGTGACCATGCCCATGGTCTGGCCTTTTTGCACCGGCGCGGTGATTTGCGACTCCACCACCATCTTGGCGTTCAGCTTTTTGTATTGGCGCCGGGGAATGGTGACGAAGAGATCCCGGTCCAGGCCGAGGGCGAGCTGCTCTGTCGCCCCTTTCCATACCCGGGCCTTTTTCAGGACGTCTCCGGCGCCGTAGAGACGGTGGGTTTCATAGAAGCGGAAACCATAGTTGAGCAGGGTCTGGCTTTCCTTCGCCCGGGCCTGTTCGCTCTTGGTGCCCATGACCACGGAGATCAGGCGCATATCCTTGCGTTTTGCCGAGGCCACCAGGCAGTAACCCGCCGCCTTGGTGTGGCCGGTCTTTATGCCGTCCACGGACTCGTCCCGCCACAGCAGCTTGTTGCGGTTGTGCTGCTTGATGCCGTTGAAGGTAAGGTCCTTCTGGGCATACCAGCTGTAGTATTCCGGGAACTCCTGGATGGTGGCGGCGGACACCAGGGCGATATCCCGGGGGGTGGTGTAGTGATCGGGATGGGGCAGGCCGGTGCTGTTGACGAAGTGGGTGTTGGTCATGCCCAGCCGGGCGGCATGGCTGTTCATCAGCGCCGCGAAGGTCTCTTCATTGCCGGCCACATGCTCCGCCAGGGCGACGCTGGCGTCATTGCCGGACTGGATGATCATGCCCTTGAGCAGCAGTTCCAGGGGCACCTTCTTGTTCACTTCGACGAACATGCGCGAGCCGGGGGTGCGCCAGGCCTTCTTGCTGATCAGCACCTCGTCATCCAGCTTGACGGTGCCCTCCTTGAGTTCCCGAAAGACCGCATAGGCGGTCATGATCTTGGTCAGGCTGGCGGGCTCCAGGCGCTGGTCGGCGTTGTTCTCGGCCAGCACGGCGCCGCTGTGGAAATCGATCAACAGGTGACCGGTGGCGGCGATCTGCGGCGGCGCCGGGACGGGGGCGGCCGCATGGGCGGCATTGAGGCAGAGCAGGACAAGCAGCAGGACCGGCAGGTCAAGGATGCGGAAACGGGTAGCAGACACGGGTGATGAATTCCTGATTTGGTTATTGCCAGGCGGCATTAAAAAGCATTGGGACCCAAAAGGCTAATCGATAATGACATGGAGGCCATGGATGCCCAGTTGCGCCAGCCTGTCGGTCAGGGTGTCTGCCAGCTCCACACTGGCCAGGGGGCCCACCTGGACCCTGAAGACCTCCCCTCCCTCGCCGTCATCGGCCCGTTTGATGCGGATGGAGCGGTTCAGTGAGTCGGCCAGGCGCTCGGCCAGGCGTTCGGCGTTGTAGCGCTTGGAGAAGGCGCCCACCTGGATAAACAGATCCGGCGATTTCAGTGATGCCTTCATGGCCCGCGGCGGCGGGGGCGCCTGCCGGCCCGGCGTCAGGGCGGCGACTTCCACCAGGCCGGTGCCCTCTCTCAGGATGCCCAGCTTGGCGGCGGCGGTGTAGGAGAGATCGATGAGGCGGTTGCCGTGGAAGGGGCCGCGGTCGTTGATCTTGACCACCACGCTGCGGCCGTTGCGCAGATTGGTGACCCTGGCGTAGGTGGGCAGGGGCAGGGTCTTGTGGGCGGCGGTCATGGCGTACATGTCATAGGGCTCGCCGCTGCTGGTGCGCCTGCCGTGGAACTTGCTGCCATACCAGGAGGCGATGCCCCGCTCCACGTAGCCCTGGTTGCTCGCCATCACGTGATAGCGGTTGCCGTTCACCACGTAGGAGGAGGGATTGCCGTAGCGGCTGCGGGGCTCGGCCCTGGGCACGGCGTCGGGAATGGCGCTGACGTCCACCGGCCCGGGCGGCGGGCCGTCCTTCCCCTCGGGGATGCCGGGGACGTGGATGGTGCAGCCCGCCGCCAGGAGGATCAGCGTCAGGCCGAGGAGGCGGGGGGCGAAAACTGCTGTTGGTGAAGCCATAGAACCCAATCGATCCGGATGCCTGAAGTTTAGCCTATCAGCGTTCCCCCGGCATTGATCCGCCTTTCGAGTCTTCGCGCAGGGCCAGGATCTCCCGGCTCAGCTGGTAGACGGCCATGGCGTAGAGGTTGCTGTGGTTATAGCGGGTGATCACATAGAAGTTGTGGAGTCCCACCCAGTAATCACTGCCCCCGGGGGTGCTCAGCCGGATCAGGCTGGCCAGCTGGTCAGCGGCGAGGTCATCGGTGATCCGGATGCCGGCCGCCCTCAGGTCGGCGATCTTGAGGCTGGGGGGGCGGGGCTTGGTGTTTTCCCCGGTCACCAGCGCCCGGTGGCGTTGGGTGACGCCGCTGGCGGGGGCGGCGACGGGCTCGCCGGCCCGCCAGCCGTGCAGGGCGAAATAGTTGGCCACGCTGCCGACCACGTCGGCCTCGCTGTTCCACAGGTCGCGGCGGCCGTCGCCGTCGAAATCCACCGCGTAGGCGCGGTAGCTCGAAGGAATGAACTGGGGCTGGCCCATGGCCCCGGCATAGGAGCCCTTGACCCCCAGGGGATCCAGTCCCTCCTTGAGCGCCAGCACCAGAAAATCCTCCAGTTGGGCGCGCCCGAAGCGCCGGCGCTCCGGGTAGTGAAAGGCCTGGGTGTAGAGGGAGTCGAGCACCCGGATCTTGCCCGGGCGCTTCCCGTAGTTGGTCTCCACCCCCACGATGGCGGCCAGCACCGCCTGGGAGATGCCGAATCTCTTTTCGGCCCGCTCGAACAGGTCCGCGTGGGCGTTCCAGAATTTGAGGCCGTTTTTCACCCGCGAGGGGGAGAGGAAGTTCTTGCGGTAGCGGTGCCAGGGCCAGGTGGCTTCCGCCGAATACTGGAATTTGGGGCGGATGAGCTGCTCCAGGTTTTTCGCCTGGGCCAGGATGCGGCTGATGTCCTCCGGGGCGAGGCCGTGGCGCGCCGCCACCTGCGCCGCAAATGCCTCTACCTCCGGGGCGGCCTCCGGGAGACGGGCGGATGCGGCGGGTGCGGCCAGCAGCAGCCCGAGGCAAAGCAGGATTGCGGTCTGACGAATGGATCTCATAGGGTGCATGCTCCGGATGACGGGTCAGGGGGGCAAGAGTTTGCGGTGAGTGTGAATGGACATCAGGATACCGAACCCGGCCATGATGGTCACCAGGGAGGTGCCGCCGTAGCTTACCAGCGGCAGGGGGATGCCCACCACCGGCAGCAGGCCGGTCACCATGCCGGTGTTCACGAAAACATAGACGAACACCACCAGCGTCAGGGCCCCGCCCAGCAGGCGCCCGTAGGTGTCCTGGGCCCTGGTGGCGATATAGAGCCCCCGCAGGATGATGAACAGATACAGCGCCAGTAGCACCAGGATGCCCACCAGTCCGAATTCCTCGGCCAGCACGGCGAAGATGAAATCGGTGGAGCTCTCGGGCAGGAACTCCAGGTGGGATTGGGTGCCGTTCAGCCAGCCCTTGCCGTAGACGCCGCCGGAGCCGATGGCGATCTTGGACTGGATGATGTGATAGCCCGCCCCCAGGGGGTCGCTTTCCGGATTGAGGAAGGTCAGCACCCGCTGGCGCTGGTAGGGCCGCATCAGGTACCAGAGCAGGGGGGCCAGCGCCCCCAGCAGGACGGCCAGGCCGCCGATCAGCCACCAGCTGATGCCGGCCAGGAACAGGACGAAAATACCGGCGCTGGCCACCAGCAGGGCGGTGCCGAGGTCCGGCTGCTTGGCAATGAGCAGCACGGGAACGATGGTCATCCCGGCCGCGATGGAGAGCCGCCGCCAGTCCGGCGGCAGGCGCGCCTCGGACAGGAACCAGGCGAGCATCATGGGCACCGCGATCTTGATCAGCTCCGAGGGTTGAAAGCGGAACAGCCCCAGGTCCAGCCAGCGCTGGGCGCCCTTGCCGATCTGGCCGGCCACCAATACCGCGATCAGCATCAGGATGCCCGCGCCGAACAGCCAGGGACTCCAGCGCCGCAACTGGGCGGGGGGGACCTGGGCCATGACGAAGAGCACCGAAAAGGCGATGGCGAGCCGGATGAGCTGCCGCTCCACCTGGGCCAGGTCCTCACCGCTGGCGCTGTAGAGCACGATCAGCCCGAAGCCGCACAACAGGATCAGCCCGGTGAGCAGGGGGGGGTCGAGGTGCAGCCGGCCCGCCAGCAGGCCCTGGGGCCGGGCGGGGGTGGACTCGGGGGCCGCCGGTGGCGAAGAGGCTGAGGGGAATTTCATGGCTTGTCGTTCAACAGGTAGTGGTCCATGATGGCCCGGGCGATGGGAGCCGCCGCCGCGCCGCCGTGGCCGCCGTGTTCCACCACCACCGCCACCGCGATCCGCGGCTCCCGGACCGGGGCGAAGGCGATGAACAGGGCGTGGTCGCGCATTTTTGCGCTGACGGTCTCTTCGTCATACTCCTCGTCCTGCTTGACGGTGAAGACCTGGGCGGTGCCCGTCTTGGCGGCGATGCGGTATTTGTCGGTGTAGACGCGCCGGGCGGTGCCGCGGGGGCCTTCCACCACCTGGACCATGGCCTCGATGATATCGTCCCAGTTTTTTGTGTCCACGATGGGCAGTTGCACCGGGAGGGGCGGAGGGGGCGGGTCGGCCTGCTGCTGGGACGACTGGATGCGCTGCACCACCCGGGGGGGCACCAGGGCGCCATGGGTGGCCAGCGAGGCGGTGGCGTGGGCCAGTTGCAGCGGCGTGGTCAGGAAATAGCCCTGGCCGATGCCCATGATGAGGGTCTCTCCGGGGAACCAGGCCTGCTGGCGGGCGCGCCGCTTCCATTCCCGGGTCGGCAGCAGTCCGCCCAGCTCACCGGTGATGTCGACCCCGGTGGGCCGGCCAAAGTCGAACAGGCCGAGGAACTTGCTCAGCTTGTCGATGCCCAGGTCATGGGAGAGGCTGTAGAAATAGACATCGCAGGACTGCACGATGGCGTCTTGCATGGACACGAAGCCATGGCCCTGTTTTTTCCAGTCCCGGTATTTGTGTTCATGCTTGGGCAACTGGTAATAGCCGGGGCAGAACTTTTTCTTGCCGGAAGCGATGACGCCGGTTTCCAGCCCGGCCAGTCCGACAAAGGGCTTGGCGGTGGAGCCGGGGGGGTATTGTCCGCGCAGCACCCGGTTGAACAGGGGCTTGTCCTCTGAACTCCGAAGCCTCTTGTAGTCGGCGGAGCTGATGCCCTCCACGAACAGATTGGGGTTGAAGCCGGGCTTGCTCACCATGGCCAGGACCCCGCCGGTGCGGGGGTCGATGGCCACGGCCGCGCCGTTTTTGTCCCCGAAGGCCCTGGTGGCGGCCGCCTGCAGGCCCGCGTCGAGAAACAGGTGCAGGTCCTTGCCCGGGGTGGGGGGGTGGCTTTCCAGCACCCGGATGATGCGCCCCAGGGCGTTGACCTCTATCTGCTGCATGCCCACCTTGCCGTGCAGCGTCTTCTCATAGGTCTTCTCCACGCCGGTTTTCCCGATGTGGCTGGTGCCGGCGTAGTTGGAGGTGTCGATGCGCTCCAGCTCCTGCTGGTTGATGCGGCCGACGTAGCCCAGCACATGGGCCATCTGTTCCCCCAGGGGATAGTTCCTGAGCAGCCTGGCCTGGATGTCCACCCCGGGAAAGCGGTGGCGGTTGACGGCGAAGCGGGCGACCTCCTCCTCGCTCAGGCTCACCCGGATGGGAATGCTGTCGAAACGCCGCTTCTGCTTGCGCTGGCGGTGAAAGCGCTTGAGATCATCCTCGCTGATATCGATGATGCGGCCCAGATCGGCCAGGGTCCGCTCCATGTCGTCCACCCGTTCCGGCGTGATCTCCAGGCTGTGGGTGGGCAGGTTCTGGGCCAGGATGACGCCGTTGCGGTCGTAGATCAGGCCCCGGGTGGGCGGGAGGGGCACCAGCTTCACCCGGTTTTCCCTGGAGAGGGTGGTGAAGTGTTCGTGGCTGGTGATTTGCAAATAGGCCAGCTGCAGCACCAGCACGGTCAGCAGGACGAATATGATGACGGTGGTGACCACCGCCCGGCGAAAGAACAGGCGGCTCTCCCTGGCATGGTCCTTGATGCTGGATTCAGGCATTCGAAGTTACGGCGGGCAGGGGCGGGGCATGTAAAAAGCCGGAACCGTCAGCTGACTTTGAAGCGCCGCCGCAGGTCCCGCAGGATGATGTAGACCCAGGGCCACAGCAGCATGCCGGTGAGGGCCGGCGCCCAGTCGGCGAGGACCGGGGGCGGCCGGTGGATGGCCCCCATCACCAGGGTGGTGAGGGCCTGCTCCAGCAGGAGCAGCATGAGCACGCCGGCAGCTTGTTGCCAAAGGGGGAACAGGCGGGTCTGCCGGTGCAGCTTGACGGCGATGAAGGCCACGACGGCCAGGGCCATGGCGTGCTGGCCCAGCAGGGTGTTGGTGGTCACGTCCATGACGATGCCGAGCAGCCAGCCGATGCCGACCCCCACCCGCTGCGGCAGGGCCAGGCACCAGTAGATGAGCACCAGGGTGTGCCAGGGCGGGCGGAACGGCCGCGCCCATTCCGGCAGCGGCAGCAGGGTCAGCACCAGGGCGGCCACGAAGCTGAAAAATATGATCAGCCCGCCTCTTTGGGGCGTGATGCTCACGGCCCGGCCGCCTCCGTGGTCCCCGGCTCATGCTCCTGGTGCTGCGGCGGCATCAGGGTCCGCACCAGCAGCACCTCCCGGGCGCGCTCCAGATTGGCGCTGGGCTCGGCCAGCACCCGGGCGAAGGGCTGGCCCGGCTGGCGCACCACCCGGGTGACCTTCGCCACCGGATAGCCCGGCGGGAAATGCCCCCCCAGGCCGGAGGTCACCACCAGGTCCCCCTCGCGGATGTCGGCGTTGTTGGGCAGGTTGGCCAGCTCGAGCCGGTCGATGCGCCCGGTGCCCATGGCGATGGTGCGCAGGCCGTTGCGGTTGACCTGCACCGGCAGGGCATGGCTGGGATCGGTGATCATCAGCACGGTGGACGAGAACGGGGTGACGTGGATGATCTGACCCATGACGGCATCGGCGTCCAGCACCGGCTGGCCTTCGAACACCCCGGAGCGGCTGCCCCTGCTGATGACGGCCTGCTGCTTGTAGGGATCCAGGTCGATGGCGATCAGCTCCGCCACCAGGATCTGATCGCCGATCTTCAGGGAGGAGTCCAGCAGATCGCGCAGGCGGATGTTTTCCGCCTCCAGGGCCTCCATTTTCTGCTGCCGGCCGCGGAGCTGGAGGTTGATGCGCTGCAACTCCCGGTTTTCCTGGAGCAGGCGCCGGCGCGACATGAAGGTCTCCGACAGCCAGTGACTGGCCGAGACCGGCAGGCCGGCGAGATGCTGCAGGGGCGAAAAGACCACGGAAAGCACCGAGCGCACGGATTCCAGGTGATGCTGGCGATGGTCCACGACCATCAGGAGAAGCGAGAAAACCACCGCCGCCACCATGCGGGCGGTGATGGACGGTCCTTGGGTGAAGATCGTCTTAATCGGGGGTTGACCTCCGGTTGCCTGCCACGAGAATGGTCAGTCCCTATTCCACCAGCAAAAGCTCGCCGCCCCGCTCGTCGATCATTTCCAGCGCCCGCCCGCCGCCGCGGGCCACGCAGGTCAGCGGGTCCTCTGCCACCAGCACGGGCAGGCCGGTCTCCTCCTCCAGCAGCCGGTCCAGGTCCTTCAGCAGGGCCCCGCCGCCGGTGAGGACGATGCCCCGCTCCGCCACGTCTGCGCCCAGCTCGGGGGGGGTCTGCTCCAGGGCGGTCTTGACCGCGCCCACGATGCCCGACAGGGGCTCCTGCAGGGCCTCCAGGATCTCGTTGCTGTTGAGGATGAAGCTGCGGGGGATGCCCTCTGCCAGATTGCGCCCCTTCACCTCGATCTCCTTGACCTCGTTGCCGGGGAAGGCGGTGCCGATCTCTTTTTTGATGCGCTCGCCGGTGGCCTCGCCGATGAGGGTGCCGTAGTTGCGGCGCACGTAGCTGATGATGGCCTCGTCGAAGCGGTCGCCGCCCACCCGCACCGAGTTGGAATAGACGATGCCGTTGAGGGAGATGATGGCCACCTCCGAGGTGCCGCCGCCGATGTCCAGCACCATGGAGCCCCGGGCCTCGTCGATGGGCAGGCCGGCGCCGATGGCCGCCGCCATGGGCTCGTCGATGAGATAGACCTCGCGGGCGCCGGCGCCGCCGGCGGACTCCTTGATGGCGCGGCGCTCCACCTGGGTGGAGCCGCAGGGCACGCACACCAGCACCCGCGGGCTGGGGCGGATGATGCGGTTCTCGTGCACCTTGTGGATGAAGTGCTGGAGCATCTTCTCGGTCACCGTGAAGTCGGCGATGACCCCCTCCTTCAGCGGGCGGATGGCAGTGATGTTCTGGGGGGTGCGCCCCAGCATCTGCTTGGCCTCGTTACCCACGGCCACGACGAATTTGTTGCCGCCGCGGCTGCGGTCGTGGCGGATGGCCACCACCGAGGGCTCATCCAGGACGATGCCTTTGTCCCGGGCGTAGATGAGGGTGTTGGCGGTGCCAAGGTCGATGGAAAGGTCGTTGGAAAAAACTCCGCGAATGCGTCTGAACAACATGGTTTAAAGTGTCGGTTCCGTGAGTGGTTGGGAGGCAGGGACGGGAGTAATTTCCCGCGGCGAAATTTTCTTCTGCCGGAAATGACATAATCTAGCAACGGCGCGACCCCGGGGCAAGGCGCAACCGTGAAAAAGTAGCCCGTGGCCGCCGGTGCAGGCCCCGGCCGAATGTGGTAGTTTAGCGCCGGTTTCCCGATGCCTGTCCATTCCCAGAGGATAACATGTCCCTTGACCGTGCCGATGTAGAAAAAATCGCCCATCTCGCCCGCCTGGAGGTGGAGCCGGATGATATGGCCGCCATTGCCGCCGAGCTGTCCAATATCCTGGAGCTGGTGGAGCAGATGAACGCCGTGGATACGGAGGGCGTGGCCCCCATGGCCCATCCGCTGCACATGGTCCAGCGCCTGCGGGCGGACGAGGTGACCGAGACCAACCGCCGCGAGGCCTTCCAGGCCATTGCCCCCCAGACCGAGGCGGGACTCTATCTGGTGCCCAAGGTGATCGAGTAACAGCGGTTTACGGCTAACCGGCCAACAGATGAAAACCGTCAACTGTAAACCGTAAACTGTAAACGGTTATAACTCATGCATACCAAGAACATCTCTGAACTGGCCGCCGGCCTGCGCGCCGGCGAATATTCCAGCGTCGAGCTGACCCGGCACTTCCTGGAGCGCATCCGGCGCCTGGACGGGGGGCTGAACAGTTTCATCAGCGTCTGCGAGGACGCCGCCCTGGCGATGGCCAGGGCCGCCGACGAGCGGTTGCAACGCGGCGGGGCCGGGCCGCTGACCGGGATTCCCATCGCCCACAAGGACATCTTCTGCACCCAGGGCCTGAAGACGAGCTGCGGCTCCCGGATGCTGGACAATTTCATCGCCCCCTACGATGCGACGGTGGTGGAACGCCTCAAGCGGGCGGGCGCGGTGACCCTGGGCAAAACCAATATGGACGAGTTCGCCATGGGCTCCTCCAACGAGACCAGCTTCTATGGCCCGGTGCGCAACCCCTGGGACGGAGACGCCGTGCCCGGCGGCTCTTCCGGCGGCTCCGCCGCCGCCGTGGCGGCCCGGCTGACCCCCGCCGCCACCGGCACCGATACCGGCGGCTCCATTCGCCAGCCCGCCGCCCTGTGCGGCGTCACCGGCCTCAAGCCCACCTACGGGCGGGTGTCGCGCTACGGTATGATCGCCTTCGCCTCCAGCCTGGACCAGGGCGGCCCCATGACTGCCAGCGCGGCGGACGCCGCCCTCGTGCTCCAGGCCATGGCCGGCTTCGATGAGCGCGACTCCACCAGCGCGGAGCAGCCGGTGCCGGACTACGGCGCCGAGCTGGAGCATGACCTGGCCGGACTGAGGATCGGCCTGCCCAGGGAGTACTTCGGCGAGGGGCTGGACGCGGCGGTGGCCGAATCGGTGGAAGAGGCCGTGGGCGAGTACCGCAGGCTGGGGGCCGAGGTGGTCGATATCAGCCTGCCCAACACCCATCTGGCCGTGCCCGCCTACTATGTGGTGGCGCCGGCGGAATGCTCCTCCAACCTGGCCCGCTTCGACGGCGTGCGCTACGGCCATCGCTGCGAGGACCCGAAGAACCTGGAAGACCTCTACAAACGCTCCCGCGCCGGGGGTTTCGGTGACGAGGTGAAGCGGCGCATCCTGATCGGCACCTATGCCCTGTCCGCCGGCTACTACGACGCCTATTACCTGAAGGCCCAGAGAATCCGCCACCTCATCTCGGACGATTTCAAGCACGCCTTCGACCGGGTGGATGTCATCATGGGCCCCACCACCCCCGGCACCGCCTTCCGCATCGGCGAGCGCACGGACGATCCGGTCAGCATGTACCTGTCGGACATCTACACCATCGCCGCCAACCTGGCGGGCCTGCCCGGCATCTCCATCCCGGTGGCCCCGGTGGATGGCAAGCCCGTTGGACTACAGATCATCGGCAACTATTTCGCCGAGGCCAGGCTGCTGAATGTGGCTCATAAGTACCAGCAGGTAACCGATTGGCACACCAAGGCGCCGGAGGGCTATTTGTAGGCCGGCAAAGAAACTCAGCGTTTGATTACAGAATTTGACTAGGGCTGCGGTCCTAATCGGTTGATGAGGATACAAGCATGCAATGGGAAACCGTGATTGGGCTGGAGATCCACGCCCAACTGGCGACCAAGAGTAAGATCTTCTCCGGCGCCTCCACCGCCTATGGCGCCGAGCCCAACACCCAGGCCTGCGCCGTGGACCTGGGGCTGCCCGGGGTGCTGCCGGTGCTCAACGGCGAGGCCGTGCGCATGGCGGTGAAATTCGGCCTGGCCATCGGGGCCGAGATTGCGCCCCGCTCGGTATTCGCCCGCAAGAACTACTTCTACCCGGACCTGCCCAAGGGCTACCAGATCAGCCAGTATGAACTGCCGGTGGTGGGCCGGGGCCATGTGGACATCGACCTGGAAGACGGCTCCACCAAGGAAATCGGCGTCACCCGCGCCCACCTGGAGGAGGATGCCGGCAAGTCCCTGCACGAGGACTTTCACGGCATGACCGGCATCGACCTGAACCGGGCCGGCACCCCCCTGCTGGAGATCGTCTCCGAGCCGGACATGCGCTCCGCCGCCGAGGCGGTGGCCTACGCCCGGAAGATCCACGCCCTGGTGCGCTACCTGGAGATCTGCGACGGCAACATGCAGGAAGGCTCCTTCCGCTGCGACGCCAACGTGTCGGTGCGCCCGCGGGGACAGGAGGCGTTCGGCACCCGCGCCGAGCTGAAGAACCTCAACTCCTTCCGTTTCCTGGAGCGGGCCATCAACCTGGAGGTGGAGCGCCAGATCGACATCATCGAGTCCGGTGGCGAGGTGGTGCAGGAGACCCGCCTGTACGATGCCGACCGCAACGAGACCCGCTCCATGCGCACCAAGGAAGAGGCCAACGACTACCGCTACTTCCCGGACCCGGACCTGCTGCCCCTGGAGATCGGCCACGCCTTCATCGGCGAGGTGATGAAGGAACTGCCGGAACTGCCGGACGCCAAGCGCCTGCGCTTCGAGAAGGACTATGCGCTGAACCACCGGGATGCGCTGGCGCTCACCGCCAGCCGCGAACTGGCCGATTATTACGAGGCCGCGGTGACCGCCTCCGGCGACGAACCCAGGCTCACCGCCAACTGGGTGACTGGCGAACTGGCCGCCGCCCTGAACCGGGACGCCCTGGACATCAGTGCCAGTCCCGTCTGTGCCGACATGCTGGGAGGACTGATCAAGCGCATCGCCGACCAGACCATCTCCGGCAAGATCGCCAAGCAGGTATTCGAGGCCATGTGGCGGGGTGAGGGCGATGCGGACGCCATTATCGAGGCCAAGGGCCTGAAGCAGATCACCGACAGCGGTGCTATCGAAAAAATCGTGGAAGAGATCGTCGCCGCCAATCCGGCCCAGGTGGAGCAGTACCGTTCCGGCAAGGAGAAAATCTTTGGCTTCTTCGTCGGCCAGGTGATGAAGGCAACCAAGGGCAAGGCCAATCCCCAGCAAGTCAACGAGTTGTTGAAGAAGCGGCTTTCTTCTTGATGGTTTTTCGTTGGCTCTCCGGCTTTCCCTGCCTTAGGGAAGGGATTGGGGCGAGCAATCAGGCTGATCGGGCGCCTGCCCTCCGCTAAATGCGGGACTCACCCGAAAACAGCCCTGCAAAGGCCGAAATCTTCCATGCGCTCAAACCAATTGTGGATCTTGGGGTTTGCAAAACGCTTGTTTTCGATGCCATGCTTTACGTAAAGAGCTTTGACCCCTTTTCTCTTTTCTATAAATAAGGGAAGTTCATTGATAGACTTGCCGACGGTGGCCTACCGCCACCACCAAGACCACTAAATGGTCATCCTCAATGTGGCAAATGGCGTGATAATTACCAATGCGGTAGCGCCACAAGCCTTGCAGCTCATGCCGCAAGGGCTTACCGAAACGGCGGGGATCTTCGCCGGATGCGATACGTTCAGAGAAATATTTTAAGACATGCTGCTGAACCTGCTGATCCAACCGGCGCAGGTCGCGCCGGGCACGGTCATCCCACTCAACCGTCCAGGTCAAGGCCTGCCTCCAGCTCCTCTTGTGTCCATCGCTTGGCTGGCTTCTTTAACCGCTCGGCGGCCAGGTAGGCATCCTCAAGTTCCTCCAGGTGTTCCAGGATCGCTTCACGGGCATAGAAGCTCTTAGTGCGCCCTGTCTTGGCGGCCAGGTCGGCCAGGCGCTGCTCAATCTCATCGGGTAATCGAAGGGCTAACATAGGGTGTGCTCCAGAGGTGCTATACATGTATATTTTAGTATAGCCCAGTAGCAACAAGGTTGCACAGACCTCATGTTTCTATTTTATTGCCTAAAGGGTGCTGCCCCATTTTCCGAAAGAGAGGGGTAGTTGATCGTAAGTCAAAGGATTGTTTAGAAAAATGTAAAATCGATCGAGTCTGATCCTACTGATCGCTATTGATCGTGCGCCCGTGTTCCAGATGGGCGGCTAATCACCGCACGGAACGCGGGCGCAATCAAAAAGCTATCTTCTTAAAGAGCCATACACCCACCCGCCGTTAACGGGCTTGTCCAACAAACGGTTCAGATCGTGGATCGTTCCTGCGTCGCTCTCATGATCTAACCTTATTCGTTAGGTGCGCAATCATGACGAACACCATTAATCGGATATAAACGCGGATAGCGCCACAACAGCTAGGGCGGCAATCCAAACCGCAACTAGGGACCAATCGCCCTCCGTAAAGCCGACGTATACGGGCATAGCCACGAACGTTATTGGCGCGACGACTAGTGCGGCGATCCATTGCCAGAGTGGGAGTTCCCATTCGTGAAAGTACGAAAATACCGCAAATATCATATAGATACCTGCACCAAGGTACACGAATTGGCTTGCCACCTTTGCCGCAGATCTGAATGCAGTCATATTCATAGCATTGACACCTAACAGTTAGGCGGCTCCATTGACACAAGCCAATACGCAATCTTGATGATAGTCATAGATCCATACTTTCCGAAAGGCAGAGCTATGTTTTCTACCTTTGATCCATTCAATATTCTCCTGAAGCCTACTGTCGAAATGATCGCCCAACCCGACTACCGGATGAATTCCAAAATAGATCACTAGTTCACAGGCAATCGAGTTTGTTTGGTATTGCTTGTCGAATTTGTGTTTGTAACCTTCAGGAAAAGGATCAATCCAAAACGCTTCTTTCTGGGTCGCCTCATCTCTTGCATGCACAGACTTCTGAATCGACTGAGATGTGTTATCGGTTAGCTCGATGTACAAGGCTCCGCATTCGGTATCACAGAGAATGTCCGGTTCAGGCGGATTGCACGACTTAAAAGATGTGACCTTAACGCCGATGTGCTTGACGAACTTATCAAACACCACCCTCTCTAGCTCTGGTTTGGACAGTGGCATACCGAAGACCTCCAGTGGCATATGCAACTTAGCACCTAACGGTAGGCTTAACCAGAGCCGCGTTTTTTGCGGCGTCTGGTTTAAGCCGTGGTTATTGCTTGGTTTGGCGATTGGTGCCAAGCCCGGATACCCCACCCGCAAGCGGCCCTGACCCTATTAATCTCTATTAATCCAGCATATTTGGACTTGACCGCCTTGACCTGTGCGCTTGTTAGGTGGTGATTTTTATATTGGCACCACCTTCTCTAGGATGACAACTGATTCACCGTATTCTTGCTCTAGCTTTTTTAACACTGACTCTTCTAGCTCTTGGAATTCTGTATCTATGTTCCATGACCATACATCTACCAATGCTAGATCATTGTCGATACGCGCCCCGAGGACTAAGGGGAATCCATGGAACTCCCTTTTGAAATAACACAATACATTGTCTTTGGTCCTGGGTTGTGCTGTTAATCCATGCTCTCTCGCAATCTTTCCTAAGACTTCGCACAACCCCGACACATCTGGATTCGATACTGTAGCAATACTTACGGGCAATGTTGCCTGTTTATGACGAAAATGCTCGCAACCGGCCAGTACCGTAGCCAGTAACAACATGCAAAATATTGAGCGCATATTTCGAAGCTTCATACTCATTTAGTCACCTAACGGTTAGCCAGCCAGCGGATTGTATAGGATTGTATAGGGTTAGACTCGATTGATATTGATATGGGAGCAAATGCTTTTAGGTACTTTTGCCGGAACCAAAATACCTCGCCGTGCGGCACGAGAGCCCGCATTCCCACGCAGGAGCATGGAAAGGAGTAAAACACCGGAGCGTGGAATGAGAAAGCCGCGCCGCAGGCGCCCAAATCATTCCTTAACCGCCATCGCCACCGTATAAACCTTCCCCTGCTTTATCTTCTTGTGATTGCCGAAGACCTCCTTGAACGCCCGGTCAATGAATTTACGCAGGCCTGAGATTACAACCACATAAAACCGCCCCCCCGGCTTGAGGCGCTCCAGGGCGTCGTAGAAGTAGAGGTAGTAGAGTTCCTTGCCGGTCTTGGCCGGGAGGTTGGAGACGATGAGGTCGAAGCGCCGGTCTCCCACCTGGTCAAAGCCGTTGCTCAGGAAGATCTCCGTGTTGTCCAGGTGATTCAGCCGGGCGTTCTTTTTGCTGTACTCCACCGCCACGAAATCCTTGTCCACCAGCACATGCCGTCCCTTCGGCGCCAGCTTCGCCAGGGTCAGGCCGAGGGGGCCGTAACCGCAGCCCAGGTCCAGGCTGTTGGCGTCCTCCCTGATCTCCAGATGCTCCAGCAGAAGACGGCTGCCTTCGTCCACGTTCTTGGGTGAGAACAGGCCCCAGGTGGTGTGAAAGCAGAGCTTATGCCCACGCAGTTCCTCGGAGAACACGATGTCTTCACGCAGCCGGTCGAGATAGCTGCGGGTGGCGGGAGGCAGGTTGCTGTTGGTCATTGTTTCATCATCTGCTTTGGCGGGTTGCAGGGGGATTGTGCCAGATTCCGGTCCGGAGTTCCGCCCGCTGCTCAAGAAAGCCCTTCCTTATACCGATAATGGAGGATAGCTTCGCAAAAAAAACGGGAACCCCATTTATTGTGAGTGAAGAGTCAAAGATGCTTGAGGCCTGGGTCAGGGAGATCACCGTGCAGGACATGCCCGTGTTCGGAAGCACTGCGCGCAATGTGCTCAATCTGTCGAAGGATGCCGATTCCTCTGTCATGGAGCTGGCGCAGATCATTCTGCAGGACTCCACCATGACGGCGCGCATATTGAAGCTGGCCAATACGATTTTCTATAACCCCAATACCAAGCCCATCAGCACGGTCAGCAGGGCCATTGTCCTGTTGGGCCTTGAGGCTGTGTGCAATATCTGCCTGACCATCAAGCTCATCGACACCCTGGTGAAGAGTTCCAGCCGTGAGCGTCTGATCGGGGAGATGGGGCTTTCCATTCATGCCGCCGTGCAGGCGCGCAACATTGCCAAACAGCGGGGAGACAAAGAGCCTGAGGAGGTGTTCGTCGCCGCGCTCCTCATGCGTGTGGGGAGAATGGCCTTTTGGTGCTGCGAACACGAGAAGGTGGACAGGCTGGATGAGTTGCTGGCGACGCCCGGCGCCGATGCACAAAAGGCTGAGGCGGAGATCCTGGGCTTTTCCCTGAACGACCTGACCAAGGCGCTGGCGAAGGAGTGGGGCCTGGGCGATCTGCTGAACGAGGCCCTGAACGCCCCTCTGGAAGAGGGGCCGCGTGTCCGCAGCGTGGTCATCGGCAACAGGCTGGCCGAAGCGGCGGAGAAGGGATGGGACAGCAGGGAGATCGAACAGCTTACGGAGGAATATGCCGAACTGCTGGGGCAGCCGGTGGAGACGGCAACGCAGTTGCTGCACGATGCGGCCAAGGATGCGGCCCTGATCGCCTGTTCTTATGGGGCTTCCACTGCCGCAAAGGTGATACCCCTTCCCGCCGAATATCAGGAACAGGTTGAGATTCAGGATGGACCACAGGCGCGGGAGAAGGGGTTTCCCGCGGCCGATCCCATGGTGCAACTGGACATACTCAGGGAAATCAAAGGGCTTATCAGCAACCGCCCGACCTTCAATGCGCTCCTGGAGATGGTGATGGAGGGCATCTACCGCGGCATCGGTATGGATCGCACCTTGTTCGCCCTGCTGAGTCCGGACCATAAATTGCTGAAGGCGAAATATGCGCTCGGGCGCGATCGTGAAATGCTCATGTCCCGTTTCCGGTTTGGGTTGAGCAAGACCGAGCCCGATATCTTTCTATACGCCATGGCCAAGAAGAAACCCCTGCGGGTCGAGCCGGGCGGCCAGTCCGAACTTTCCAGGCTGGTCATGCCCGCGATAACCGGCCTGCTGGGCAAGGGCGGTTTTCTCATAGCCCCGCTTGTGATCGGCAATAAGCCCATCGGTATTATTTATGCGGACCGCATCCCAAGTGGCCGCAAAGTGGATGAAGACATCTTCAAGAGCTTTGAGCACTTCTGTGCCGAGGCCAATATGGGCCTGGAGTTTATCGCCAAACGCGGAGCCGGACGCGCTGTGGGGCCCTGAATGAGCTTTGTCATGGTCAGGGTTGGCAGTTATGTGGCATCACCGCCGGCGCTCAACAGCTCGTGCATGAAGTTCCCCAGGAGATGGAGGTTCTGCTTTTGATGAAAGCTGGGCCGCCAGACAAGGCTGATCCGGCGGTGGGGGCCTTTTTCGGACAGCGGCCGGAAGTTGATGGCGCTTTGTTTCATCAACTCGGAATCCACGGCCATGGCCGGAATGAAGGTGATGCCCTGCCCGCCGGCCACCATCTGCACCAGGGTATAGAGGCTGGTGCCCTGAAAGGCGGCGCTGTGGTGCAGTTCCTTCATGTGACAGGCGGCAAGGGCATGATCGCGCAGGCAATGTCCCTCTTCCAGGATCAGCAGTTCCTTGACCGGCAACTCGCGTGAGGCGATGGGGTCGTCCCCCCTCAACGGGTGATCCTTGGGCAGCGCCACCCAGAAGTTCTCGCTCCAAAACACCTGGCTTTCGAGGTTTCCTATGTCGTAGGGCAGGGCCATGATGGCCGTGTCCAGGCTGCCGGCCGCCAGCCGCTCCAGCAAACGGGCCGACTGGTCTTCCACCAGGAATAACTTCAGGCCGGGAAAGCGTTCCCGGATTGCGGGCAATACCCTGGGCAAGAGAAAGGGGCCGATGGTGGGGATGACGCCAAGGCGTAAACGGCCGGCCAGCGGGGTCTCGTCCGCCTGGGCAATCTCCACCATTTCGGCCGCCAGTCCGAGAATCTTCTCGGCCTTTGCCGCGAGTTCCTGCCCCAGGGGGGTGGGGATGACCAGCCGCTTGGTCCGTTCCAGCAGCCTCGCGCCCAACAGGTTCTCCAGTTCCTGAATGCCCGTGCTCAAGGTGGACTGGGTGACGAAACAACGCTCGGCCGCCTGGCTGAAGTGGCGCAGTTCGACCACGGCCACGAGGTATTGGAGCTGGCGGATCGTGGGCAGATTCATGAGTCGCCGGTCAGGGGTGTGCGATCTTTTGCCAGTACCGCTCGATATCGAAATCCGGGCTGTGGTCATGGTTGTGGCATTGCGCGCACATCCGCTCCCTGGGCCATTCATGATTCGGGGTGGGCGTTGTCCCGCCGGACCCGGCATGGGCGCGTGCGGCCCCGTGACAGGATTCGCATTGCACATTGGCGAATCCAGCCGTCAGTTGCCTGTCTATGAAGCCGCCATCCTGGTTGAAGCCCAGGGTGTGGCATGCCAGGCAGTTCGGGTCGAACGCCTTCTCGACATTGGACAGGGTTTTGTAGGCGCGGGCGTGTTTGCTGGCGCTCCAGGTTTCGTGCTCTTTCTGATGGCATGCCTTGCAGGCCTTCGCCCCTGAAAACGGGCTTGCGCCGGATTTCATTTTTTTGCGGACTTCCACCTTCCTGAGATAGTTTGCCTTTACCGCATCGTTGTAAGCCTTGTACCAGCCTTCCATTTGGGGCGCATCCGGCACCTTGGCGGGCATGGCGATTGCTTCATGCTCGAAGCCGGCGATGCGGTTGTTCCGGTCCAGGGTCAGCTTCAGGTGGCCAAGATACATCCCGCGCGCTCCGGGCTGAAGGACAAGGGTCTTTTCCAGCAGCCGGGGTTCTCCATAGATCTCATAGCTTGCCTCTTTGAACAGAATATCCAGGTTGTCGAATGAGATCAGCGCCCGGGCCTTTTCCAAAGGCAATGTCGTTGCGAGAACGGTTATGGCGCCGGCCTGCTTTGCCTCGCGGATGGCGGCCTCCAGGTCAAAGGGGTCATCTTGCGCCGAAGCGCCGGCGGGCTGCATGCCTCCCAGACCGGGTCCCGCGGAATCGGGCCAGGAAAAGAACGCAAGCCTTACGCCGTTTTTTTCGATAACGCGGCTTTTGGGGAAACCCAGTGGCGCCGAAGAGCTGGCTACCCAGGGCAGATCCGCATGATCGAGAAAATCCCGGCCGAATGAGAGATCGCGTTTCTGCAGCCCGATGGCGTCATAATTCAGCAGGGCCATTCCCTTCAGGATATATTCGGCGGTTATGCGTTCGGATGCGGAATAACCGGCAAAGAGTCCACCGGATGAGATGACGAAAGTGTCCGGGTTCTTTTCCCGGATCCGGGCGATGACCGTCGCCCTGCGCTTGAGCCCGCCGAGATTTCCCGTCTCGCTACAGCCGCAAGGCTCCAACTCCCCCGTCAGATCGCCGGAATAAAGGATCTCCACCTGCGGCCTGGCAACATCCGCTCCCGCCGGGCCGGGCGCAAGGGCAAAAGAGGCGAGGGATAAAAAAAGCCATCTCAGGCTTTTGGAAAAAACAGTTGTCATCTCGTGGACCATCAAATATAAAGTTTAACCCGCATTTCTCACCAGGATTTGGATTTTTGGGGCAAGCTGGCGAAGCAGGTTGGACGATCGGCCGCCGAAGCATAGCCGTAGCTATGCTTCAAGGCTGATCGTTCAAGATGCGAAGCCAGATTGTTCCAAAAACCAAATA
>DRKS01000057.1 GCA_011051655.1 Sedimenticola sp.
ACGAGATGATCCGCAACTTCAGCGGCGACGCCCACGACATCAGCGACGACTGGGGGCGTGAATTCGCCCTGCGCCTGCTCACCCACGTCCGCGAGCGCCTGCTGGGCTACCAGGACGAGACCGGCCACATGTACAACCTGGAGGCCACCCCCGCCGAGGGCACCACCTACCGCTTCGCCAAGGAGGACCGCAAGCGCTTCGCCGACATCCTCCAGGCCGGCAGCGCGGAGGCCCCTTACTACACCAACTCCTCGCAGTTGCCGGTGGGGCTGACCGACGACCCCTTCGAGGCCCTGTTGCTGCAGGACGAGCTGCAGTCGCAATACACCGGCGGCACCGTGCTGCACCTGTACATGAGCGAGCGCATCTCGGATTCAAAGGCCTGCGGCACCCTGGTGCGGCGGGTGCTGGAGCGCTTCCGCCTGCCCTACATCACTATCACGCCGACCTTTTCCATCTGCCCCCGGCACGGCTATCTTGCCGGCGAGCACGAATTCTGTCCCCGCTGCGACGAGGAGCGCCTGGCGGAGAAACGCAGCCGCCAGGCGGTCGCCTGATCACCCATCCAACTTCCATCAAAAAAAGAGGAGAGAGCATCATGCCAAAAAACGACGACACTGAAATCACCCTCTGTGAGGACGAGCGCCAGCGCTGTGAGGTCTGGACCCGGGTCATGGGTTATCACCGGCCGGTGACCTCCTTCAACCCCGGCAAGCGCAGCGAGCATGCGCAGCGCCGCCACTTCATCGAGCATCCGGCCCGGACCGGACAAACGGCCTTATGCGACTCAGCATCGGCGGCCTGACGCCGCTGACCACCATCGACTTCCCCGGCTGCCTGGCGGCGGTGGTGTTTTGCCAGGGATGCGCCTGGCGTTGCCCCTATTGCCACAACCCGCACCTGCTTCCGGCCGGCGGCGAGGCCGGGGACTGGGAGATGCTGCGGGGATTTCTGGAGCGGCGGCGGGGGCTGCTCGACGGGGTGGTGTTCAGCGGTGGCGAGCCGCTGTTTCAATCGGGACTCGCCGACGCCATGGATGGCGTCAAATCAATGGGATTCAAGGTGGCCCTGCACACCGCCGGCACCCATCCCGGCAGGTTGGGGAAGCTCCTGCCACGCCTGGACTGGGTCGGTCTCGATATCAAGACGTCGTTCGAACGCTACCCGGAGTTGACGGGGGTCGACGGGAGCGGCGCCAGGGCGAGAGACAGCCTGGCCCTGCTGCTGGAAAGCGGGGTCGATTACGAAGTGCGCACCACCGCCGATCCGGATCTTTTCAGCCGGGAAAGCCTGCTCGAACTGGCCGGGCAACTGGCCGGCCGGGGCGTCACGCATTATGCGCTTCAGGAGTGCCGTCCGGTAACGGAAGGGCGCCGGCCGGCCCATGGGGAAAGGCCCGGTTTCTGTCATGACGGGGTCCTGCTGGAGCGCCTGGAGAAGATGTTTCCCGCCTTCAGGGTGCGCCGCGCCTGAAGGCGCAAAATAAAGCTGCTGGGTTTCAACCGCGCTTTCTGGGATTATGGCCGTCATGGCCGTCCGCAACGAAGATATCGCCGCCGTTTTCGATGAGATGGCGGACCTGCTGGAGATCGAGGGCGCCAACCCCTTCCGGGTGCGTGCCTATCGCACCGCCGCGCGCAACCTGCGCGGCCTGGGGCGGGAGGTGGCGGAACTGGTGTCCGGGGGGGCCGATCTCAGCGCGTTGCCGGGGATCGGCAAGGCCCTGGCGGCGAAGATCCGGGAAATGGTGCAGACCGGAAACGTCCGGGCCCTCGAAAGGCTCCACCAAGAGGTGCCGGCCAGCCTGGAGGCCTTGCTGCACATCCCCGGCCTGGGGCCCAAGCGGGTCAGGGCCCTGTACGAGCAGCTGGGCGTCGAGACCCTCGGGCAGCTGGAACAGGCCGCCCGCGCGGGGCGCCTGCGGAACCTGGCCGGTTTCGGGCCCAAGACCGAACAGAATGTGCTGGAGCTCATCGGCGCCCACAGCGACCAGCAGAGGCGTTTCCGGCGCGCCGGCGTACAGGCCCATGCCGAGGCCCTGGTCGCCTATCTGAAGCAGGCCGAAGGGGTGACAGAGGTGGTGGTGGCCGGCAGCTACCGGCGCGGCAAGGAGACGGTGGGTGACCTGGACCTGCTGGTGACCGCCGCCCAACCCGGCGCCGTCATGGAGCGCTTCGGCGCCTACGAGGAGGTGGCCGAGGTGGTCTCCCGGGGGCCCACCCGCTCCACTGTCATCCTGCGCTCCGGCCTCCAGGTGGACCTGCGGGTGGTCGCCCCCGAAAACCTTGGTGCGGCCCTGCACTACTTTACCGGCAGCAAGGCCCACAATATCCAGATCCGCCGCCTGGGCCAGCAGCGGGGGCTCAAGATCAACGAGTATGGGGTGTTCCGGGATGAGCGGCGTATCGCGGGAGAGACCGAGGAATCCGTGTTCCGCACCCTGGGCCTGCCCTTCATCCCCCCGGAACTGCGCCAGGGCAGCGGTGAGATCGAGGCGGCCCGGGAAGGGCGCCTGCCTGAACTGGTGACCCTGGCCGACCTGCGCGGCGATCTGCACCTGCACACCAGAGACAGCGACGGCAATGCGACCATCGAGGAGATGGCCCTGGCGGCCAAAAAGCACGGCCTCGAATACATCGCCATCACCGACCATTCGTGGCGCCTGCGCATCGCCCACGGCCTGGACGCCGGGCGCCTGCTGCGCCAGATAGAAGAGATCGAGCGCCTCAACGAACGGATCAAGGGCATCCGCATCCTCAAGGGTATTGAGGTCGATATCCTGGAGGACGGAATGCTGGATCTGCCGGATGAGGTGCTGTCCCGGCTCGATCTGGTGATCGGCGCGGTGCACAGCCGGTTCCGCCTGTCCGAAAAGAAACAGACCGCGCGCATCCTGCGGGCCATGGATCAGCGCTATTTCTCCATCCTCGCCCACCCCAGCGGCCGCCTGCTGCTGGAGCGGGAGGCCTACCAGGTGGACATGCCGCGCATCATCCGTCACGCCCGGGAACGGGGCTGTTTCCTGGAGTTGAACGCCCAGCCCAAACGCCTGGACCTGAACGACAGCCATTGCCGCCTGGCGAAGGAGGAGGGTGTTCCGGTCGCCATCAACAGCGACGGCCACAATGAAAACGCCTGCGCCAACCTGGTCCACGGTATCGGCCAGGCCCGCCGTGGCTGGCTGGAAAAAGGGGACGTATTGAATACCCGCCCCCTGGGCGGATTGAGGCCCCTGTTGGCGAAAACAATGGGTTGATCGGGCTTTTTATTGAGATAGAGAGGCGCGGGGAATGACATCCTCAGTCGAAGCCCTTTTTCGGCCTTTTCGGTTTGGCTCCTGAATCCGGCCAACCGCCTGCTCATGGTCCCCATGACCCGATCCTTCTCCCCCGCCCCGGATGACGTCAGCAGGGATGGGGCCAACTCCAGTGGACTCGGCGAACTCATCCAGTGTTTGCAGGCTGCGACAAGCCGGACAATGCCTGGCCGGGCGGTAAATCGTATCTCTATCAATCGGGCTCGTTGCCCAGGCCTGCGGGAGTGAAGATCCTGTCTTTGTACAGCTCGGTCAAGGGCAGGTACACCTCTACATATAACAGGTCTTCCTTGTCGGCGTCGGTATCGGCGGACTCGATGATGTCAATCGCCCGGCGGTATAGAAACTCTTCCTGTTCCAGTTTCGTGGTCATTTGAAATTCCTCAGTCGGCGGTGTCTCTGCCCAGGAAGCCGTATACGGGGCAGTGCCCGGTTACGCCGGTCAAGAGGCCGAGGGCTCCCAGGAAGGTAAGCCAGAATTCCTGGTCCGGCGTGATGCTTTCGAGGAAAGCGATGCCTATCAATAACATGCCGATTAACATGCGCATGGTCCGCTCGGATTTGCCGACATTTTCAGGAAAGCATTTTTTAAGATATCCCTCTATTTTTTCCAGCACGCTCATAATTGTCCGCCTCTTTCTGCTCGCATTCGCAGTTTACAGTTTACGGTTTGCGGTTAACAGTTCAATCTCGCCACCGGAATGTTGTCCATTTGTCGGCTTGCCGCTTTTAACCGTCAACCGTTAACCGTAAACTGTAAACGGTTATGAACTATTTTATGGGGTTATTATGCAAACAGAGATGAGTGGCGGGGGGTTGGTGTTCGTGGCGATGCTGCTGCTGGGGTTTTTCGCTATCTGCCTGGCCGCATATTATGTCCGAAACCGTAAATCTCAACAGGGTCGGAGTGATGCCAAGTCTGCTGATGAGGCTCAACCCACTGAAAAGCATTAGTTTTTCAGGCTGATGAGTGCCGCTGCTCACCCCGGCCGGCCCATGGTGCCCCGACATGCAGCTGTCGTGTTACGCCGGGAAAAAAATTCCCTGGCCGCCCCTCAAGGCTGGTTCTCATGGCGGGTCGGTGGTATAAATTGAGTTCAAACTCCATTATTGAGACACGGGGTACTGTTATGGGCGTATTCATCGGAAACCTGGAGGCGGGAACCACTACCAGCGATCTGCTGGATTTTTTTGAAGAGGATGAGGGCATCACCGATATCGAGATTGTCAAAAGGCGATCCGAGCAGGGGGAGGTCCGTTACGGCCATATTTTGTTCAGGTCCCAGGAAGAGGTTGACAGGGCCATCAGGGCCCAAAAGGAAAAGGAAAAGGATCTGTACGGTTCCAGGGTGCAGGTGCGGGAGTACGTGCACCGGACCGGCCGCAACGAGCGGCGCGCTTCCGGCGGGATGCCATGGACCGGGCGGGAGCGGCGGCACAGCGACCGCCGATGCAGTTGACAGAGGCTTCTTTGCTTTCAATGAAAACGGCCTGGTTTGCACCAGGCCGTTTTCATTTCCGCCCTTGAATATCTGGGTGATTCAGGGGGTATCCGGATCCTTTGAGCCAAACAGGCGCTCAAGCTGTTCCCTGGCCAGGTCGGCCTCGGAATGCGCCCCGGCGCCGGCTGCTGTGTCCCCTTCAGTCTCCCCATCCTCCCCGAACAGGGCTTCGAGCCGGGCCCGTGCGGCCGCCCCCGCGGCTTCATCCCGAGGCCGGTGGGCATTGGTCCGAATCTTGAAGTAGCCGCAGAAGTTTGCCCGCTCTTTGTCGTTTACCCAGTCGGCTATGGGTTCGCGGCAGCCGTTGCTGACCCCGGGGTCATGGAATTCACACATCCTGCAGACATAGAGTTCCGCCCGGCAGGCGGGGCAGGTGTCATGGCGGCCCAGCGTCCGGGGCAGATCCGTGAGGGCGGCGGCGCATTTCCAGCAGACGAATTCAATGGTCATGTCTAATCCATGTTTTTGGTAAGGATATTTGCAAGTCCGCGCCCGGTAGCGATCCCGTAACCCAAGCCCTCCCCTGCGCATGCGTCTTTTGTCAGGAGCAGGGTTATTTTTCCTAAAGATCGCTGTTTCCACGCCGTTATAACCTGCGTGAGGAGATCGGTGCGTCCCTGGATATTGTAGGGCAAAGCGGATTCCAGGCCTGATTGTACCACTTGGAATTTGCCGTATTGCCTCCTTGCCGCCGGTTGGCCGGTAGTTTGAGCCGGACAGCTTTTGGAGAACCCGTATTTAACTCTCAGGAGAAAGAGAATGGCAAGCATTTTGGCTGTAGATGACTCCGCTTCGATGCTCCAGATGGTGGCCTTTACCCTCAAGGGTGCCGGTTATGACGTGGTGGAAGCATCTGATGGGCTCCAGGCCCTGGAGGTCGCCAGAAAACAAAGCGTGAACCTGGTGATCACCGACGTCAATATGCCCAGGATGGATGGGATCACGCTCATCAAGGAGCTGCGCGCCTTACCGGCTTACAAGTTCACGCCGCTGTTGATGTTGACTACCGAATCCAGTCCCGAAAAGAAACAGCAGGGCAAGGCGGCCGGTGCAACCGGCTGGATCGTGAAGCCTTTCAATCCGGATCAGTTGCTGAATACGGTCAAGAAAGTGCTGGGCTGAGCGGCCCGGAACCATAGCGTCCGTGTCGCAACCGGGGGGAGCGAAATGACCATAGATATGGCGCAATTCCATCAGGTCTTCTTTGATGAGAGCTTTGAGGGCCTGGACATTATGGAGTCGGGTTTGCTGGACATGGATGCGGGCAATGCCGATCTGGAGCAGATCAATGCCATCTTCCGTGCCGCTCACTCCATAAAGGGGGGCAGCGGCACCTTCGGATTTACCAATATTTCCGATTTCACCCATGTGATGGAGACCCTGCTGGACGAGATGCGGGACGGCCGTCGTCAGGTCTCCGCCGATGCCATCAACGTCCTGCTGCGGTCGGTGGACGTGCTGCGTGAGATGCTGACCGCCGCCAGTGAGGACGGTGAGTTGAACGAGGCCCACGTCAGGGAACAGCAGGCCGAGCTGGAGCGGGTCCTGAACGAGGGCGCCCAAGCCGGAGCATCTTCTGCCGAAGAGACCGCCGCGCCACCGGAGACCCGCCAGCCCACCGGCTGGCATATCGTCTTTCGCCCCCACGCCCACATGATGCGCACGGGCAACGACCCGGTGCGCATCCTGCGGGAATTGAGCAGCCTGGGTGAACTGGAGGTGGAGGCCGATCTCAGCGACCTGCCAAGCCTGGACGAGATCGAACCGGAAGACTGTTATCTGAGCTGGGACCTTCGCCTGACCGGCGACGTGAGCCGAGACCAGCTCGACGACGTATTCGCCTGGGTGGAAGATGACTGCGACCTGGCCATCATGCCCATGTTGCCGGAACAGCCCGCTGCTGCTCCCGACCCCGCGCCCGCCGTGGAAGCGGGGGCGACGGAGCCGGTGGCGCCCCAGGTCAAGGCCGTGCCCGCCCCCGAGGAGCGGCGCAACGGTGTTGACCGGCGCGGGGAAGGCGACCGGCGCAAAGGTGACCGGCGTAAATCCGCCACCGCTTCCCAGGGCTCCAGCTCCATCCGCGTGGATATCAGCAAGATCGATGCCCTGATCAATATGGTGGGGGAGCTGGTGATTACCCAGTCCATGCTCAGCCTGCTGGGCGAAGATTTCGACATGAGCCGTGTCGAGCGGCTGCAAGAGGGGCTGAGCCAGCTTGAGCGCCACACCCGGGAGATGCAGGAAAGCGTCATGCAGATCCGCATGCTGCCCATCAGTTTCACCTTCAGCCGTTTCCCCCGTCTGGTGCATGACCTGAGCACCAAGATGGGCAAGAAAATCGAACTGAAAATGACCGGTGAGACCACCGAGGTGGACAAGACCGTCATTGAAAAGATCGGCGATCCCCTGGTGCACCTGGTGCGCAACAGCCTGGATCACGGCATCGAGCTGCCGGCGGATCGCATTGCCGCCGGCAAACCGGAGACCGGCACGGTGGAGCTCAATGCCTCCCACCGCGGCGGCAACATCATTATCGAGATCAAGGATGATGGCAAGGGCCTGAACCCCGATGTCCTGCTGAACAAGGCCATCGAGCGCGGCCTGGTCCCCGCCGACGCCAATCTGACCGACCAGCAGATCTATGAGCTGATTTTCATGGCGGGTTTTTCCACCGCCGAACAGGTCAGCGATGTCTCCGGCCGCGGCGTCGGCATGGACGTGGTGCGCAGAAACATCAATGAACTGGGCGGCAGCATCGAGATCTGGTCCGAACTCGGCAAGGGATCATCCTTTACCATCCGGCTGCCCCTGACCCTGGCCATCCTGGATGGACAGACAGTATCCGTGGGCGAGGAGACCTACATCGTCCCCCTGGTCTCCATTATCGAATCCATCCAGATCCAGGCCGATATGATCAACCTGGTGGCGGGAAAGGGCGAGACCTTCAAGCTGCGGGATGAGTACCTGCCCATCGTGCGCCTGCACCAGGTGCTGGGCATCGAGGGTGCCAAGGCCACGGAGCTTACCGAGGGCCTGCTGGTCGTGGTGGAAGGGGAAGGACGGCGCTGCGGGCTGTTCGTGGACGACCTGCTGGGCCAGCAGCAGGTGGTCATCAAATCCCTGGAGGCCAATTACCGCAAGGTGGACGGCATCTCCGGCGCCACCATCCTGGGGGATGGTTCCGTGGCCCTGATACTGGATGTGCCGGGGCTCATTCGCCTGGCGGGCCGGGGCGGCGCACGGGATGAACGAGAGATGAGGTTGTCCGCCTGAGCGGCGGGTGGCCAAGGGATAACGGCATGGCTGAAGCAAACGCAAAGATTATGACCAACCCCCAGGAAGAGGAGTGCCTGGACGAGTTCGGCGCCCAATACCTGACCTTTTCCCTGGCGGACGAAGAGTATGGCGTGGATATCCTGCGGGTACAGGAGATCCGCGGCTGGGAGACGGTGACCCGGGTGCCCAATGCGCCGTCCTACGTAAAGGGCGTGCTGAACCTGCGGGGCTCCATCGTGCCCATTTTCGATCTTCGGGAGCGCTTCAATCTGGCGCGCCAGGCATACACCAAGGATACGGTGGTGGTCGTCCTGCGGGTTACGGCCGCGGGCGGGATGCGCATCATGGGAGTGGTGGTGGATGCCGTATCCGACGTGCTCAACGCCAGTGATGACGGCATCACCAGCACCCCGGATTTTGGCGGCTCCGTGGCCACCGAATTCATCAGCGGCCTGGTTTCGGCGGGCGGCAAGATGATCATGTTACTGGACGTAGACAGGCTCCTGAGCCAGGACGAGGGCATTGATCAGGGGGAAAGGGATCATGAAGATCAATGAGCCGGTAACCGGCAATGAACAGCAGATGAAGGAAGGCTCCATTCTGGTTTCCAAAACGGACCGGAAGGGCATCATCACCTACTGCAACCGCGAGTTTATCGAGATATCCGGCTTCCGTGAACAGGATCTGATCGGCAAAAACCACAATATCATCCGGCACCCGGATATGCCGCCGGCGGCCTTCGAGGATCTGTGGAATACCGTAAAGGCCGGTCGCCCCTGGTGCGGTATTGTCAAGAATCGCTGTAAGAACGGAGATCATTACTGGGTCAAGGCCAATGTTACCCCCGTGTGGAAGAACGGCCGGATCACGGAATATATGTCCGTGCGCAGCAAGCCTGCCGCGCAGGAGGTGAAGGCGGCGGAAGCGCTTTATCAGCAGATCAATGCCGGCACCTTTAAAGGCGAGGGCCCGTTACGCCGGGCCATTAACCGGATCGGCAATCTTACCCTGATGCGCAAGTTCTATGTGGCCATGGCCGTCATGGCGATGAGTTTTGTGGCGGCTGCGGTTCTCTCCTGGCGCCCCATGGATATGGCCGAAACCCACTGGAATGAGTACCAGCAACGGGTTGTCCAGCGTCAGTCGCTGCTGGATGAAATCAAGTCCCGGCTTGGCTATGGCGGCGCTATCCATAATCTCAAGAATTATGTGCTTCGCGGAGAGCCGAAGTATGCCGATCGGTTCAAGCTCAACCATCAGGCCCTGCTGCAGAACATTCAGGCCTACCGCAACCTGCAGGGGCTGTCCGAAGGGGAGAGCAAGGCCCTGGACGATATTGAACAGGTGGCCAACGGTTATAGGTCCGGGTTGGACAGGATCGCGCCCATGGTGGAGGCGGGCGCGGCCGTCGAACTCATCGACCAGGTGATTACAGTAAGCGACAAGCCGGCCTTGGATGCCTTCAAGGTATTGAAACAGCGCCATCAGGCCCTGACGCAGGCTGGGAGCCAACGTCTGACAGGCGTGGTGGGTGATGGCAAGTTTATGGTCACGATTATGCCCGCGGCCGGATTTATTCTGTTGGGCGGTTTATTCCTGGTGGCGTTGAGGCGTGGAGTGCTGGCGCCTCTGAAAGATGCCGTGGGCCACATGTCCCGTATCGGTGAGGGTTATTACCACGATGATATCGATATCCGGCGTGGCGATGAGATTGGCGACATGTTGCGTGGCTTGAAGTGCATGCAGACCAAGTTGGGATTCGATGTCAACGAGGCGCGCCGGCGCGCCGATGAGGCGACCCGCATCAAGACTGCTCTGGATTGCGTAAACACCAACGTCATGGTGGCGGACAAGGACTACAACATTATCTTCATGAACGATGCGGTGCGGCAGATGTTTTGCAAGGCGGAGGCCGATCTGAAGGCAGTGCTGCCTGAGTTCGATGCGAACAATCTCATGGGTCAGAACATAGATGTCTTCCACACCAATCCGGCCCACCAGCGTGCTGTGCTGGATAATCTCACGGGCACCTACCGTGCGGATATGGAGATCAGCGGACGCAGCTTCCGGATCGTCGCCAATGCGGTGGTGAATGAGGACGGGGAGCGTCTCGGCACCGCCGTGGAGTGGACTGATCGAACTGCCGAGGTGGCGGTGGAGCGCGAAATTGATGGCATTGTGGAATCGGCCCGCTCCGGCAACCTTACCCAGCGCATTCAGACGGAGGGCAAGGAGGGATTTTTCAAGGGTCTGGCCATTGGGATCAACGACCTTATCGATGTGGTTGAAAATGTCTTTAACGATATCGCCGAGGCCATGAGCCACATGGCCTCGGGCGACCTTACAAAACCCATCACCAATTCCTATAAAGGCGCCTTTGGCGCAGCCAAGCGGGACATCAATGAGACCATGGCAAATCTTGAGCGGATTGTGTCTGAACTGCGGGAGGCCACGGATCACATCAGTACTGCATCGGATGAAATCTGCACTGGAAACAATAGTCTTTCCGCCCGGACCGAACAACAGGCCAGCGGCCTGCAAGAGACAGCCGCCAGCATGGAGCAATTGACCAGCACGGTAAGAAACAATGCCGACAATGCCCAGCAGGCCAACCAAGTCGCAACTGCCGCGCGGCGGCTGGCAGAGCGTGGCGGCGAGGTGGTAGGTAATGCGGTCAATGCCATGGAGGCCATCAACGTCGCCAGCAACAAGATCGCCGAGATCATCGGCGTCATCGATGAGATCACTTTTCAGACCAACCTGCTGGCGTTGAACGCCTCGGTAGAGGCGGCGCGGGCGGGCGAGCAGGGCCGCGGTTTTGCGGTGGTGGCCACCGAGGTGCGCAACCTGGCGGGCCGCAGCGCCACGGCCGCCAAGGAGATCAAGGAGTTGATCCAGGACAGCGTGGGAAAGGTCAGGGCCGGCGCCGATCTGGTGAATGAATCCGGCGAAACCCTTGGAGAGATCGTCGAAGGAGTGAAAAAGGTGGGCGATATCATTTCTGAAATCGCCGCCGCCAGTCAGGAACAGTCGGCGGGGATCGACCAGGTCAATCAGGCCGTGACCAGCATGGATGAGTTGACGCAGCAGAACGCGGCGCTGGCGGAGGAGGCCTCTGCTGCTTCGGCCTCCATGATGGATAAGGCGCGGGACATGAGCAACATGATGGGCTTTTTTACCGTATCGAACGAGAAGAGTGTTTAGGTTTCCTAGAGGACAGACAGATGAGCTTTTTGAATAACTTGAAGTTGGCGCACAAACTGGCGTTGATGGTTCTGTTTCCGGTTATTGTGATGATGGGTTTTGCTGCGGTCAAGGCGATGAACGCATTCTCGTTGCGTCAGACCACGGTGCAGCTCGAGTCCATGACCTCCCTTGGTATCCACGCCAGCAGTCTTGTGCATGAACTGCAAAAGGAGCGTGGCATGACGGCCGGGTTTCTCGGCAGCGGAGGCACCAAGTTCGGTGAGCAGTTGAGACAGCAGCGCCTGTCGACGCGGGAGAAGGCGGAGAAGCTGCAGCAGTTTCTGACCGGATTCGACGCTGCCACGCTGGGCGCAAAGTTCAACGCCGGGCTGCAGGACGCCCTCGGCCGCCTGAAGCTGATTGATCAGAAGCGGGCCGCGGTGGACGCCCAGAGCATTCCGCTGAAAGAGGCCCTGGGTTATTACACCGGCACCAATGGCGCCTTTCTTGGCCTGATTTCCGAGATGTCCAAGGCCAGCCCCAACGGGGAACTGGCCATCATGACAGCGGCCTATGCCAACTACCTTCAGAACAAGGAGCGGGCCGGCATCGAGCGGGCGGTGCTTTCCAATGTGTTTGCCAGGGACAGCTTCGGTCCCATGTTCAACAAGTTCATGTCCCTGGTCACCACCCAGGAGAATTACACCAAAGTCTTTCTTTCGCTGGCGAAAGAGGAGGACAAGGCCTACTACAAAGACACTCTCAAGGGAGAGTTCGTCGATGAGACGGAGAGGATGCGCCGGATCGCGCGTGAGAGGGCCGATTCGGGTGGATTCGGGGTCGACTCGGTGTACTGGTTCAAGATGCAGACCGGCAAGATCAACCTGCTGAAAAAAGTCGAGGATCATCTCGCGGCGGGACTGGCCGAGACGGCCGGGGTGCTTAAGGCCGGCGCCACCCAGGAGTTGATAATCAGCCTCGTTACCGCCCTGGTGGGCCTGCTGGTTTCCGCCGGCCTGGGAATTTTCATAGGACGCGGCGTCCTGAAGCAGATGGGGGGCGAGCCTGCGCATATCGAGCAGATCGCCAGCAGCATCGCCAACGGCAGCCTGGAGATGGATCTGAAGAAAGGGGGTGGCGAGGCAACAGGGGTCTACGCCGCCATGATCACCATGCAGGAGAGGCTTTCGGACGTAATCGAAAAAGACATTCAATCCATCGTCGATGCGGCGCGCGGGGGCGATCTGAGCCAACGCATTGACCTGGAAGGCAAGAACGGATTCTATGCAAAACTCAGCAGCGGCATCAATGACCTGGTGGACGTGAGCGACGGCATTGTCGATGACACCGTGCGTGTATTCGGCGCCTTGGCGCGAGGTGATCTGAATGAGTCCATCACCCGTGAATACAAGGGTTCTTTCAACCAGCTCAAGCAGGATGCGAATGCCACTATCGAGAAAATCAGGGAAGTGATCGAAGGTGACATCCAGGCCATTGTCGATGGCGCCCGGGTGGGCGACCTGAGCCGCCGCATCGATCTCGAAGGCAAGGAAGGGTTCTTCCGCACCCTGAGCGGCGGCATCAATGAACTGCTCGAGACATTGGGCCGGGTATTCGAGGATATCGCCGCCGTGATGGGCTCCATCGCCAAGGGTGACCTGACCCGGGCCATGGCCGGCGAATACAGCGGCATGTTCGCCGATGTCAAGAACGACATCGACGAGACCCGAAGCAACCTGGTGGAGATCGTTTCAAAACTGCGGGAGGCCGCAGACCGGATAAACACCTCGTCCGAAGAGATATCCACCGGCAACAACAGCCTCTCCAGCCGTACCGAGCAGCAGGCCAGCGCGCTGGAAGAGACGGCCTCCAGCATGGAGCAACTGACCAGCACGGTCAGGAACAATGCCGACAATGCCCAGCAGGCCAACCAGGTGGCGGCCACGGCGCGGCAGACGGCGGAACGCGGGGGTGAAGTGGTGGGCAACGCCATTACCGCCATGCAGGAGATCAATGTCGCCAGTAACAAGATTGCCGAGATCATCGGGGTCATCGATGAAATCGCCTTTCAGACCAACCTGCTGGCGTTGAACGCCTCGGTGGAGGCGGCGCGGGCCGGCGAGCAGGGCCGCGGCTTTGCCGTGGTGGCGACGGAAGTGCGCAACCTGGCCGGTCGCAGCGCCACGGCCGCCAAGGAGATCAAGGACCTGATTCAGGACAGCGTAGAGAAGGTCAAGGCCGGGGCCGACCTGGTGAACGAATCCGGCGAGACCCTGGAAGAGATCGTCGAAGGGGTGAAAAAGGTGGGTGACATCATCTCGGAAATCGCCGCCGCCAGCCAGGAACAGTCCGCGGGGATCGACCAGGTCAACCAGGCCGTGTCCAGCATGGACGAGTTGACCCAGCAGAACGCGGCGCTGGCGGAAGAGACCTCGGCCGCCTCGGCCTCCATGACCGATCAGGCCCGTGAAATGAACCAGATGATGAGCTTTTTCACCATACCGGGAGGAAACGCCACCAAGACTGCCGGCCCCGGGGCCTCGGGAGCGCCGGCGGAAACCGCGCCGGCCCCGGTGCGGGCGGTTGCCGCCCGTCCCTCCAAGCCGGCATCGGCGGCGTCCAAGCCCGCGCCGGCGACGGTGCCGGCCGATGATGCGGATGACGGAGATGAATGGGCGGAGTTCTGACTGGCATCCCCTGGGGGGGCGCCGGCGGATTCACCGGATAAGATCGATGTGTGCGGGAGACAGGCTATGAATGCGGGAGATGCTGTTGAGCCCATGGCTGCGGATACGGCGGAGGCCCGGGAGGGGCTCGGCGGTCAGTACCTGAGCTTTACCCTTGGCGGTGAGGTCTATGGGGCCGACATCCTGAAGGTGCGGGAGATCAAAGGGTGGGAGGAAGTGCGCCCGCTGCCCGATATGCCCGATTACCTGAAGGGTGTGCTGGACCTGCGGGGCGTCATCGTCCCCATCGTGGACCTGCGCATGCGCTTCCACCTGGCCGAGTGCGAGTATACCCCCACTACCGTGACCATAGTGTTTTCGGTGGAATCCGGGGGGCGGCAGCATGTTGTCGGTGCCGTGGTCGACGGGGTTTCCGATGTGCTCGATGTGGCCCCCGGCGATGCGCGCATCTCCCCGGAGATAGGGGCCGGCGTCAGCGCCTGCTATATCAAGGGCATGGTGACGCTGGATGACCGCATGGTCATCCTGCTGGACGTGGACAAGCTGCTCGACCCAAGAGAGATGGGCCTGCCGGAGTCCCTGCAGTAATGTGCTCCGGCGCCGCCTTTGCCGGATAAGCGGAGATTGATCGGAAAGGATGACAGCCGTGCGATGCATAGCCGTCATTAACCAGAAGGGTGGCGTCGGCAAGACCACCATCGTGGCCAATCTCGGCCATGCATTGGGGCTTGCGGGCAAGCGGGTGATGGTGGTGGACCTGGATCCCCAGGGGCAGCTTTCGACCAGCCTCGGCATATTCCGCCCGCCCGTCCATGGTATTGACGAGGTGCTGCTGGAGCAGAAGCCGCTCGAAGCGGTGGCGGTCCACACCCGTGAAAACATGACCCTGGTTCCGGCGGGCCGGCGGCTCATGGAGGTCGAGCATCTCAATGACGGCGGGACCGCCAGGGCCTGGCTGCTGGACAAGGCCATGAAAAGAGACGCACCGGAACAGGATTTCGTGCTGTTTGATTGCCCGCCGGCGTCAGGCCTGTTGTCGGCCAATGCAGTCATGGCGGCGGACGAAGTGCTGATCCCGGTCAGCGGCGACTATCTGGCCCTCAATGGAGTGGCCCATCTGCTGGCCACGCTGAAAAAGTTCGAACCCATCCGGCGCCGGGCGTTACAGCAATGGGTGGTGGTCAGCCGGTTTCATACCAGGCGCAGGTTATCCCGGGAGATACGGGAAAAACTGCTAAAGCATTTTCCGCAAAAAGTGTTGGCCACACCGGTCCGTGAGGTTGCCGCTTTGGCCGAATGCCCGGCGGCGGGCAGGACCATTTTCGAATATCGCCGGTCAAGCAACTCGGCGCAGGATTTTTACCAACTGGCCCAAGATCTGATTGAAAGGAGGGCGATCTAATGGCTACCAGCAAAAACAAAAATGCGAGTAACGGCAGGCGTAAACGTGGCGCAAAGCCGGTCATTGGCCATGATCCTCTGGCACCAGCCGGGGAGGCACTGCCGGACGAGGTTGAAAATGCCGGCCCGGAACCAGCCGAGGCCGTGGCGGAGGAGCCTAGGGCCGCGGCAGAAGAGTCCGGAGCCGTTGGCGCCGGCGCTGCTGATCTGGTTTTCGGTGATTCCCTGATCATTGCCGATGTCGCAGACTGGCATCAGCGCTTGAGCGATGCATTGAAAGGCGATGGTGCTCTCATGCTTGACGGTGGCGACCTCGAACAGGTCGATGGCGCCGGCCTGCAACTGCTGGCGGCCTTTATGAAGGAGGCTGTAACACTGCATCTGACCGTTGAATGGAGCGCAGCCTCCCAGGTATTGTGCGAGGCGGCGGACCAATCAGGCCTTGCTGGCTTGTTGCGCTTGAATGAAGTAAACGAGGCGGCGTAGATTGCCGTTATTACCGAGAGAATAATCATGGCACAGCCTAATATAAGAACCACTCGATCGACGGCCGAGTCGCCCGATCTGGATTGGAGCCAGGTGGGGGAGACGGTGCGCATGCTGGAATTGGCGGCGGCGCAAATCAATATAGCCCTGCGGGAAGGGGATGATTCCGTCGAGGTGCTCAGCCGCTCATTCACCGCCATGGTCGGCATGGTCGACACCATTGCAGCCACTGCTGAGAGTGAAGACTGCCTGGAGCATAATTCTGTGGCCCTCCAGACCATTAAGCAGAATTGCGACATGGTCCGCACCCAGATGCAGTCTGCAATCGTCGCCTTTCAGTTCTACGACAGGCTGTCCCAGCAACTGACCCATGTCACGCACAGCCTCGAATCCCTGGGTGAACTGGTGAGTGATCAGAGCCGTCTGTTCAACCCCTCCGAATGGAAAGTCCTGCAGGATAAAATCCGGTCTCGCTTCAGCATGCAGGAGGAACAGGACATGTTCGACGCCCTCCTGGCGGGCGCCACTATTGAAGAAGCCCTGCGTCAGTGCAGGGAGAAAATGGCGCTCAGGGGCGATGGTGACAGTATCGAGCTGTTTTAGAACGAATTATCTTAGGGAGAGTTTTAAGATGCAGGAGTCGGGACGGGAGTTTTTGTTTACCAGGCGGGATTTTGATTTTCTGCGCCGTATCGCCAATGAGCGCACGGGCATCGTCGTCGGCGATGACAAGTTTGACATGTATTATGCCCGGCTTTCCCGGCGGGTGCGCCAGCTCGGGCTGAAGGATTTTCGTCAATACTGCAATCTGTTGAAAAATGACAAGGATGGGGATGAGGTACTTGAGCTGGTAAACGCCATTACCACCAACCTGACCTCGTTTTTTCGTGAGAACCACCACTTTGAATTCCTGCGTGACACCATTCTCCCCCAGCTGAGGCAACAAAGCCCAAATGACCGCAGGATCCGCATCTGGTCGGCCGGCTGCTCCACTGGCGAAGAGCCGTATTCGCTGGCCATAACCCTCAAGGAAAATCTGCCCCCGGGCGGCGGCTGGGATGCGCGGATCCTGGCCACCGACATTGATTCCAATGTGCTGAGCCGGGCGGCGAGGGGTGTCTATTCCGCAGACAGGGTCAATGGCATACCAAAGCCGCAGTTGAGGCGTTGGTTCATGAAAGGCCAGGGCCGGCAGGCGGGCCTGGTCCGGGTAAAGCCCGAGGTGAGATCGCTGATCGATTTTGGCCAGCTCAACCTGATGGAAGACTGGGTTGTGGATGGCCCCATGGATGTCATTTTCTGCCGTAACGTAATCATCTATTTTGACCGGGAATCCAAGACCAGGCTGATAGACCGGTATGCCGATAATTTAAAAGACGGGGGATATCTGTTTGTAGGACATTCAGAATCACTGTTTAAAATTACAGACCGGTTTGAATTGATCGGCAATACTGTATACAGGAAAAAAGAGTAATGAACAGGACGCGCCCGCTTGCCGCCAAAGAAATCCCGCCTGCGCTGGCCGGGTTTGAAGGTATAAAACGGTACTGGGACAAAAAGCACAATATAATAGCGGCAAAGATTTTACCGGGTGAATACTATGTCACAACTCGCAATGAAATGATTACCACTGTCTTGGGCTCCTGTGTCTCCGCCTGTATACGGGACCGGGTGTTTGGCATCGGCGGTATGAATCACTTTATGTTGCCGCTCTCCAACGGCCGGGGGTGGGGTGGGGCCGATGATGTTCTCAGCACGGCGATGCGCTATGGCAATTACGCCATGGAACACATGATCAATGACATCCTCAGCCATGGCGGGCACCGCCGCAACCTGGAAGTAAAGGTGTTTGGCGGCGGCAGGATTATCGATGCCATGACGGATGTCGGCGTCAAGAATATCCAGTTCGTGCGCGATTATCTGGCCCAGGAGAATCTGGAAATAACCGGGGAGGACCTGGGCGACATCTATCCCCGCAAGGTGATCTATTATCCGGCCACCGGCAGGGTGCGGGTGAAAAAACTCAAACATCTGCACAATGATACGGTGGTTCGCCGTGAAGAGGCCTACCGGCATGATATTGAACATAAGCCGATAGAGGGAGAAATAGAGTTGTTTTGATTGTTTTTTGTTGCGGGTTTCCGTCATGAGACGAGACGGATCGCCCCGTAACCGGAAAAGGGAAATTATCAGGCATGATAAAAGTGCTTATAGTCGATGACTCCGCTCTGGTCCGGCAACTGCTTACCGAAATCCTCGGCAAGGCGCCAGGCATCGAGGTTGTCGGTGCTGCCATCGATCCTTTCGTCGCCCGGGAAAAAATCAAAAAGCTGAAACCGGATGTGCTGACCCTGGATGTGGAAATGCCGCGCATGGATGGCCTGACCTTCCTGGCCAACCTGATGCGGCTGCACCCCATGCCGGTGGTGATGATCTCGACTTTGACGGAGGAGGGGGCCGATACCACGCTGCGGGCGCTGGAGCTGGGGGCGGTGGATTTCATTTCCAAGCCAAAGGTCGACGTGGCCCACAGGCTGGAGGAATACGCCGAAGAGATTGTGGCCAAGGTGAAGGTGGCGGCGGGTGCTCGCGTACGGCCGATACGCCATGCCGTGGCGGATTCTTCCAGGGCCTCGGAAAAACACTCGGCGGACGCGGTTCTTGCAAAGCACCCGGTAAAACGGCATTTTCGAACCACGGATCGAATAATCGGCATTGGTGCCTCCACCGGTGGCACCGAGGCTATCAAGGAAGTGCTGGCCGGCCTGCCGCCGGATATGCCGGGGATCGTGATTTGCCAGCATATTCCCGCGGCCTTTAGCGGGCCCTTTGCACAGAGAGTGGACGGCATGAGCCAATTGACCGTATCGGAGGCGAGGGACGGCCAGCAGATTCTTTCCGGCCATGCCTATATCGCTCCGGGCGACCAGCACCTGATGGTGGTGCGCGATGGTGCCCGCTATGTCTGCAAGCTCAATGACGGCCCCCCCGTCAACCGGCACAAGCCCTCCGTGGATGTGCTGTTCCGCTCCCTGGCCCAGAATGCCGGCCCCAATGCCGTTGGTCTCATGCTGACCGGCATGGGGGCCGATGGCGCCGAAGGCATGGGGGAGATGAAAGGGGCCGGCGCCTCTACCCTGGCGCAGGATGAAAAGTCCTGTGTCGTATGGGGCATGCCCGGCGAGGTGGTCAAGCGTGGCTTTGCCGATAACGTGTTGCCGTTGAACAAGATCGCAGATGAACTGATAGAGTTGGCCAAGGCCTGAGCCGGCATGCCGTCTTGCTCAAGATTTAAAATTGTGGACCGCTAAGTACTTGGACAGAGATAGAGAATACAGAGGAAAAGACGGCAATGATGCGGCCATTCTTATCGAAGCACCTGCTGCCCCTCGGAGGCAGCATCAGCGTGCTGGGGGGCGCTTTTTTGATGGGGGCCCCTTCCGCCGCCTTGGGCGGGTTGCTGGTTCTGCTTCTGTGGATCGCCGCCGCCTTGAGGCAGCAATGGCTGCATTCCGACATGGATGAGTCGCAAGCCCTGAAAGAACAGGAGGACCTGGATGCCGCGGTTCATGGCATGATATTGGGACTGGATGCCGGAGTGGCGGGCATCTCCCATCAAATGCGCGCCGAGCTGGACAAGATCAGCACCCTTGTTTCCGACGCGGTCCGGACCCTGCAGCACAGCTTCCAGGGATTGCACCAGCAGGTATGCAATCAGCAACGTATCGTGGGGGAGCTGGTTCAAGACATGGATAATGATGATAAAGGTGAGGATGACGGGACTGTCTCCTTCAAGACCTTCACTGAAGAAACGAATGAAGTGCTGCGCTATTTTGTCGATAATGTCGTGGATATCAGCGCGGGCAGCATGGCCATGGTGGATCAGATCGACGACATGTCATTGCGCATGGACGAGGCAGATGCCCTGCTCGATGACGTGAAGGCTATTTCCTCCCAGACCAACCTGCTGGCCTTGAACGCGGCCATCGAAGCGGCCCGGGCCGGAGAATCGGGCCGTGGTTTTGCAGTGGTGGCGGATGAGGTGCGTAAACTGTCCC
>DRKS01000058.1 GCA_011051655.1 Sedimenticola sp.
CCCGCCGCTCTCCCGCGCCGGCGAAGCCGCGCTCGGCCCGGATCATCTGCTCCAGCCGGCGGAACAGGAATTCGGAAATGCCAAGCCGTGAGCAGATATGCAGCAACAGCCGCTCTTCCGCCGGATCGATCCGGCCGTCCGCATAGGCCGCCTGGAGCTGGATCTCCATGAACATCTGGATCAGGGTCTGGCGCCGGCGGCATTCGCGTCGGAACTGCTCCAGCACCTCATCCAGGGGAAAATCCTCTGATTTGCCTTCCTTGAACAGGCGCTTTGCCGTCTGGCGCAGGTCCGGCGCCAGGTCCATCTCCGCCATCAGGGCCTCGGCCAGGGCGATTTCATCCGGCGATACCCGCCCGTCCGCCTTGGCCACATGGCCCATTACCGAGAAGGTGGCGGTAAAAAAGGCGGTCTGCACCCGGCTGCGGTCGCCGGGCGCCAGCTCTTCCTCCTCCAGGCCGGAAAGCCCCTTGTCCAGATTGTGCCCCAGGGCCGCCCCCAGCAAGGCGCCCAATGGACCGCCGACCATGAAGCCAAAGGCGCCGCCCACCAATTTCCCCCACCAGCTCAAGATTTTCTCCCGTCGGACCGAACAATCCGCAAATTATGCACCAGGCGGGCCGGTTTCACACCTCAAGAACGCAATGCGGGGGAATGCAACAGGGAATTTGACGGGGCATGAGGGCGCCGCCGCACCTTTGACAGGCCATGGTGTCCAATAGCTGAATGCCATTTTTCATGGGCCGGCCTCAAGGAATTTCATGCTTGGCCGATGACTGAAGTAAGCGTGTGGGAACAGGAGCCAATAGCGGGAGCCGATATTATGATTATGGTAATTGACCTGGCCACTGGTGAGTTGATCCACAGCAGCGGGGGGAAATCCATCGACGCCCCGCCGGAAAGGCATGAAGAGGCGCATTGTCCCGCCCTTGTGCTGCAGGAAGTGCAGGCGGAACCCGCCCGCAGGAGCATGCCCCCCGAGCTCATGGGCCTCCCGGCCGATGAGCTTATGGCAAAATTCGAGTAAGAGAATGCCGCCCCCGGGCGGCGTTCTTTTGCACCATCCCCTCTTCCCCGGCATCCCCGGTTATTCGGGTCCACAGATCCGCTGCTTTTTGGCGGACACCTCCACTCAGGCCGGAGAGGATCCCATCCTTGGCATGGAGCGCCATCCATGCCTCCGGGGCGCCGAAGCCGACCAGCATGCCCAGCAACAGGCCAAGGAGGACCGGCCTGACACCGGCGCGGCGCATGGCCTTGGCGCTCCCGTCAACGCGCCCGCTGCCCTGCGCCGGCTCCGCCTGGTTCCTCAATTGTCCCAGCGTTGCCTCGGCCCGGATGCGACCGTCTTCCGCTTTGCGGCATCTGGCGGTCAGTTCCTCCAATTCCGCCCTGGACTGTTCAAGCTCCCGCCTGACAAGCTCCAGGTGCGAGTCCCGGTCCTCCAGGGCGTCCTCCAGGGAACGCTGCTCCGTCAGCGCCAGTTCCAGTTCCAGATGGCGCTCGTCGAGGGAGAGGCGAAGGCTGTCCAGTTCCTGCCGCATGGCCTCCCGCTCCGCGGCATCCGCCCCGGTCTCGAATCGGCGGTCCAATTTGGCCAGGGCCTCCCGCAGTTCGGCCTTTACCGTTTCATGGGCGCTTTCCAGTGATTCCAGCTCTTTCAGCAATTCCTTCTGCATCACCATGGCATCCCGCCTTATTTCTTCCGCCGCCGCCCATTCGTCTTTATGATCCTTGAGGGTCCGCTTGAGACTTTCTATTTCGGCGGACAATGCCTTTTGGGCCTGCTCGTGCTCTTGGTGGTTTTTGAGCAAACGCCTCTCAAGCATCCTGGCGCGGGCTTCAGCTTCATTCCGTTGTTTTCCGAGTGTTTCAAGATCCATGGCGCCCGCACCGGCTTTATCCAGCAACAGGCTGACTTCACCCGAAAGCAGATAGATATTCCCGGGATCGGTGTCTCCCCGGCGGAACAGAAATTTGCCCCTTTTCAGGCGCTCGATGCCGACCTGTTGCAGCAATTGCTCCAGGTCTTTCCCGGACGGCGTATCGAGCGGAACCAGCTCTTTGTCTTTCAGTGCTGCGGACATCAGGTTCTCCTTCGGCACAGTCCCGCCAGCAATCTTTCTGGTAATGTAATGGCGTGGATGGGATGGAAGATGCCATATCAGTATGAAACCAACCCTATATTAGGTTATATCCGGTTGCCTGAAGTTGATGGTGTTGGCACTTTTTACTAACCCTGACCAGGTTCACAGTATTGTTATCCTTGCCGGCGCGGCGGCTCTTGCCGGGCCGGGCCATATTGAAATCAGTCCACATGGGATTGGCCATGAGCAAAACTCCGGGCATCGTTGCGGCCGGGCATGAAAAAACGGCGGAAGCGGCGCAAATCATTTTGCGGGAAGGCGGCAATGCATTCGACGCCGCATTGGCCGCCATGCTTGCCGCTTGCGTCGCCGAGCCGGTTCTGGCCTCCCTGGGCGGAGGCGGCTTTTTGTTGGCCCGCACGGGGGATGGCCAAAACACGCTTTATGATTTTTTTGCCCAGACGCCCCTGACCAAGCCCCCGGTATCGGATATCGATTTCTACCCCATTGTCGCGGACTTCGGCGCAGCACAGCAGGAATTTCATATCGGCCTGGGATCAATCGCCACCCCCGGCATGGTGCGCGGTCTGTTTGCCATCCACCGGGACCTGTGCCGCCTGCCGCTGGACATCATCATGGAACCGGCAAAACAGGCCGCTCGCGAAGGCATTCGGCTCAACGGCTTCCAGCATTATATTTCCACCGTGGTGCAGCCCATTATCGACGCCAGTCCGGCATCCAGAAAGCTGCATGAAAATGCTTGTCTGCCGGGTACTCCCGCAGTTGAAAACGATCTGGTGATAAATCCCGAACTGGCGGATGTTTTCGACGCCTTGGTCACAGAAGGGGAAGCGCTTTTTTACCAGGGTGAACTGGGGCAACGGCTGGTCGGGGATTGCCGTGAGCAGGGCGGCTGTTTGAGTATGGCGGATTTGAGGCAATACCGCGCGCAAAGGCGCAAGCCCCTGGAGATGGTCTACCATGATGCAACGCTTCTGACCAACCCTCCGCCATCCATTGGCGGCACCCTGATCGCCTTCACCCTGTCCCTGCTGGAGCCCGAGGGACTTGGCGGCTTCAGGCCGAACACCGGGCAGCATTTGCGGTTATTGGCGCATGCCATGCGGTTGACGCAAGAACTGCGCTGGAAAGAGGCTGTTGATCAGAGGCTGAATGAAGCGATGGCGCAGCATCTGCTGGGCAGCCCGCTTCTCAGGGCCTACCGTCACACACTGAAACGGCATGCGGTTTTTTCCAGAGGCACAACTCATATCAGTGTGGCCGATGCAGAACATAATTTCGCCGGCATGACCCTTTCCAATGGTGAAGGATCAGGTTATGTGCTGCCGGGCACGGGTATCATGATGAACAATATGTTGGGGGAGGAAGACATCAACCCCCATGGTTTTCACAAGTGGCCGGAGAACCGGCGCATTGCCTCCATGATGTCGCCAACCCTGGCGTTCGCCGCCGATGGACGGGCGCTGGTCATTGGATCCGGCGGGTCCAACCGTATCCGCAGCGCCATTGTACAGGTGCTGATCAACCTCTTGGACTTCGAAATGAATCTGGAGGATGCGGTAGAGTTCCCGCGTATTCACTTTGAGTCAGGCCTGTTGAACCTGGAAGCCGGGCTACCGCAACAAACACTGAAAATACTGCTGGAAGAATTCCCCCGGCAAAAGCAGTGGCCAGGAAAAAACCTGTTTTTTGGCGGTACTCACTGTATCTTGCGCGATGGCAAGGGACACTTGCATGGCAAGGGAGACAGCCGCCGTGGCGGGGTATGTCTTGAGAGCCCGCGCTAGCCCGCATCGATTGATATTCCCAATGCCTGATGCCATTTTCTCAATCAAGGAAACAAAGAGAGAACCAAGGTAAAAACCTCGAATTGTTTAAATTATCCCTATAGAATAGCGCCGCTTTTTAAAATCTATGCTATTTTATCAACGTATCATCGCCTAATGATGTGTCATCACCTAATGAGGAACTACCCATGGCCGTAAAGAAAAAAGCCGCCAAAAAGACTGCAAAGAAGAAGGTTGCCGCCAAGAAAAAGGTGGCCGTGAAGAAAAAGGTCACCGCTAAAAAGAAGGCCGCTGGGCGCAAGAAAAAGGTTGCCGCAAAAACAGCGGCACCCGCTCCTAAAAAGCTCAAGTCGATCACAACCAAACAGACCAAAACCCAGATTATTACGGCCATTGCTGAAGATACCAATCTGTCACGCAAGCAGGTTGCCGCTGTATTTGAATCCCTGGGTTCTTTGATTCAACGTCATGTACAGCGCCGTGGTTCGGGGGAATTCACCATCCCGGAAACAGGCGTCAAGATCCGCCGCGTTCGCAAGCCGGCCCGCAAGGCCCGCATGGGCCGCAATCCGGCCACCGGCGAGGCCATCAAGATCGCAGCCAAACCGGCGACCACTGTAATCAAGGTTGCCGCACTCAAGGCGCTGAAGGACAAGCTGTCCTAGTATCCTGGAAGGATCAGGGTAAGGCAGGAAGCATGATATGCAGTGCATATCATGCTTCCTGCGTTTTGGGCTGAAATCTTCAGAACGGCCAGGCGCCATCGGACCTTGTATAAACAGCAAGTGTTTCCGGTGAAGATTCTTGCAGGCGACATTGGAGGCACCCATACGCGGCTGGCGCTGTTCGAGGTTGAGAGCGGACGCCTGCATTGTCTTTATGAAGCCGTCTACCCCAGCGCCGAGCATGCCTCGCTGGATGCCATTGTGGAGCGCTTTCTGGAAAGCGCCGGCATGGCCTGCAGACTGGCCTGTTTCGGCCTTGCCGGCCCTGTCCGTAACCGGCGCTGCAAAACCACCAATCTTCCCTGGCTGGTGGATGCCGAAACGATGGAGAAGGCATCGGGATTGGCCAGGGTCTGGCTCATCAATGACCTGGAGGCCACCGCGTGGGGAATCGCCGGCCTTGGCGCAGATGATTTCCACACCCTCCAGAAAGGTGATCACAAAGCCCGCGGAAACCGCTGCGTTATCGCCGCCGGCACCGGTCTTGGAGAGGCCGGCCTCTATTGGGATGGATCCCGTTACCGCCCTTTCGCCACCGAGGGGGGGCATGCCGATTTCGCACCCCGCAATACCCTGGAGTTCGCCCTGTTGGAGTATTTGGGCCAGCGCTTTGGCCATGTGAGCTGGGAACGTCTCGTCTCCGGACCTGGCCTGGTGGCTATCTATCGCTTTTTGAAGGACTACCGCAAACAGGCCGAACCCGACTGGCTGACCGGGGCCTTGCGTCAGGGCGATGCAGCCGCGGTCATTTCAAGTGCGGCGCTGGAACGGCGCTGCCCCGTCTGCGCCGAGGCGCTGGACCTTTTCGTTGAATTCTATGGCGCGGAGGCGGGTAATCTCGCTTTGAAACACATGGCGACGGGGGGCGTCTACATTGGCGGCGGCATTGCGCCCAAAATCCTGCCCAAGCTAAAGGAAGGGGGGTTTTTACGGGCCTTCAACGCCAAGGGAAGAATGGAGCCGCTGCTGCAAGCCATGCCGGTTCATGTCATTGTGAACGACCGTGCGGCCCTCTATGGTCCGGGCCTCTACGCCATGGCCCGGCGCGAGACGGCCGCCTGAGCCGTTATTTGGACCAGTAGGCCGGGCTCAGCACCACCAGCAGGGTGAATATCTCCAGCCGTCCGAGCAGCATGCCGAAGCAGAGAATCAATTTGGCCGGATCGCTCAAGCCGGCATAGTTCTGTCCCACCTCCCCGAGGCCCGGGCCAAGATTGTTTATGGAGGCCGCGACGGCGGAAAAAGCGGTGGTCAGATCAAGGCCGGTCAGGGCCAGCGCCAGATACATCAGGGTAAAGCTCGCCACATAGAGTGAGAAATAACCCCAGACCGCTTCCACCACGCGGGTGGAAATCGTCTTGCCTCCCAGGCGAATGGGGATTTGCGCGCTGGGGTGGATCAGGCGGTAAATCTCCCGCATGCCCTGTTTGATCAGCAAGACATAGCGGATCACCTTGATGCCGCCGCCAGTGGATCCGGCGCAGCCACCGATGAAACTCGTGAACAGCAACAAGGTGGAAATAAACGCCGGCCAGCTGGCGTAGTCGGCCGTGGTGAAACCGGCGGTCGTGCCGATGGAAACCGCCTGGAACAATCCCTGCGTGACGGACTCGTCCCAGGACAGATGCGTGCCGCTCCAATGCAGCGCCGCCACCACCACAGTGGTGACGATCATTATACCGGCAGCGTAATAGCGGAATTCCGAATCTCCGAAGTAGACCAACAGGCTTTTGTGGCGCCAGGCAACGAAATGCAGCGCGAAATTGATACCCGCCAGGAGCATGAACACCACGGCGATCATCTCGATCAGGGTGCTGTCGAAGAATCCCATGCTGGCATCATGGGTCGAAAAGCCGCCGATGGCCACGGTGGAAAAGGCATGGCAGATGGCGTCGAAAAGGGTCATGCCCGCGGCCCAGTAGCAAAGCGCGCAGGCCACCGTCAGTCCGAGATAGATATACCACAGGGCCTTGGCCGTCTCCGTTATCCGCGGTGTGAGCTTGGCGTCCTTCATCGGCCCCGGCGTCTCTGCCCGGTAGAGCTGCATGCCGCCGATGCCCAGCATGGGCAGCACCGCGACCGCCAGCACGATAATGCCCATGCCGCCCAGCCACTGGAGCTGCTGGCGGTAGTAGAGAAGGGAGCGGGGAAGATCATCGATGCCCACGATGACCGTGGCCCCGGTGGTGGTCAGCCCCGAGATGGATTCGAACACCGCATCCGTCAGCGGCATATGGGGATGCTCGGACAGCGTGAATGGCAATGCGCCGGTCAGCCCAAGCACGGTCCAGAACATGATCACCACCATGAAGCCGTCCCGCAGGCGAAGCTCTTCGCGCTGGTTGCGCACCGGCAGCCAGAACAGTATCCCCATGGCCAGGGTCAGGGCAAAACCGTGGAGGAACGCAACGGCGGCGCCGTCCCCGTACCACCATGAGACCGCCACGGGCGGCAGCATGGTGATGCTGAACAGCATCAGCAGAATGCCGAGGATGCGTTGTATGGCGGTGAGTTGCACTTTTTATTGGTTTTGGTTTCTGGTGTTACTGGCCATGCCGCTGGCTCACAAAAACGTCACGCCCACCTGAAACAGCTTCTCCACGTCCGCTATCCGCCGCTTGTCCACCAGGAACATAATGACGTGATCCTCCGACTCGATGACGGTATCGTGGTGGGCGATCAACACCTCTTCGCCGCGCACGACAGCGCCGATGCTGGTCCCTTTCGGCAGCTTGAGTTCTTCAATGGTTCGTCCCACCACCTTGGATGAGTTGATGTCCCCGTGGGCGATGGCCTCGAGGGCCTCGGCGGCGCCGCGGCGCAAGGCGTGGACATTCACCACGTCGCCGCGGCGGATGTGGGTCAACAGGCTGCCCATGGTGGCCTGCTGGGGGGAGATTGCGATATCGATGGAGGTGTTTTCCACCAGATCCACATAGGCCCCCCGGTTGATCAGGGCCATCACCTTGCGCGCCCCCAGGCGCTTGGCCAGCATGGCGGAGAGGATGTTGGCCTCGTCGTCGTTGGTGACGGCGCAGAACACATCGGTGTCTTCGATATTCTCTTCCAGCAACAGTTCCTCGTCCGCCGCGTCGCCCCGCAGGACAATGGTTTTCTCCAGCTCCTCCGCCACGCGCCTGGCGCAGTTGGCATTGCGTTCGATCAGCTTTACCCGGTATTGGCCCTCCAGGGCGGCGCAGAGCCGCCGGCCGATGCTGCCGCCGCCGGCGAAGATGAGGCGCTTGAAGGGCTTTTCCTGTTTGCGCAGCTCGGTCATCACCGCCTGGATATTGCGCGCGGCGGCGATGAAAAACACCTCGTCATCGGCCTCGATGACGGTATCCCCCTCCGGATGTATGGCGTGACCCTGCCGGTAGATGGCGGCCACCCTGGCCTCGGTGCCGGGCATGTGCTCCCGCAGGGCGGAGAGCTGATTGCCCACCAGCTGGCCGCCGGCGACGGCCCTGACGCCCACCAGCCGCACCCGCCCGCCGGCGAAATCCAGCACCTGCAGGGCGCCCGGGTGCTCGATCAGGCGCTGGATGTAATTGGTCACCAGCTGTTCGGGGCTGATCAGGACATCCACCGGCAGGGAGTCGTTGCCGAACAGCTGGGGATAACCGAGGTATCCCAGCTCCCGGACGCGGGCGATCTTGGTGGGGGTGTGAAACAGGCTGTAGGCGATCTGGCAGGCGACCATGTTGGTCTCGTCGCTGTTGGTCACGGCGATGATCATGTCGGCGTCATCCGCCCCGGCGCGGCGCAGCACGTCGGGATGGGAGGCGTGCCCCTGCACGGTGCGCAGATCCAGGCGGTCCTGCATCTCGCTCAGCAGTTGGGCGTTGAGATCCACCACCGTGATGTCGTTGGCTTCGCTGGCCAGGTTGTTGGCGACCGAGGAACCAACCTGTCCAGCCCCCAGGATTATGATTTTCATCTGTTTTACCTAACCGGTAATTATTGTTTGCGATCCTTTATCTCCACGCCGAGAGAGCGCAGCTTGCGGTAGAGGTGGGTCCGCTCTATACCGGCGGCCTGGGCCACCTTGCTCACGTTGCCGGCGTATTTTTCCAACTGGTACTCCAGGTAGCTCTTTTCGAACTGTTCGCGGGCCTGGCGCAGCGGCAGGTCGAAAGAGGCCGGCGCGGCCATGCCGCCTCCGGCGGTGTGCTCCCATGTTCCCATGGCGGATTCCACATCCGCCACCCTTATCTCTTCGTCCGTGCCGAGGATGAGCAGCCGCTGCACCAGGTTCTTGAGCTCACGGATGTTGCCGCGCCAGCCGTGATGACGCAGAAAATTCTGCGCCCCCATGTCGAAGTGGCGGTAAGGCAGTTTTTCATGGGTGGTATAGAAATCCACATAATAATTGAGCAGCTCCGGGACGTCCTCCCGGTGTTCCCGCAGCGGAGGGATGTGCAGGGGCACCACATTGAGATGATAGAAGAGATCCTCCCGGAAGCGCCCGGCCCGGACCTCTTCCTCCAGATTGCGCTGGGTGGCGGCGATGATGCGCACGTCGATCTCTACCGGCTCGGTGCCACCCACCCGCAGGAAAGAGCCCGTATCCAACGCCCCCAGGAGCTGGGACTGGGCCTCGAGATCCATGTCCGCCACTTCGTCCAGGAACAGGGTCCCCCCCCGGGCCTGCTCCAGGCTGCCGTAGTGGATGCGCCCCCCCTCCTCGCTGCCGAACAGCTCCCGGGCCGCGTTGCCCTGGGTGATGGAGGAGACGCCCAGATCCACGAAGGGCCGCTCCCGCCGGGCGCTCTGGCTGTGCAGGTAGCGGGCGAAGGTCTCCCGGCCGCTGCCCGGCTCCCCGGTGATCAGCACCCAGGTGTCATGCTGGGCGATGCGCCTCACCTGTTCGCGCAGGTGTTGCATGACCGTGCTTTTGCCCACGGGCTCCTGGACATGGGGCATCTGGCGCCGCAGCCCCAGGTTCTCCAACTGCAGCTTGTCCGCCTCCAGGGCATGCTCGATGGTCAGCAGCAGCTTGGCCAGCGACAGGGGCTTTTCCAGGAAATCATAGGCCCCCAGGCGGGTGGCCTCCACCGCCGTCTCCACGGTGCCGTGGCCGGACATCATGACCACCGGGCAGGGCAGGCCCTCCCCTTCGGCCCACTCCTTGAGCAGGCTGATGCCGTCCAGGTCCGGCATCCAGATGTCCAGCAGCACCAGGTCCGGCCGGCGCTCCCGCAGGGCCCTGCGGGCCGCGATGCCGTTCTCGGCCATGGCCACCTGAAAGCCTTCGTCCTCCAGGATCTCCTTGACCAGGCTGCGGATGTCCGGCTCGTCGTCCACCACCAAAATGTAGGGGCCGCTCATGCAGTATCTCTCCTCGTATCATCTTCGGACCGGGGCGGGGAGGCGTCATGCCCGGGGGCCTTTTCGGGCCCCATGGGAGGCAGGCGCAGCACCACGCAGCCGCCGCCTTCGGACCGGTTTTCGGCCCGGATCACGCCGCCGTGCTCTTCCACGATCTTTTTCACTATGGCCAGGCCCAGGCCCGTGCCCTTGGTCTTGGTGGTGATGTAGGGTTCGAAGACCCGTCCAAGCATCTCCTGGTCGAAGCCGGGGCCGTTGTCCGCCACCTTCAGCTCCACGAAGCGGCAATCGCCGACGTCTATTTCCCGGCTGCTGACCTCGATGCGGGCCCCCTCCCTGCCGGCCACCGCCTCCTGGGCGTTCTTGACCAGATTATGCACCACCTGGCGCAGGCGCACCGGGTCCGCCTCGATGCGGGCCCGGGGCGCTCCCGCCCGCCAGGAGATGGCGGCCCCGCCGGCGCCGCCACGGTAGAGATCCAATATCTCGGCGATCAGCTGGTCCAGCTCCACCGGGCGGGCCCTCATGTCCGGCGGGCGGGCAAAGTCGGAAAAGGCGTTGACCATCTCCTTCATGGCCTCCACCTGCTGCACAATGGTGTGGGTCGCCCGGTCCAGCACCCTGGCGTCCTGCTCCTCCATGTGGTGCAGGAATTTGTGCCGCAGGCGCTCCGCCGAGAGCTGGATGGGGGTAAGGGGGTTTTTGATCTCGTGGGCGAGGCGGCGCGCCACTTCGCCCCAGGCGGCGTCGCGCTGCGCCTTGATCAGGGCGGTGATGTCGTCGAACACCAGCACCTGCCCGGACTGCTCCCCCTCCGGCCTGGCCAGCGGCGTGCTGCGGCACAGCAGGACCTGCCGCCCGTCATCCCCGAACAGGCTGATTTCCTCGCGCCACTCCCCGCCCCTGCCGGAGAGGGGCTCCAGAATGGCGCCCACGAACTGCTGCAGCCGGGGGGAGGCGGTGGCGAGCTCCTCCAGCGGCCGGTCGATGAACTGCTCCAGATCCACCTGCAGGATCTGGTGGGCGGCGGGGTTGGCGGTGCGCAGGGCGAGTCCCGTGTCCACCGCCATGACGCCGGAGGAGAGCCGGCTCAACACCGTTTCCAGGTAGGCGCGCTGAGACTCCACCTGCCACTGGCTCTGGGCGGCTTGGTCCCTGGCCTGGGCGATGCGCCGGGTCATGGTGTTGAAGGATTCCACCAAAAAGCGCAGCTCGTCGCGGTTCTTGGGCAGTGGGAGCTGCTTGTCATAGTCCCCCTCCGCCACGGCCCGGGTGCCTTCGGCGATATTGGCCACCGGCCGCACCAGCCTCCGGGCGGAGAGAAAGGCCGCCCAGACCGCGGTCAGCATGCTGAACAGCAGCACCAGCGAAAGGGTCAGGGTGAAGCTGAATTTGAGCGACTGGCGCAGATAGGCCAGCTCCTTGTAGTGGTTGTAGGCGTCCTGCACCCGGCCGCTGAGTACGGTGATGTTGGTGGAGGTCGGATAGAGGGCCTGCAACAAAAGGGAGCGGCCGTTGGGGTCCGGCACCACCGCCTGCACCAGCAGGTCGGCGTCTTCACCGCTGGTGGTGAGGCCGACATAATTCTCGCCCTGGCGCACCTGCTGCACGATATGGCTGTCCACCGGGATGGGCACCAGGTTGGTGGGGTCCTCGTTGCTGGAGGCGATGAGGCGGCCGCTGAAGCTCATCAGCGTCATCTCGGCGGCGCCGTAATGCTCCCGCAGATCCCCCAGGCTCAGCGCCATGGCCACTTCGGAAGAGTCCACCACGCCGCGCATGGCCTGCTCCGTGCGCTTCAGGCGCTCGCGCTTGTGCAGATCGAGGGAGGCCCGGCTGAGCTTCAGCACGTCATCCATGGTCTGGTCGATCTGCACGTCGAACCAGCTGTCGATACCCCGCAGCAGAAATTCCAGGGAGTAGTAATAGACCACGGATACGGGCACCAGCGACAACACCACGAACAGCAGCACCATGCGCACGGTCAGGCGGGAGCCGGCCTTTTTGCGCCGGTACTGCCGCACCAGCCGCACCAGCTGCACGATAATCATCAGCACCAGCACGAACAGGCCGAAGATGCTGAACAGCAGCAGGGGGATGTAGAGCCGGTTGAGTTCCGCCGACTGCTGAACCGCGGTGCTCATCAGGTGCAGCGCAACCAGCATGGGCGCCAGCAGCACCACTACCGGCAGGGTGCGGGAAAACAGCTTTTTCCTCATCAGAGCGGCCATGAGTTCCACTTGCTGGAGAGATTCCAGTCCGGGTCGAGATAGGCCAGCGGCCTCAGGGTCAAAGGCAGGGACTCGATGTCCAGCTGGACGCGCAGCTCCAGGATATAGTCCTCTCCGGCCTCCAGCTGGTCCTTTTGCACCACGGCGGGTATCAGGATCTCTCCCAGGTAAGAGATGGCGGCGTCCCGGGTGGCGAAGCTCTGGGACTTCTTCCGCCCCAGGTCCGACGCCTCGTAGAGCCCGGTCAGGGCATGAAAGCGCAGCACGCGGTAGCGGCGCAGATCCACCACGTCCTTCTCCCAGAACCAGGCATCCTTCCTGTGCACCCGGACCTGCACCTCCAGGGTCAGCGGAATCCCGTGCTCCAGCGCCTCCAGTACGGCGCCGTTGAAGCGGTAATCAACATCGGCGTCCAGCCGGTAGGCGCCTTTTTCCAGGGAGACACGGGCCCGGCTCACCTTGAACGGATGATCCGCCAGCAGGAGGCCGGGTAACAGAATGAGGGCGGCGGTGAGCAGCCAGCCGCAGCCGGTCCGGTGAAGGCGTCGATGTCGGTATGCTCTGTTCAAGCGGCTTTTTCCAGACGGGCGTAATAAAAGCCGTCCATGGTCTGCTCCCCCGGCAGGGTCTGGCGTCCGTGGGAGCGGGCGTGGCCCCAGGGCCCCTCGATGGGCCGTTCCCGGGCATCCTCCCGGCGCTGCAGGAACTGCCTTACCTGCCTTTCGTTCTCTTCCGGCAGCAGGGAGCAAGTGGAGTAGAGAAGCATACCTCCAGGCGCGAGCAAGGACCACATGGCGTCCAGCATCCGGGACTGGAGCCCGGCCAGGGCCGGAATATCCCCCGGGCGGCGCAGCAGTTTGATATCGGGGTGGCGGCGGATCACCCCCGTCGCGGAGCAGGGCGCATCCAGCAGGATGCGGTCATAGCGGTGCCGGGCCCAGCCGCCGGCGGGGCTGGCGGCGTCGCCGACATGGACCCCGGCCTCCAGCCCGAGGCGCCGCAGGTTCTCCTCCAGCCGGCCCAGCCGTCCGGCATCCGCGTCGATGGCGGTGAGGGAAGCCAGCCCCGGCTCCGTTTCCAGGATGTGGCAGCTTTTGCCGCCGGGGGCGGCACAGGCGTCGAGCACCCGCTGGCCCGGTTGCAAATCCAGCAGCCCCGCCGCCAGTTGGGCGCCGCCGTCCTGCACGGAGACATGCCCCTCGGAAAAGCCGGGCAGTTCCGAAACATCCAGCGGCCGTCCCAGGACCAGGCCGCAGGACACATGGGGAATGGCGGCGCAGGAGATGCCGTGATTGGCCAGCAGGACGGCATAGTCCGCACACTGGATCCGGCGTTGATTGACGCGCAGGCTCATGGGCGGGCGCTGGTTCGCCGCCTCGGCGATGGCCTGCCAGCGGCCGGGCCAGGCGGCTTGCAGGGCCTCCAGCAGCCAGGCCGGGTAGGCATGGCGCGCAACGGGGTTTTGATCCAGCAGCGCCAGCAGGTCCTCCCGCTCCCGCTGAAAGCGCCGCAGCACCCCGTTTATCAGCCCGGCGGCCCAGGGCTTGCCCAGGGCCCTGGCGGCCTCCACGGTCTCCGTCACGGCCGCATGGGGGGCCGTCCGCATGTGCAGCAGCTGATAACAGCCCAGCAGGATCAGGGCATGGATGTCCCCGTCTTTGGGCTTGAGCGGGCGCTCCAGCAGCAGGGCGGCAAGGGCGCTCAGGCGGGGATGCCAGCGCATGACGCCGTAACAGAGTTCCTGAACCAGGGACCGCTGCTGCGGCAGGCCCTTGGCCGGCTGCCGGGCCAGCGCCTCGGACAGGGAGCGCCCCTCCGTTACCTGCCGGATAATACCGGCCGCCACAGCCCGGGGACTGGCGTCGGGACAGACCCCTTTTCGTCTGGTCCGGCCCCCGGGCCCGAGCGGCCTCTCAGCCAAGCACCACCCCCTCGACATCGTGGGCGTTGAGAAAATCCGCGGCGCTCATGGCCCGCTTGCCGGACAGTTGCAGGGTCTTGATGCGCAGCAGGCCCGCCCCGGTGGCCACATCGATGCCTTCACGGTTGGCGCTGACGATCTGTCCGGGCTCTTCTTCCGTCTGATCGGACAGGGGCTCCGTTTCCCACAGGCGCACGATCTTGTCCTGCATCCGGGTCTGGGCGACGGGCCAGGGATTGAAGGCCCGCACCTGGCGGTCCAGTTCCAGGGCGGAGTTGTTCCAGTCGAGTCGTGACTCGGCCTTGTCCAGCTTGCGGGCATAGGTGGCGAGGCTGTCATCCTGGGGCCTGGGTTGCAGGCTGGCGTCCAGGATGCCCGGCAGGGCCGCCGTCAGGGCCTCGGCGCCGAGGGCCGCCAGCCGGTCGTGCAGGTCCCCAGCGGTGTCCCGTGGCCCGATGGGACAGGCGCGGGTCAGCAGCATGCCCCCGGTGTCCAGGCCCTCGTCCATTTGCATAATGGTGATGCCGGTCTCCGTGTCCCCCGCCAGGATGGCCCGCTGAATGGGCGCAGCACCCCGCCAGCGGGGCAACAGGGAGGCGTGGACGTTGACGCAGCCGAGGCGCGGGGCCTCCAGCACCCGCTTCGGCAGCAGCAGGCCATAGGCCGCCACCACCATCAGGTCCGGCCGCAGGGCCTCCAGTTCGGCCAGGTCCCCCTCGGCCTTGAAGTTCGCGGGTTGGCGAACGGGTATGCCGTGGGCCAGGGCCAGGCGTTTGACCGGACTGGCGGTGAGTCTGCGGCCGCGGCCGGCCGGCCGGTCCGGCTGGGTGTAGACCGCGATCACCTCATGGCCGGAGTCCAGCAGGGCGGCGAGAGAGGCGGCTGCGAATTCCGGGGTGCCGGCAAATACGATATTCATGGCTCAACTGGTCAGAATGGGAACGGGGTCGCGGTAAAAAACTGCATTCGGGAAGACAATTAAATGGCCGTGTGCCTGCCGGAAGGTTTCGGCTCTCCGGCCTGACGGCTCTCCTTCTCCAGTTTTTTGCGAATGCGCATGCGCTTCAGGTTGGAGAGATAATCGACAAAGAGTTTGCCATCCAGGTGATCGATCTCATGCTGAATACATACCGCCAGCAGCTCATCGGCCTCAAACTCGATGGGGGCGCCCTCACGGTCCAGCCCCCGCACCCGGATATGGGCCGCCCGGGTGACCATTTCAAAGATCCCGGGCACGGACAGGCAGCCTTCTTCATGCTTTTCTTCACCCGATTTTTCCAGGATCTCCGGATTGATCAGGCACAGGGGGTCATCATGTTCTTCCGAGAGATCCAGCACTATGACGCGCTTCGCCACATTGACCTGGGTGGCGGCCAGGCCGATACCAGGCGCCTGGTACATGGTTTCGAACATGTCGTCGATCAGCCGGCGAAGGGCGTCATCCACCTGTTTCACCGGCCTGGCCTTGTTGCGCAGGCGGGTGTCGGGATATTGCAATATTTCGAGGATGGCCATGAGGGTTCGTCTAAATGTGTAGTACAAATGTAAGATTATACGCTAACATCATGATCATACAGGATTCTGTTTTGTGTTTCCGACTTTGAAACCCCTGTTGTGTGGGCTAAACTTTTCCCGACCGTCCGATAGAGAGACCGCCATGCCTCAGCCAAGCCTCAAGCTCGCCGGATTCCTTCTGGGTCTAATATTCTCGGTGGGTATTCTCGCCGCTGAGCCGGTTGTGCTCAATCCGGCCCACCCCGACCGGTATGTGGTGGTGAAGGGGGATACCCTGTGGGACATTGCCGGCCGCTTCCTGCGCGACCCCTGGCGCTGGCCCGAGGTCTGGCACGTCAACCCGCAGATTGAAAACCCCCATCTCATCTACCCGGGCGATACCATCATCCTGACCTATGTCGACGGCAGACCCCGCCTGAGGTTGCAGCGGGGGCCGGGATCAGGCGTGGTAAAGCTGTCCCCCCGCGTCCGTTCCACCCCCCTGGACACGGCCATCCCGGTGATCCCCATGGACGCCATCCGGCCCTTCCTCACCCGCCCCTACGTGCTGGGCCAAAAGGATCTGGACAAGGCCCCCTATGTGGTCAGCTTTGCCGACGAGCACATCGTCGCCGCCACGGACAATCGCATCTATGTGCGCACCATCGGGACCGCGGAACATAACAAATATGACGTCGTCCGTCCCGGCAAGCCCTACAGGGATGCCGATACCGATGAAATCCTGGGCTACGAGGCACTGCTCATCGGCAGCGCCCGGCTCGAACGAACGGGTGATCCCGCCACCCTCTATCTGCTGCAAACCGACCTGGAGACCCAGGTGGGGGACCGGCTTCTGCCCGTCGTCCAGGACAGCCCCCAGCGTAATTTCGCCCCCAAGGCGCCGGCGTCCGACATCAGGGGGAACATCATCGGCGTCCTCAACGGGGTGACTCAGATCGGCCAGCACAATGTGGTGGTGCTGGACCGGGGAGCGGAGGACGGCCTCCAGGTTGGCGACGTGCTGGCCATCGACCGGCGGGGGGAGACCATCCCCGACCCCGTCACCCCGGACCGCTTTGACGAGGTCACCCTGCCGGACGAAAAGGCGGGGACGCTGATGGTCTTCCGCACCTTTCCGCGGGTCAGCTTCGGCCTGGTCATGTCGGCGACCATGGCCATTCACGTGCTGGACAGGGTCCACAACCCCTGACCTGCCCCCCGTTCATGGATGAGTCCGTGAACCGCCGGCCCCGGACCGGAGAGACGGTCCACTGGCTGGCACTGGTGCGCACCCCCGGCCTGGGCAGCCGCGGCATAAACCGGCTGCTGGAACAGACGCCGGATCCCGGCGTGCTGTTCGGCCCTGCCGCAAAATTCCCGGAAGGCCTCAAGCTGAGCGCCGATATCGCCAGCCGCCTGCGCGACCCGGACTGGGACCTGGTCGAGCGGGATCTGGCATGGCTGGCGTTGCCGGACAACCATCTGATCACGATACGGGATCCACAATACCCGCCGTTGCTGCGGGAAACGCCGGATCCGCCGCCGGTGCTTTTCGTGCACGGGGACCCAAAGGTATTGACCCTGCCGCAACTGGCCATCGTCGGCAGCCGCAATCCTTCGGTCTCGGGGGAAAGGACGGCCCATGAATTCGCCCGCCATCTGGCGGCCGCCGGCATCACCATCACCAGCGGGCTTGCCAGCGGTATCGACGGAGCGGGACATCAAGGGGCCCTGGACGGCAAGGGCGTCACCATCGCGGTTACCGGCACCGGCCTGGACCGCGTCTATCCGGCGCGCCATCATGCCCTGGCCCGCCAGATCGCCCGGCACGGCGCTTTGGTTTCGGAATTCCCGCCGGGGGTCCCGGCCCGCGCCGGGCATTTCCCGCGCCGCAACCGCATCATCAGCGGCCTCAGCCTGGGGACCCTGGTGGTGGAGGCGGCGCTGCGCAGCGGCTCACTGATAACGGCGCGGCAGGCGGCGGAGCAGGGCCGTGAGGTTTTCGCCATCCCGGGCTCCATTCACAATCCCCTGGCCCGCGGCTGCCATGCCCTGATCCGCCAGGGCGCGAAGCTGGTGGAGACGGCCCAGGACATTATCGAGGAATTGGGGCCTCTGCTCGAAACCCTGTCTGCCCCGCCAAATCTCGGGAGTGCCGTTCCTCCTGCCGAAACACCCCTGGAATTGGACGCAGATTATCGCCAACTGCTTGATAACATTGGCTTTGATCCCTTGCCAGTGGACCTCATCATCGAGCGCAGCGGATTGACCGCCGAAGAAGTTTCTTCCATGCTGCTATTGCTTGAACTCGAAGGTTATGTATCATCGGCGCCAGGAGGCGGATTTTGCCGTACCCACAAGAACTAAACCATACCTGCTGATTGGTCATTCCCGGGAATTGGCCCATCAAGGAAACAGAATGAACGAAAACGTTGTTGATATCCTTATTTATCTGTTTGAGAACTTCATGGACGCAGACCAATCAGCCAAGCCGGATCAGACCGCCCTGCGGGAGGAGCTGGCCCAGGCCGGCTTTCCGGAAAAGATGATCACAAAGGCCTTTGACTGGCTGGATGAACTGGCCTGGCGCCAGAGCGACTGCCAGCAGAGCGCCCAGACCGGCCAGGCGATGCGCATCTACACCGGCCCGGAAACCATTCGCCTGGATACCGACTGCCGTGGCCTGCTGCTGTTCCTGGAGCAGAGCGAGATCCTGAACCAGATCAGCCGCGAACTGGTCATAGAGCGCGCGCTGGCCCTGGATACCGCCCATATCACGGTGGAAGAGCTGAGGTGGATCGTGCTCCTGGTGCTGATGAACCAGCCGGGTCAGGAATTCGCCTTCGCGCGCATGGAAGACCTGATCTACAACGAAACGGCCCAGTATCTGCACTGAGATCTTCCCGGCCGCCCACCCCGCATCCATGCGTTTCAGCCGCAATCCGACACCCGCCGGGCAACAGCATCGTTCATGAACCTGGTTATTGTGGAATCGCCTGCCAAGGCCAAGACCATCAAGAAATACCTTGGCAAGGGCTTTGAGGTCCTGGCCTCCTATGGCCATGTGCGGGACCTGGTGCCCAAGGAAGGCGCGGTGGATCCGGAGCATGGATTCAGCATGAAGTACCAGGTCATCGAAAAGAATGACCGGCACGTACAGGCCATCACCAGGGCCCTGAAAAAATCCGAGGCCCTCTATCTCGCCACGGACCCGGACCGCGAAGGCGAGGCCATCTCATGGCATCTCTACGAGCTGCTGAAGGCGCGCCGCGCACTGAAGGACAAGCCGGTCTACCGGGTGGTGTTCAACGAAATCACCAAGCGGGCCATCCAGGAGGCCGTGGCCCATCCCCGGGAGCTCTCCATGGACCTGGTCAACGCCCAGCAGGCGCGCCGCGCCCTGGACTACCTGGTGGGCTTCAATCTCTCCCCGCTGCTGTGGAAAAAGGTGCGCCGCGGCCTGTCCGCCGGGCGGGTGCAGAGCCCGGCCCTGCGCCTGATCGTCGAGCGGGAACTGGAGATCGAGGCCTTCAAGGCCCGGGAATACTGGACCATCGAGGCCGACACGGCCAAGAACAACCAGGCCTTCAGCGCCAAACTGACCCATTACCAGGGCGAGAAGCTCGGCCAGTTCAGCATAACCACCGGGGATGCGGCGGCCCGCATCGAGAAAGACCTGGAGGCCGCCGCCAATGGCCGGCTGACGGTCGACAAGATCGAGAAGAAACAGCGCCGGCGCAATCCCGCCGCACCCTTCATCACCTCCACGCTGCAACAGGAGGCCGCCCGCAAGCTCGGCTTCACCGCCCAGCGCACCATGCGCACGGCGCAGCAACTCTATGAAGGAGTGGACATCGGCGGCGAGACGGTGGGCCTCATCACCTACATGCGCACCGATTCGGTCAATCTGGCCCAGGAGGCGCTGGATGAGATCCGGGACTTCATCAGCGGGCGCTACGGGGCCGCGCAGCTGCCCAGGCAGCCCCGTGTCTTCAAGACCAAGGCCAAGAACGCCCAGGAGGCCCATGAGGCCATCCGCCCCACCTCGGCCGGGCGCGTCCCGGACGGACTCAAGGCCCATCTGAGCAAGGATCAGCACCGGCTCTACGAACTGATCTGGAAGCGCACCGTCGCCAGCCAGATGATCCACGCCACCATCAACACGGTGGCCGCCGACCTGGGCTGTGGTAAAGGCAACATCTTTCGCGCCACCGGCTCCACCATCGCCAACCCCGGCTTCATGGCCCTCTACCTCGAGGGCGTGGATGACGCCAAGGCGGGCGAGGGTGACGAAAAGATGCTGCCGCCGCTGGAGCAGGGCGAAACCGTCGAGCTCAGGGCCATCCGTCCCGAGCAGCATTTTACGGAGCCGCCGCCCCGCTACAGCGAAGCCAGCCTGGTCAAGGCCCTGGAAGAGCACGGCATCGGCCGCCCCTCCACCTATGCCTCCATCATCTCCACCCTGCAGGACCGCGGTTATGCGCAACTGGAGAAAAAACGCTTCCACCCCACGGACGTCGGCCGGGTGGTGAACAAGTTCCTCACCGAGTATTTCACCAAATACGTCGATTACAATTTCACCGCCCAACTGGAAGATGAGCTGGATGCGGTATCCCGCGGCGAGGAGGAGTGGATTCCCCTGCTCGAGCGGTTTTGGGGGCCCTTCAAGGAACGCATCGACCATACCGAGAAAAACGTCAGGCGCAGCGACGTGACCCATGAGGCGCTGGATGAAAAGTGCCCCCAATGCGGGGAACCGCTTTCCATCCGGCTGGGCCGCCACGGCCGCTTCATCGGCTGCAACAACTACCCGGAATGCGACTACACCCGCGACCTCAATGCGGACGCCGGCGAAAAAGAGGAGCCGGAGGTCGTGGAGGGCCGCAAGTGCCCCCAGTGCGGCTCCGACCTGATTATCCGAACCGGCCGCTACGGCAAGTTCATCGGCTGTTCCGGCTACCCCGGCTGCCGCTTCATCGAGCCGCTGGAGAAGCCGGAAGACACCGGCGTAACCTGCCCCAAATGCCACAAGGGCAAACTGCTCAAACGCAAATCCCGCCGGGGCAAGATCTTCTACTCCTGCTCGACCTATCCGGACTGCGACTACGCCATCTGGAACGAGCCGGTGGACGAGCCCTGCCCCCGTTGCGGCTGGCCGATACTGACTGTCAAGACCACCAAGCGGCGCGGTACGGAAAAGGTCTGCCCGCAGAAAGACTGCTCCTTCAGCGAGCCTTGCGAAGAGACGAACGGCTGACGCCGGGGCGCGAATTCCTGTATATTTTTTCACCCGTTCATTTTCTTGCTGGAAGACCGAAGACCCATGAGCAAACCTTTCGTCGCCGTATTGATGGGGTCTGATTCAGACCTGCCCGTGCTCCAGTCCACCCTGGAGGTGCTGAAGGCCCTTGGGATTCCTTACGAGGTCAAGATCACCTCCGCCCATCGCACCCCGGACGCCACCCACGGTTATGTAAAGGACGCCGACGCCAGAGGCTGCGCCCTGTTTATCGCCGCGGCCGGCCTGGCGGCTCATCTGGCGGGCACCGTCGCCGGCCTGACCCTGAAGCCGGTTATCGGGGTCCCCCTGGATGCCGGCCCGCTGCAGGGCATGGATTCGCTGCTCTCCACCGTGCAGATGCCCGGCGGCATCCCCGTCGCCTGCGTGGCCGTAGGCAAGGCGGGCGCCAAGAATGCCGCCTATCTGGCGGCCCAGATACTGGCCCTGTCCGATGCGGAACTCGCCGCGCGTCTGCGGGCCGACCGCGAGGCCAACGCCGAGGCCGTCAAGGCCAAGGACGCCAGGCTGCAATCGGAGCTGGCCTGAGCCAGGACGGGGATTCGGCTTTCGGGGCAAGACCGCCAGCCCATGCCTGTTCATCCCTGGCGCCTGCGGGAGGCGGTCCGCCATTTCAGGCAAGGCGGCCTGATCGCCTATCCGACCGAGGCCGTCTACGGCCTGGGCTGTGATCCGCTGGACCGGGGCGCGGTCGAGCGCCTCCTGGCGCTCAAGCACCGGTCCGTTGAAAAGGGACTGATTCTGATCGCCGCCGACTTCGGGCAGTTGCGCCCGTTCGTGGCCGAGCCCTGTTCAGAGATCATGGCGCCGGTGCTTGCGAGCTGGCCCGGCCCCGCCACCTGGCTCCTGCCCCCGGCCCCCGGTCTCCCTTCCTGGCTCACCGGCAGGCACGCCCGCCTGGCGGTCAGGGTCACCGCACACCCCGTGGCCGCCGGGCTGTGCCGCGCCTGTGAATCACCCCTCGTCTCCACCAGCGCCAACATCAGCGGCAGGCCGCCGGCGCGCAGCGCGCTCACTCTGCGTCGATACTTCAAGGGTGAAATCGACTGCATCCTCAACGGCCGGGTCGGCCCTTTGGAGCAACCGACGCCCATCAGGGACGCCCTCACCGGCATGCTGGTCCGGGAATGACATAAAAAAAAGCCCATCCGGGGAGAGAGGATGGGCCAAAAAAGCGCCGTGTAAGCGCCGGAGGAGGACCGGTTTTCGTCTGCCCCGGGCTTGCCGATTCAAGCCGTCGTGGCAGACAAAGAAACTGTGTGCGGCGGTTTGCCTCTTTCATCGAACCGGGCGTCTCATCACCCTGATACAAGACCGTTCGATGCGCTGTTGATTGGCGTAACGGCCGCCTTGTTTTTAACTTTAGCACAAAAAGTCGATTAATTGGCATTTTGCAAAATATTGACGCATTTGGCGAAGCCGCTTCCTGAGCAGTGTTGTGCGAACAGAATGGAGGTTCGGCCGGCCCAGCCGATGACAGGACCGGCTGGGCGGCCAATGACTCAATGAAAAACAAGGACTTATCCACAGCCGCATACGGATAAGACATCCGCACGCGGCGGTGGATTTAACTGGAATTCTTTTCCCGGTGGCTTTCTTTCGCGGCGGACATGCGCTTGTCGTTCAGGCGGGTGATGCGTTTGATCAGGCCGTCCATGCCGCTGCGGCGGACCTCTTTGGCAAAGCTGCTGCGGTAATTGGTCACCAGGCTGATGCCTTCGATGACCACGTCGTAGGCCTTCCAGGTGCCGTTTTTGCGGTACATGCGATAATCCACGGAGGTGGGGGGAGCGCCCGGGCGCAGGATTTCGCTGCGTACCGTGATGTCGTCCGCATCCGCCGCATTGTGCCGGGAAAGGAAGCGAATGGACCAATCCCCGAATTCACGGAAGGCCGTCGCATAGGTGCGCACCAGCATGCGCTGAAACTGGCGCATGAATTCCTGCTTCTGCTCCGCCGAGGCCCGGCGCCAGTGTTTCCCCAATGCCAGACCCGACAACCGGTTGAAATCCACATGGGGCGCCACGATCTCGTCCGCCAGTTGGAAGACATAGGCGCGATCCGTCTTGATGCGCTCCCGGTCTCTTTTCAGAATCAGCTTCAACTGGTCTGAAATGTCCTGGACGGCCTTCTCCGGCGCCATCAGCTTTTCGGCGCATGCCGAAAATGACAACGCCGACAGCAGCAAGCCGACAAGCGCCACGATCCCCAGGCGGTTCATACAGGTCGATCTTCGATATGACATGGTGTTTCCCCTTCTCCGATTGCCAAGGCCAGCGGCCAGGGCCCTGCTTATCTTTAACGGGTCCGTCAGGCGACCCGGGGTTCTGGAGAATCTCTTTCGCATCCCTGTCGTAATTTTGTTCCGGTTTGGTGCAACCCCCATAGCTGAGGTATCGTAAAGGTATCCTTTGGCCGGATCAAATGACCTTGGTCAAATAGTCTGCGCCACCCCATTTTCAGAGGTTGAGACCCATGCAACAAAAGAACGCCCGATTTCCCATCACCCGTATGCGCCGTATGCGCCGGGATGACTTCTCCCGGCGCATGATGCGCGAAACGGGCCTCGGCCCGGAGGATTTTATCTACCCGGTTTTCGTGCTCGAAGGGGAAGGAGAGCGGGAGGCTGTCGCTTCCATGCCCGGCATCGAGCGCCTGAGTATCGACCTGCTGCTGGAGGAGGCCAGGGAGGTGCAGGCCCTTGGTATTCCCGCCGTGGCCCTGTTCCCGGTTACGCCCCAATCGGCAAAGTCCGAGGATGCCCGGGAGGCCTACAACCCGGACGGCCTGGCCCAGCGGGCCGTCCGGGCGCTGAAGGAGGCCGTACCCGGACTGGGGGTCATCACAGACGTGGCCCTGGACCCCTTCACGACCCACGGCCAGGACGGGCTCATCGATGAAAACGGCTATGTGCTGAATGATGAAACCGTGGAAGTGCTGGTCAGGCAGGCGGTATCTCATGCGGAGGCGGGCGCCGATATCGTGGCCCCTTCGGATATGATGGACGGGCGTATCGGCGCCGTCAGGGAGGCGCTGGAATCCGCCGGCCACATCCATACCCGGATCCTGGCCTACTCCGCGAAGTACGCCTCCAGCTTCTACGGCCCCTTCCGGGATGCCGTGGGCTCCGCCGCCAATCTCGGCGCCGGCAACAAATACACCTACCAGATGGACCCGGCCAATTCCGACGAGGCCCTGCGCGAGGTGGCCCTGGATCTGGAAGAGGGCGCGGACATGGTGATGGTGAAGCCGGGCATGCCTTATCTGGACATCGTGCGCCGGGTGAAGGAGCACTTCGGCGCCCCCACCTTCGTCTACCAGGTCAGCGGGGAATACAGCATGCTGATGGCGGCGGCGCAAAACGGCTGGCTGAATGAGGAGGCGGTGGCCCTGGAGTCCCTGCTCAGCATCAAGCGCGCCGGGGCCGACGGCATCCTGACCTACTTCGCCAAACGGGCCGCCCGCTGGCTGGGTTAACCCGCATTTCTCACCAGGATTTGGATTTTTGGGGCAAGCTGGCGAAGCAGGTTGAACGATCGGCCGCCGAAGCATAGCCGTAGCTATGATTCAAGGCTGATCGTTCAAGATGCGAAGCCAGATTGTTCCAAAAACCAAATAGGACGGAGTATAAATTAACCGCCATCACCTTATGAGGCTAACTACATTGAATTTCATAAATTTCTCAATTAACCGGGTCCGCCTGGTGAGAAATGCGGGTTAAAGCAGAAACAGGGTTGCAAGCCCCAGAAAGGCGAGAAAGCCGACCACGTCGGTGACGGTGGTGAGCAGGACGCCGCCGGCCAGGGCCGGGTCGATGCCGAGCCGATCCAGCAGCAGGGGCAGGGCGGCGCCGGTGAAGGCGGCGAACAGCAGGTTGATGGTGAGGGCGGCGGCGATGAGCAGGGCGATGTCCGTGCTATTGAACCAGGCGCCCGCCACCACTCCGACGACCAGGGCCCAGATCAGGCTGTTGAGCAGGCTCACCGCCAGCTCCTTCACCATCAGCCGGCGTGCATTCTTGCTTGAGAGCTGCCCCAGGGCCAGGCCGCGGATGGCCAGCGTCAGAGTCTGACTGCCGGCGATGCCGCCCATGCTGGCGACGATGGGCATGAGCACCGCCAGGGCGACCACCTTTTCGATGGTCTGTTCGAACAGCCCGATCACCCAGGAGGCGAGAAAGGCGGTGACCAGGTTGACCCCCAGCCACAGGGCGCGGCGCCTGGCGCTGACCACGATGGGGGCGAACATGTCGGCATCCTCGCTCAGGCCGGCCTGTCCCATGAAGTGGTGCTCGCCTTCTTCGCGGATGACGTCCACCACGTCGTCCACCGTGATGCGTCCCAGCAGCCGGCCGTCCTCATCCACCACCGGGGCGGACACCAAATCGTGCTGCTCGAAGCGGTTGGCCACCTTGCGGGCGGGCCAGTCGGCGGGGATGGGCTTTACATCCAGGGACATGACCTCGGCCACGGTGTCGGTGGGCTCGTGGGTCAGCAGGTCGGTGAGATAGAGCACGCCGAGGTATTTGTCGTCCCGGTTCACCACGATCAGGCTGTCGGTCTGGGGTGGAATCTTCTCCCTGAGGCGGCGCAGGTAGCGCATCACCACGTCCAGCGTGACCTCTGCCCTGACGGTCACGGTGTCCGTGTTCATCAGGCCGCCGGCGGTGTCCTCGGGATAGTAGAGGACGCCCTCCAGGCGTTCGCGGCGCTGCTTGTCCAGGGAGTTCAAGAGCTCCCAGGTGATGGTCAGCGGCAGCTCTTGCAGCAGATCGGCCAGGTCATCCGTGTCCATCCCCTCGGCGGCGGCCAGCAACTGCTCCTTGTCCATCTTGCTGACGAGGCTGGCGCGCACCTCATCGGTGAGCTGCACCAACACCTCACCTTCGTCCTCCTCTTCCACCAGTCCCCAGACGATTTCGCGCTCGGCCAGGGGCAGCGCCTCCAGCAGATGGGCGATCTCCGCGGGCCGCAGGGCATTGAGCATGCGCGCCACCTGTTGCAGGGTGCCGCTGTCCAGCACCTTCTGCAGGGCCTGCAGGCGTGTTTCCTCTTGATTTTGCTGGGCCTGAAGGGGCATGGGGCGGGCCTGTCTCCGCTGGAGTCCTGTCGGTCAGCACCCAGTGTAGCAGGCAGGGCGGGGAGGCGGGAGGGGGAGAGTCCCTTTTTTTCAGTGGGTTGCGGAATTAAGTTGTGACAGTAGTTGTACTGGGTCTTCCTCGTCGATGCGGGCCATCAGGTCCTTGACGCATTCCGTGAGCCGGCCGACATCGCTCGAACGCACAATGCGCTTGGCCTCCAGCAGGGAGCCCGGGCGCATGCTGAATTCCCGCAGCCCCATGCCCAGCAGGAGCGGGATATAGAGGGGGTTACCGGCCATTTCACCGCACATGCTGACCGGTTTCCCCGCCGCGCGCCCGGCCTGGATGACTTGCTGGATCAGCCGCAGTATGGAGGGATGGAGGGGGTCGTAGAGGTAGTTCACTTCATCGTCGATGCGGTCGATGGCCAGGGTGTACTGGATCAGGTCATTGGTGCCGATGGAGAGAAAATCCAGGTGGCGGGCAAAGCTGTCGGCGGCCAGGGCGGCGGCGGGCACTTCGATCATGCCCCCCACGGGGATGGCGGAATCGAAGGCCAGGCCCTCCCGTTTCAGCTCCCCCTTGACCTCTTCTATCAGGGACTTGACCGTGCGCAGCTCCTGGATGTTGGAGAGCATGGGGATCATGATCCGCACCGGGCCGAAGGCCGAGGCGCGCAGGATGGCGCGCAGCTGGGGCCGGAACAGCTCCGGCTCCTTCAGGCAGAGACGAATGGCGCGCAGGCCCAGCGCGGGGTTGCTGGCCGGCGGCGGTGTGTGGCAGCAGCGCTCCACCTCTTTGTCCGCGCCCAGATCCAGGGTGCGGATGGTGATGGGGATGCCGTTCAATCCTTCGATGACCCGGCGGTAGGTCTCCAGGTGCTCCTCTTCATTTGGCGGGCTGTCGCGATTCATGTAGAGGAATTCGGTGCGGTAGAGCCCGACGCCGGCGGCGTCGACGCCGGCCGTGGCCTTTATGTCCTCCGGCAGCTCGATATTGGCCATGAGGGTGATGGCCGTCCCGTCGGCCGTAACGGAGGGCCGGTCCACCAGGGCCTGCAGGCTTGCGGTATGGGCCTGCTCGGCGGCCAGTTGTTTGCGGAAGTGCTCCAGCATGCGCTCGTCGGGGTCCGCCAGCACGACACCCCGCCTGGCGTCGACGATCAGCAGCTCCCCCTGTTGCAGGTACTGGGTGGCATGGTGGGCACCGACGATGGCCGGGATGCCCAGGCTGCGCGCCAGGATGGCGGTGTGGGACATGGGGCCGCCGAATTCCGTGACAAAGGCGGCAATGCCCTGGTTGCGCATGAGAATGGTGTCCGCGGGGGTCAGATCCTGGGCCAGGATGATTTTGCCGTTCAGATCCTCGGCGCCGGCGGGCTTGTCCTGCCGGGCCTGCAGGTGTTTCTGGATCTGGTTGGCCACATGGGTCACGTCGTCCTTGCGGGTGCGCAGGTAGGGGTCCTCCATTTCGTCGAAGACCTGGACCAGGGCGTTGCAGCGCAATTGCAGGGCCCATTCGGCGCTGCAATGCTGTTCCCGGATGGTTTCCAGCGGCCCCTCGGCCAGGGCCGCATCCTCCAGCATGAGCAAGTGGGTGTCGATAAAGGCGCTGATGTCGGTGGGGGTGGATTTGGGGATATGGTCGCGGACCGCCTTCAGGTCCTGCCGGGCGGCCTCCACGGCCTGCCGGAAACGGGCCGTTTCATCCTCCACCTCCGCGGCGCTGATGAAGCGCCGCCGGGCCTCGATCCTGCCCCGCCGCAGGTGCCAGGCCTCGCCGATGGCGATGCTGCGTATGACGCCGATGCCGATGCCCGCGCAGGCCAGGGTCATTCGTCTTCTCCAAAACGGTCGGCCACCAGGGCCTCCAGGGCGGAGACCGCCTCCGCCTCATCCTCGCCCTCCGCGGTCAGGGTGAGACCGGCCCCTTTGGCGGCGGCCAGCATCATGACGCCCATGATGCTTTTGCCGTTGACCTCCTTTCCGTTGTATTTCAGTCGGATATCGCTGAGATACTGGTTGGCGCAGGTGACGAATTTGGCGGCGGCCCGGGCGTGCAGCCCCAGCTTGTTGATGATGTTGATTTCTCTGGCAATCATCCGCTGTTCATCTTGAGGTTCGGTCAGTCCCCGGGCGGACACGGCACAATCCCGATGCGGCCGCCGCTCTCGGCCTTTTCGGCCAGGGTGTGCAGATCCAGTTGCGGGTAGTTCAGCACCCGGACCAGCATGGGGAGGTTGAGGCCCGCCACCACGGCCACCCGGTTGTTCTGCCCCAAGGCGCAGGCGATGTTGCTGGGGGTGGAGCCGTACATGTCGGTCAGGATCAGCACGCCGTCGCCCTGATCCAGTTGTTCGATCATTTTGCGGGCGTGGCGTAATTGTTGATCGGGGTCGCTGTCGACGGTGATGGCCAGCGCCTTCGCCTCGAGGGGGCAGGCGCCGAGCATTACGGTGGCGGTTTCCAGCAGCTCGGCGCCGATGCCGTTGTGGGTGATAAGCAAGAGACCGATACTCATGGCAATTCCCGGTGTCGTGTCAGCACCTGGTATCCCAGTGCCTGAAAATGCCTGGCCAGCCGTTCCGCCAGATATACCGAGCGGTGCCGGCCCCCGGTGCATCCGATGGCGATGGTGAGGTAGCTGCGTCCCTCCTCCTCGAATGCGGGGATCCAGGCCTCCAGAAAATGGCCGATGTGATCCTGCATGCGCCGCACCTGCCCGTCCCGCCCCAGAAAATCCATGACGGCCTGATCCCGGCCGGTGAGGCTGCGCAGCTCCGCCTTCCAGTGGGGATTGGGCAGACAGCGTACATCGTAAACGAAATCCGCGTCCCCGGGTACGCCATGCTTGTGGCCGAAAGACTGGAACAGGATGGACATCCTTTTCGAGGGCGCATCCATGAGCCGCCGATGGATGATGCCGCGCAGCTCGTGGATGTTGGTATGGGTGGTGTCTATGCGCAGGTCGGCGTTGCCCAGCAGGGGTTCGAGCAGGGTCCGCTCAAGCTGGATGGCCTCTGCCAGCGGGCGGTCCGGATCGGTCAGGGGGTGCTTGCGCCGGGTTTCGCTGAAGCGCTTGAGCAGGGTTTCATCCTCGGCCTCCAGAAACAGGATCTGGCAGTCGATGCCCTGGTTGCGCATCTCCGAGACGGCAGCGGCGGCCCTGGGCAGACTGCCGGACTGGTTGCGGGCGTCGATGCCGACGGCGGTCAGCCTGTAGGGAAAGGTCTGGTCGCCGGACCGGGCGAGTTCCCTGCCGAGTTCCCTGCCGAAGGTCTCCAGCATGAATACCGGCAGATTGTCGATACAGTAATATCCCAGGTCCTCCAGGGTGTGCAGGGTGGTGCTTTTGCCGGATCCGGACAGGCCTGTGATGATGACCAATTTCATCGGGCATGCGCTCAGTTCAGGAAAGGGAGGTCGGCTTGTTTTTGTTCTTTGCTTCGTTTTCGAAGATCATTTTGCGCTGACGCTCGATAAAGTCCGCGCCTGCGTCATAGCCCGAGCGGCGGTGGATGTGCTGGCGCACCGCGGTTTCCACCAGGATCGCCAGGTTGCGGCCGGGGGCCACCGGCAGGGTGACCTCCGGCGTCTCCACCCCCAGCAGTTCGCGGGTGGAATAGCTGCCCTGCAGCCGGTCCATTTGGGCCAGCTCCTCATCACTCAGTTGTTTCAGGTTGATGATGAGGCGCAGGTACTTTTCCCTTTTGATGCAACTGTCGCCGAACATGGAGCGGATGTTGAGGATGCCCAGGCCCCGCACTTCCAGGAATTCCTGCAACAGTGGCGGGCAGCTGCCGGTGAGGATGTCCGGCGCCATGAGAGAGAATTCGGGGGCGTCATCGGCAATCAGGCGGTGCCCCCGGGTGATGAGCTCCAGCGCCAGCTCGCTTTTGCCCACCGCCGGGTCGCCGGTCAGCAGCACGCCCATGCCCAGCACCTCCAGGAATACGCCATGCAGGGTGATGGAGTCCGCCAGCGCCCGGGTAAGGTAGTACTGGAGGTTGCTCAGCAGCTTGTTGTCGGGCAGTGAGGAACGCAGCAGGGGGGTGTTGGTGCGCTCCGCGTAGTCGATGAACTCCTGATCCACTTCCGCGTTGTTGGCCAATATGACGGCGGCGGGCAGGCCCCAGAACAGCTTGTCCATGACGTCCTGGTGGGAGTTCTTCCCCAAATCCTCCAGGTAGGCCAGCTCCGCCGGGCCGATGACCTGAATGCGGTTGGGATGGATGTTGTTGAGCTGCCCGGCCAGCGGCTGGCTTTGGGCCTCCGGCAGGCCGCCCTTCAGACGGCGGCAGCCGCCGGCCTCGCCGGCCACCCATTCCAGCGCCAGTTTGTTCTTCAGGATATCAAACAGGTCGCGGATGGTGGCCGGCACATTCATGCACTTTCCTGGTACTCGCTTTCGCGCTGGATAATGGCCATGAACTCATCCGCGTCCGACGCCTTGCGGAGCTGGTCACGGAATTCCGGGTTGCTGAACAGGGAGGCCAGCCTGGCGAGCAGCTGGAGGTGCTCCTGGGTGGCCTCGTGGGGCACCAGCAGGCCGAACACCAGGTCCACGGGCTGGCCGTCGATGGCGTCATAGTCGATGCCGGCCTTCAGGCGGACCAGGGCGCCGCAGGCCTGGGTGATGCCCTTCATGCGGGCATGCGGCAGGGCGATGCCGTATCCCAGTCCGGTGCTGCCCAGGCGCTCGCGCTCCAGCAGCTGGCTGAATACGTCTTCCTCGGAAAGGCCGGGGGCCGCGGTGCTCAGCAGCTCGCCGACCCGTTCCAGTGCGCGCTTTTTGCTGCTGGCGTGGTAGCAGCAGTCGATCCGCGCGGGGATTATGAAGTTGGGAGGAAACATGGGTTTTTGTCAACGGGTTGCGCAACGGTTCCTGATGCCGAAAGGGATATGGATCAGCCGCCTGCCGGCTCCAGGTTGTTGCGGTGATTGGTCATTTTCTCTTTGTGCTTTTTCACCTGCCGGTCCAGCTTGTCCACCAGGCCGTCGATGGCGGCATACATGTCTTCGTGCACCGCATCGGCAAATACGCTGGCGCCGTTCAGGTGCAGCGTGGCCTCCGCCTTTTGACGCAGTTTTTCGACGCTGAGGATAACATGGACGTTGCTGACATGATCGAAATGGCGCTCCAGGCGCTCGAATTTGGTATCGACATAGCTGCGCAGGGCGTTGGTGATATCGACATGATGTCCGGTCAGGTTGATTTGCATGTTGAACTCCTGTTGGTTGGCGCAAGGCCTATACCAGGCGCTTGCGTTCGTTGGATGGCGGAATCGCCATCGATTCACGGTACTTGGCAACGGTGCGCCGGGCAACCTTGATGCCTTGCTCCGAGAGTATGGATGCGATTTTGTTGTCGCTGAGCGGCTTGTTGGGCTTTTCAGCGGCGATCAGCTTCTTGATGAGGGCGCGGATCGCAGTGGCCGAGCACTCACCGCCTCCGGCCGTACCGACATGGCTGGAAAAGAAGTATTTGAATTCCAGGGTACCGCGGGGGGTGTGCATGTATTTCTGGGTGGTGACCCGTGAAATGGTCGATTCATGCATCTCCAGGGCCTCGGCCACGTCCCTGAGAACCAGGGGCTTCATGGCCTCTTCGCCATAGTCGAAGAAGGCCCGCTGGAATTCCACGATCTTGGTGGCCACCCTGAGCAGGGTGTCATTGCGGCTCTGCAGGCTTTTGATGAACCACCGGGCCTCTTGCAGATGGTTTTTCAGATAGGTGTTGTCTTCGCTGGTATCCGCACGCCGGATCAGCCGGGCGTAATCCGCGTTCACCCGCAGGCGCGGCGTGGCCTCCGGGTTCAGCTCTACATGCCAGTGGCCGTTTTTCTTGAATACGAACACGTCGGGCACCACGTATTGGGGGTGCGCCTCCGCGATCAGGGTGCCGGGATGGGGGTGGAGCGAGCGGATCAGCCGGTTGACGCTGGATATCTCTTCGTCGGACAGCTTCAGGGCCTGCTTTATCTGATTCCGGTCCTGGTGCGCCAGAAGGTCGAAATGGTCTTTCACCAGGAGGGTCGCCTCTTTCAGGAAGGGGGTTCCCGCCGGCATCTGGCGCAGCTGGATGAGCAGGCATTCCCGGGGGTCCCTGGCGGCGACGCCGGCGGGATCGAAGCTTTGAACCTGATGCAGCACCGCCTCCACTTCCGAGAGGTCGATGTCGTCGTCTTCCAGGCCGGCATGGATGTCCTCCAGGCTGCTGCTGAGGTAGCCGTCCTCGTTCACCGCGTCGATGATGGCGGTGGCGATGGCCAGATCGCGGTCGCTGAAGACGGTGAGGTTCATCTGCCAGGCCAGGTGATCGTGCAGGGTCGGGGAGCTCCCCCGCTGCAGCAGAAAGTCATTGTCGCCGCTGCTTTCCCGCTGGGCGCCGGAGAGCGGCGGGGTCAGGCTGTCGTAGATGTCGTCCCAGGCGGTGTCCACCGGCAGGTCGTCCGGGATACCGCTGGCCTCGGCGTCTATTTCCCGCTCGTTATCAGCGTCGTTGCCGGTCGCCTCGCCGGTGGCATCGGGCCGGTCGGCACCGTTGAGGGACTCCCGGGCGGCGCCTTCCTCCTCGGTCTCCAGCATGAGGTTGGAATCGAGGGCGTCCTGGATCTCCTGCTTGAGATCCAGGGTGGACAGTTGCAGCAACCTTATGGCCTGCTGCAGTTGCGGCGTCATGGTGAGGTACTGTCCGAGGCGAAGCTGGAGTGATTGCTTCATACGGGATTGGCGTGGCGGAGTCGGTGCATCTTTTGTGTCGGTTCCCTATGGGTCATTCTAGCGCAAAAAACCGCCACCCTGGGACAGTCATTCCTACATGCTGAAATCTTCGCCAAGGTAGACGGCGCGGACCTCGTTATGGGCAAGGAGTTGTTCCGGTTTCCCTTCCGCCAGCACGGAGCCCTCGTTGATGATGCAGGCCGAGTCACAAATACCGAGGGTCTCCCGCACATTGTGGTCGGTGATCAGGATGCCGATGCCTTTTTCCGCCAGATGCCGGATGATCTTCTGGATGTCCACCACGGAAATCGGATCCACCCCGGCGAAAGGCTCGTCCAGCAGGATGAAGCGCGGCTCCATAGCCAGGGTGCGGGCGATTTCCAGCCGGCGCCGCTCCCCCCCCGAAAGGCTCATGGCAAGGCTGTCCTGCAGGTGGCCGATGTTCAGCTCGTGGAGCAGGTTGGCGCAAATCCTCTGCTGCTGGCTGCGGGAGAGCTCCCCGCGGGTTTCCAGGATGGCGAGGATGTTGTCCCGGGTGCTGAGCTTGCGGAATATGGACGGTTCCTGGGCCAGATAACCCAGCCCGAGACGGGCGCGGGCGTGCATGGGCAAAAGGGTGATGTCGTGGCGGTTGAGGAAAATGCTGCCCTCCTCCACCGGAACCAGGCCCACGATCATGTAGAAGCAGGTGGTCTTGCCGGCCCCGTTGGGACCCAGCAGGCCCACCACCTTGCCGCTGGAGACCTTCAGCGACACCCCGTTGACGACCCGCCGCTTGCGGTAATGTTTGATCAGGCCATGGGCCTCGAGTACGGTCATTTCCCGGCGTCTTTTTTCTTGCGGGGGGCGATGGTGGTTCTCACCCGTGTCTTGGTCCTTGTCTTTTTCCCGCTCTTTGCCACCGCCGCCCCGGCCTTCATCACCGCCCTGACCCGGTCATAGGTGATGCGCTCGCTTTCGAGCTTGTGGCCGTCGCCGGGAAAGAGCTTGGCATTGCCGATCAGGTAGAGGAGTTCGCTGTTGATGTGGTATTTGACTCGCCTGGCGGTGCCCCTGACGTCTTCCTGCTTGCCGTCCGGGCGCTGGCGGAAGCGCACCGGATTGCCTTCCGCCTCCAGCCGGTCGCTTTCGTCGTCGTTCTGGTAGATGGTGACCTTGTCCGCCTTCAGGCGGATGCTGCCCTGCTGCATTTCAACGTTGCCATAGTAGATGGTGACGCCTTTGCTTTCGTCGATTTCCATGCCATCCGCCTCCACCTCGATGGGCTGATCCTTGTCGGTGGAAAGGGCCAGGGCATGGCCCGCGCACAGGAGCAGCGCCAACAGCAGGGCAAGGGCGGCGGGGCGCTGGTTGCCGGGGGTGAATGGGTCATTTGATTTCATAATGTCCTCGCACATTCGAGAGAAATTTCATGCGTACCGGTTTTGTCAGCCACGCCTGCATGCCGATGGATGTCTGCCAGCTTTTCTGGCTGCGGATTTTGACCTTTTCGTCCGTCTCCGCGTAATTCTCCCGGGGCCTGACGCGCAGATCCCGGGTTGTGATATGCACCGGACGGATCCCCGGGGCGGCCGCCCGGTCGATCTTTACCTCCCCGTTCAGCAGCACGAGCTTGCCGTCCCCCGAGACCCAGCCGGTCTCCGAGCGGACCCGCCACGGCGGGGTGTCGGCCTCATACAGGACCAGGTGGGGACGGGTGAGTTCCGTGCTGTCGTCGTCAGGATAATGCAACATGCGCTCCGCCGTCAGCTTCTGTTTCGGCTTGCCGTCCGGGCCCATGGTGGTGACCGTAAAGTCATCCACGTAATAATCCGGCGTATGTCCGTCCGGACCTCCCCCGGAACCGCCCTCGTCACTGCTTTGAAGCAACCACCAACTGCCGCCGGCAAGCAGGACGAACAGGGCGCCTACCATGAGATTTTTATTATCCACAGCAAGAGGTTTCAGCGTATGGGGCCTAGGGCGCCAGATAGGCCTGGAAGGCCTTGTCCAGGGTGCCCTGGGCCTTCATGATGAGTTCGCAGACCTCCCGCGCCGCGCCCCGGCCGCCCGGGGACGGGGTTTGCCAGTGGGCATGCTGCCTGACCAGGGCATGGGCGTCCCCAACCGCCACGGCCAGGCCGGTTCGGCGCATCAGGGGCAGGTCGATGAGGTCGTCGCCGACATAGGCGGCCTGCGCATCGTCCAGCCCCAGTTTTTGCATCAGTTCCTCGTAGGCCGGGAGCTTTTCCTGCCGGCCCTGGTAGACATGGGTTATGCCGAGGCTCTCCATGCGCCGGCTCACGAGGGCGGAGCTGCGGGCGGTGATGATGCCGATCTCGACACCGGAGTTCAAAAGCATTTTCATGCCCAGGCCGTCCTTGATGTTGAATGCCTTGAGTTCTTCGCCATTGTTGCCCAGGTACAGGCTGCCGTCGGTCAACACGCCGTCCACATCGAAGATGACGAGACGGATGCGGGCGGCTTTTATCAGGATGTCTTGCATTGACTGGGGTTTCCGGTTTTCGGTTTACGGTTTGCAGCGAGGCGGGTTGCACACAATCGATTTCAAAAGATTCGGAACCGTCGACTGTAAACCGGGAACCTTCCTGCCTGGCTTATACTACGCCTGCCCGCAGCAGGTCGTGCATATTGAGCGCGCCGATCAACCGCTGCTCCTCGTCCAGCACCAGCAGGGCGTTGATCTTTTTTTCCTCCATGATCTGCAGCGCTTCGGCGGCCAGCTGGTTTGGGCGGGCCGTGGTGCAGCCGGTGGTCATGACGTCGGCCAGTTTGCATTGGCGGATGTCCAGGCCCCTGTCCAGGGTGCGCCGCAGATCGCCATCGGTGAAGATGCCCGCCAGCCGGCCCTGGTCGTCGATGGCGGCGGTCATGCCCAGGCCCTTGTTGGTCATCTCTATCAGGGCCTGCGGAAGCGCGGCCTTCACGTTGACCCGGGGGATGGCGGCGCCGGTGTGCATGATATCACCGATATGCAGCAGCAGGCGCCGGCCCAGGGTGCCACCGGGGTGGGAGCGGGCGAAATCCTCTTCGGTGAAGCCGCGCGCCTCCAGCAGGGCGATGGCCATGGCGTCGCCCATGGCGAGGGTGGCGGTGGTGCTGGAGGTGGGGGCCAGGTTCAGCGGGCAGGCCTCCTGCTCGACGCTGACGTCGATGTGGACATCGGCCTCGCGGGCCAGGTTGGAGTCCGGTCTGCCGGTCATGGCGATGAGGGGTGCGCCGAGGCGCTTGATCAGGGGCAGGATGGTCAGCAGTTCTTCGGTTTCCCCGGAGTTCGACAGAATGAGCACCACGTCCCTGGTGGTGATCATGCCCAGGTCGCCATGACTGGCCTCGCCGGGGTGGACGAAAAAGGCCGGGCTGCCGGTGCTGGCCAGGGTGGCGGCGATCTTGCCGCCGATATGGCCCGATTTGCCCATGCCGGTGACGATGATGCGGCCTTCGCACTCCAGCATGTAGGCGCAGGCGCGGGCGAAATCGCTGTTTATGCGCCGGGCCAGGGCCTCCACCGCCCGGGCCTCGGTCTTGATGACGGCCAGGCCCAGGGCCTGCAGTTTGCTGGTTTGCTCAGGGGAGAGCCGTGCTGCTTTGGTCATGCTGTTTTGTCATCCGGGGTTGTCATCACGGCCCGGTCAACGGGCCCGCCGGCCTCATCGGCATCGAGAAACAGCAGGCCTTGGTAGCCGATGAAGCACAGGACCAGGAACATCCCCTCCAGGCGGTTGATCCGCCCTGCTCCACCAAAGCCATAACCCATAATGAATACCGCCAGCGTCAGGCCGATCATGACCGGCAGGTCCCGGCTCAGCGCCTCCGGGGCAAAGGCACCGGGCATGATGATGCCCGGCACTGCGAGCACGGCCAGCAGATTATACATATTGGAACCAATGACATTGCCGATGGCGATGTCGTGTTCGTTTTTCAGTGCGCTGGTGATGGATGCGGCCAGTTCCGGCAGGCTGGTGCCGAGGGCGATAATGGTGAGACCGATGACCAGATCGCTGATGCCGAAGGAGGTTGCGATATTCACGGCGCCCCACACCAGGATGCGGGAGCTGATGAGCAGCAGGACAAGGCCGGTCAGAAACCAGAACGCGGCCGCCGGGGTACTCATGGTCTCGGGGATCTCCGCCTCGAACTCCATTTCCATGGGGTCGCTGCCCGCCCGGCTGCGCAGGCCGATGCGCACCATGCCGTACATCACCAGCACCAGGCCGGCCAGCAGGATGAGGCCGTCCAGCCGCCCCAGCCTGCCATCCAGCATGAGCACCAGCACCCCCAGACAGATGGCCAGCAGGATGGGGTATTCGCGCCGCAGGGTATCGGAGTGCACGCTGAGCGGCGTGATCAGGGCGGTAACGCCCAGGATCAGGCCGATATTGGCGATGTTCGAGCCCAGCGCATTGCCGATGGCCAGTCCCGCATTGCCTTGAAAGGAGGCCACGGTGGAAACGAGGATCTCCGGGGCCGAGGTGCCGAAGCCCACAATGGTCAGGCCGATCAGCATGGGGGAGAGCCCCAGGTTGCGGGCAATGGCCGCCGCGCCGATGACAAAGCGGTCGGCGCCCCAGACAAGAACCGCGAAACCAACGACAATAGCGCTTAAATTCAGTAGCATGGAAACAAGGAGGGCCCGCTCAATCTGGTCATGGGAAAAATAATTATTCTTTCAGACCCATGCGGGATTGTCCAAGGCGGCTTGACGCTGTCAATTATAAGGGGTGAAAATGCGGCGTTTTAATGGCCGGAGATTTTTTGCGTGCACCCCCTCAAAACCCGTGGATGACTGCAAGACAGGGACCGAAACAATAAGAGCCATGCCCCATTCCGCCAACAGCAATGAACCCCTGGTCAAAATCCGCGGCCTGCGTTTTTTTCGCGGCGACCGGCCCATCTTCGACGGCGTGGACATCGATATTCCCCGGGGGTCGATTACGGCCATCATGGGGCCCAGCGGCACGGGCAAGACCACCTTGCTGAAGCTGATCGGGGGGCAGTTGCGGCCCCAGGCCGGCACCATCCATGTGGACGGCCAGGATGTCCACCGCCTGGCCCTGCGCGATCTCTATAAATTGCGCATGCGCATGGGCATGCTGTTTCAGAGCGGCGCGCTGCTGACGGATATCAACGTCTACGAAAACGTGGCCTATCCCTTGCGCGAGCATACCCGGCTGCCCCAGTCGATGATCCGCAAGCTGGTACTGATGAAGCTGGAGGCGGTGGGGCTGCGCGGCGCCCGGGATCTGATGCCGGCGGAGCTCTCCGGCGGCATGGCCCGGCGGGTTGCGCTGGCCCGGGCCATCGCCCTGGATCCCATGATGATCATGTACGACGAGCCCTTCACCGGCCAGGATCCCATTTCCATGGGGGTGCTGGCCCAGCTCATCCGCCGGCTCAACAGCGCCAGCAGCCTGACCAGCATGGTGGTCTCCCACGATGTGCATGAGACGGCGGAGATCGCGGATATCACTTATGTGATCGCCAACGGCGAGGTGGTCGCCAGCGGCCCCAGCAAGGAAGTGCTCAATTCGGACTGCCCCTGGGTGCGGCAGTTCATGCGGGGCGAGGCGGATGGCCCGGTTCCCCTGCATTTCCCGACGAAAAGATCCCTGGAAGAGGATATATTGGGCGAAGCCCACAGGAAAACGGGGACATGCCGTTGATGGAGTCCCTTGCGCAACTCGGCCGGATAGGCCTGGGCATTTTCGAACGCCTGGGGCGGGGGCACCTGCTGCTGGCCCACATCCTGGCGGGGCTGGGGCCGCTGGCCGTGCGGCCGCGCCTGCTCATTATCCAAATCCATTCGGTGGGGGTGCTGTCGCTGCTCATCATCACGGTGTCGGGGCTGTTCGTCGGCATGGTGCTGGCCCTGCAGGGGCATTACACCCTGTCCCAGTTCGGGGCCGAGGACAGCCTGGGCATCATGGTGGCCGCAGCCCTGGTGAGAGAGCTTGGGCCGGTGGTGACGGCGCTGTTGTTTGCGGGGCGGGCGGGTTCCGCCCTGACCGCCGAGATCGGCCTGATGAAGGCCACCGAGCAGTTGTCCGGCCTGGAAATGATGGCGGTGGACCCGGTCAAGCGGGTATTGACGCCCAGGTTCCTGGCGGGCCTGATTTCCATGCCGCTGCTGGCGGCCATTTTCAGCATGGTGGGCGTGCTGGGCGGCCACTTCGTCGGCATCGGGCTGCTGGGCGTGGACGAGGGCGCGTATTGGTCGCAAATGCAGGCCAAGATCGATCTGCATGAGGATATCTATAACGGCGTCATCAAGTCCCTGGTGTTCGGGTTTGTCTGCACCTGGATAGCCTTGTTTCAGGGCTATGACGCCACGCCGACCTCGGAAGGGGTGAGCCGGGCGACGACCAGGACCGTGGTGCACTCGGCACTGGCGGTGCTCGGGCTGGATTTCGTATTGACGGCACTGATGTTTGGGGATTAAGCGATGGTACAGACGAGAACCATGGAAATTCTGGTGGGGGCCTTCATGGCCGCCGGTTTCGTGGCCCTGTTCTTTCTGGCGATGCAGGTCAGTAACCTGAGCGCCATCAGCGAGGGGGATGGATATCACGTCACCGCACGATTCGATAACATCGGCGGACTCAAGGTGCGCTCGCCGGTCGCGATGGCGGGGGTGCGTATCGGCCGGGTTACCGCTATCACCTTCGACGATACGACCTACGAGGCGGTCGTCACCATGCTGATCGACAGCAACCGCAACACCATCCCGGAGGACACCTTCGCCAAGATATACACCTCGGGCCTGCTGGGCGAGCAGTATATCGGCCTGGATCCGGGGGGCAGCGAGGAATTCCTCAAGGAGGGCAGCCATATTTCGCTTACCCAGTCCGCGCTGGTATTGGAGGAGATCATCGGCCAGTTCCTGTTCAGCAAGGCGGAGGAAGGCGGTGATGAATAACTCCCTGTGCCGCCTTATGGTATTGCTGCTGGCGCTCGGCGCGCAGCCGGTCTGGGCCATCCAGAGCCCGCTGGCGCTGGTGCAGGAGACCTCGGACCGGGTGCTGGCCAAGGTAACGGACAAAAAAGCCGAGCTGAACGAAACGCCCTCGAAGATCTATGCCCTGGTAGAGGACATCGTGCTGCCCCATTTCGACTTCGTGCGCATGTCGCGCCTGGTGCTGGGAAAATACTGGCGCAAGGCCACGGACACCCAGAGGAAGGCCTTCACCGACCAGTTTCGCGAACTCCTGGTGCGCACCTACGCCGTCGCCCTGCTGAACTATTCGGGGCAGACCATCAAGTACCTGCCCATGCACGAGTACGAGGACGCCAAGGCGGTTACCGTGAATACGGAGGTCCGGGAGGAGGGGGCGCCGCCGATTCCCATCAACTATCGCCTCTACCTGAACGGAGAACACTGGAAGGTCTTCGACGTAATCATCGACGGCATCAGCCTGGTATCCAACTACCGCAGCAGCTTTTCCAACCAGATCCGCCGGAAGGGGCTGGACAGCCTCATCGCCAGGCTGAAGAAAAAGAACGAACAGGGAGCCAAATGAGCGCCACTATCCGCCGTGGTGACGACAACAACCTGTATATCAGCGGTGAGCTGGGATTCGCCACCGTTCAGGACCTGCTGCGGCAGGGGCGGGGGCTGCTGAACGGCCAGGGCCGGCTGATCATCGACCTGGCCGGGGTGACCCGCACCGACAGCGCCGGCCTGGCGCTGATGCTGGAGTGGCTGGGCGAGCGCAGGTCCTGCGGCCAGGACATCTGTTTCCGCAACGTCCCCGAATCCCTGCTGGAGATTGCGCAGGTCAGCAACCTGGCCGGGCTCCTGCCGCTGGCGGAGGGTTGATGGGCCGCGCTTGCGGTTTCCGGTTTTGTTTTACACTTTGCCCCGCCGCCTGTTGAAAGGCCGGGCGCCCGCACTGACGGCATTTCTATGGATAAATTGATCATACACGGTGGTGTTCCCCTGGCCGGTGAAGTACGTATTGCCGGAGCCAAGAATGCCGCACTGCCAATCCTGGCGGCAACCCTCCTGGCGGATGGCCCGGTGACGGTCGGCAACGTACCCCACCTGCATGACATTACCACCACCATGGAGCTGCTCGGACGCATGGGCGTTCAGCTGGTGGTGGACGAACGCATGCGCATCGAGGTGGATGCCGGCACCATCAAGGACTTTTATGCGCCTTACGAGCTGGTGAAGACCATGCGCGCCTCCATCCTGGTGCTGGGACCGCTGCTGACCCGCTTTGGCAGGGCGGACGTCTCCCTGCCGGGGGGCTGCGCCATCGGCTCGCGGCCGGTCAACCTGCATATCGATGGATTGCGGGCCATGGGCGCCGACATCCGGGTGGAGGGCGGCTATATCCGCGCCAGGGCCGACCGCCTGAAGGGGGCCCGGCTGGTGATGGACCTGGTAACGGTCACGGGAACGGAAAACCTCATGATGGCCGCCACCCTGGCGGATGGCGAGACGGTTATCGAAAACGCCGCCCGCGAGCCCGAGGTGGTGGACCTGGCCAACTGCCTGAACCGGATGGGGGCCAAAATCAGCGGCGCCGGCACGGACAGCATCCGGATCGAAGGCGTGGACCGGCTCAGCGGCACCAGCTACGATGTGTTGCCGGACCGCATCGAAACCGGCACCTTCCTGGTGGCGGCGGCCATCACCGGCGGCAGCGTAAAAGTGCGCGACACCAGGCCGCACCTGGTGGACGTCGTGCTCCAAAAGCTCCGGGCCGCCGGCGCCGTCATCGAGCTGGGCGATGACTGGATCAAGCTGGACATGCAGGGCAGGCGGCCTGTCGCGGTGGACGTGCATACGGCCCCCTACCCCGCCTTCCCGACGGACATGCAGGCCCAGTTCACGGCGCTTAACGCCGTGGCGGAAGGGGTCGGCACCATTACCGAGAACGTGTTTGAAAACCGCTTCATGCATGTGCAGGAAATGCAGCGCATGGGGGCCAATATCCGGCTCGAGGGCAATACCGCCATCTGCACCGGCGTCGATTACCTGACGGCCGCGCCGGTAATGGCCACCGACCTGCGGGCCTCGGCCAGCCTGGTGCTGTCGGGCCTGGTGGCCAGGGGTGACACGGTGGTGGACCGCATCTACCATATCGACCGGGGCTACGACTGCATTGAAGAGAAGCTGGCCGGCCTCGGCGCGCAGATCAGGCGCATGCCTGACTAGGATCGGAACATTGGAATTCGACGACTGCGTCACCATCGCCCTGTCCAAGGGCCGCATCTTCAAGGAGACCCTGCCGCTGCTCAGCCATGCGGGCATCGAGCCGGCGGACGACCCGGAGACCAGCCGCAAGCTCATCCTGGACACCAACCGGCCCCAGGTGAAGCTGGTCATCATCCGCGCCTCGGACGTGCCCACCTATGTGCAATACGGCGCCGCCGACCTGGGGGTGGCGGGCAAGGACGTCTTGCTGGAGCATGGCGGCGAAGGCCTCTATGAGCCGCTGGACCTCCGCATTGCCAAATGCCGCCTGGTGGTGGCCGGGCCGAAGGGCGGGCGGCCGGGAAAAGGCCGCCTGCGCGTCGCCACCAAGTATGTGAACAGCGCCCGGCGCCATTTCGCCGCCCAGGGCAGGCAGGTGGAGATCATCAAGCTCTACGGCTCCATGGAGCTGGCCCCGCTGGTGGGGCTGTCGGACCTGATCGTGGACCTGGTGGACACCGGCAACACCCTGAAGGCCAACGGCCTCGTACCGCTGGAGCCTGTTTGCGACATCAGCTCCCGTCTGGTGATCAACAAGGCCTCCTGGAAAATGAAACACCGCAGCATCAAGGCCCTGCTGGCGGCCCTGCAGGGGGCGGTCACCGGGGCCGGGGGTAGAGACAATGACTGAGATCCGGGAACTGAGCACCACGGATGCGGATTTCGACCGCAAGCTCGAGACCCTGCTGGCCTGGGAGTCGGTGTCTGACCGGCAGGTCAACCGGACGGTGGATGAGATCATCGCGGACATCCGCGACCGGGGGGATGCCGCCCTGCTGGAATACACCCGCCGGTTCGACCGCTGGGAGCCGGCGGACGCGGCCTCCCTGGAGATTCCCGCCGCGCGCCTGGAGCAGGCCTGGGACGCCATCCCGGAGGCCTGGCGCACCGCCCTGGAGCAGGCGGCCCGGCGCATCCGCGCCTATGCCGGCCGCCAGAAGATGGAGTCCTGGTCCTATACCGAGGACGACGGCACCCTGCTGGGCCAGCAGGTGACCCCCCTGGACCGGGCCGGCCTCTACGTGCCCGGCGGCAAGGCGGCCTATCCCTCCTCGGTGCTGATGAACGCCATCCCCGCCAAGGTGGCCGGCGTGGGAGAGATCATCATGGTGGCGCCCACCCCCGGCGGCGAGGTCAACGAACTGGTGCTGGCGGCGGCCCATGTCTCCGGCGTGGACCGGGTGTTCGCCATCGGCGGCGCCCAGGCGGTGGCCGCCCTGGCCTACGGCACCGGGACCGTGCCCGCCGTGGACAAGATCGTGGGGCCCGGAAACATCTACGTGGCCACGGCCAAGCGGGCGGTGTTCGGCCGGGTCGGCATCGACATGATCGCCGGGCCGTCCGAGATCCTGGTGGTCTGCGACGGCCGGACCGACCCGGACTGGATCGCCATGGACCTGTTTTCCCAGGCCGAACATGACGAGGACGCCCAATCCATCCTGATCTGCCCCGATGCCGATTTCATCGCCCGGGTCAAAGCCAGCATCCACCGCCTGCTCCCGGAGATGGAACGCAGGGAGATCATTGAAACCGCCCTGCGCGAGCGCGGCGCCCTGATCCGGGTAAGGGACCTGGACGAAGCGGCGGAGGTGGTCAACAGGATCGCGCCGGAGCACCTGGAGCTCTCCGTGGCCGATCCCGGGGCGCTGGTGAAAAATATCCGCCACGCCGGGGCCATCTTCATGGGGCGCCATACCGCCGAGGCCCTGGGCGACTACTGCGCCGGCCCCAACCATGTGCTGCCCACCTCGGGCACGGCCCGCTTTTCCTCGCCGCTGGGGGTCTACGACTTCCAGAAGCGCTCCAGCCTGATCATGGCCTCGGCGGCCGGCGCGGCCCGGCTGGCGGATACCGCCTCGGTGCTGGCCCGGGGCGAGGGCCTGACGGCCCATGCCCGCTCCGCCGAGTACCGGGGCAAAGAAGAGTAGCGCCATGAAGCAACGGCCAATGAATGATCTGATAGGCCGCTGGGTGCGTCCCGAGATTCAGGGCCTTTGCGCCTACCAGGTGCCGGACGCCGGCGGCCTGATCAAGCTGGACGCCATGGAGAATCCCTACACCTGGCCGGAGGATCTGCGCCGGCAGTGGCTGGAGCTGCTGGACGGCGTCGACGTGAACCGCTATCCCGACCCCCAGGCCAGGGCCCTGAAGCAGCGGCTCACGAAGGCCATGGATATCCCCGCCGGGGCCGGATTGCTGTTGGGCAACGGCTCGGATGAGCTGATCATGATGCTGGCCCTGACCCTCACCGGGCCGGACCGGACGGTGTTGTCCGTGGACCCCGGCTTCGTGATGTACCGCATGATCGCCACCTTTGCCGGAATGGCATACCAGGGGGTGCCGCTGAAAGCAGACGATTTCAGCCTGGATGTGCCGGCGGTGCTCGAGGCCATCGACCGGCATCAGCCGGCGGTGGTCTATCTGGCCTGGCCCAACAATCCCACCGGCAACCTCTTTGCCGAGGCCGATGTGCGCCGGATCATCGAGGCGGCCCCGGGCCTGGTGGTGGTGGATGAGGCCTATGCGCCCTTCACGGATAGCAGCTTCATGAGCGAGGTCGGGTGTTATCCCAACCTGCTGGTGATGCGCACCCTCTCCAAGATGGGGCTTGCGGGATTGCGCCTGGGGCTGTTGGCCGGCCCCGGCCCCTGGCTGGCCGAGATCGACAAGACCCGCCTGCCGTACAACATCAATGTCCTGACCCAGGTCAGCGCCGAGTTCGCGCTGCGGCATGAGGACGTGTTCAACAGGCAGACGCGCCTCATCCGCCAGGAGCGCGCCAGGCTGTTCGAAGCGCTGGAAGGCATGCCCGGCGTCAGGGCCTTTCCCAGCGAGGCCAACTTCATCCTGGCGCGCATGCCAGCGGCACGGGCGGACGGAATTCACGCCGCCTTGAAATCCGCCGGCGTGCTGGTGAAAAACCTGCACGGCGCTCATCCCCTGCTGGCGGACTGCCTCCGGATCACCGTCGGCCGGCCGGAAGAAAACCAGGCCTTTCTCCAGGCCCTTGCAGACCTGCTGTAACAGCCACAACCTGGTCTTTGCCCCGGCTTTCACAGAGCAGCCACGAAACGCCCTTGAATCTCTTGCGCCCCGGGCAGGCAAAGAAACGGCGGCGGACATCAATACCCCCGCAATCCCTGTTCATACTAACCCCAACCACATGTTCAAAAGGGCATCAGCCTCAAACATCAGCAACAGCCAAAGGATAAGGTTTCCCAGTGTTATAGCCGCTTAATGACTTTGCTTATCGAATTCGTGCAAGAAGGATCGCTGTCAGATCATCAGCATTTAACCGCGGTATAAATAGGGTTAATCAACGGGCCGGTGATAACAGTGGGATGAAGATTTACAGGGCCAGGGCGGAAGCAAACTTTTCTTGACCCGTAAAGCAGTATTTGCGATATTGCAGCCATTATTCCAGCCCCCAACGGAGCATGAAGGTGTGGCGAATGCGGCTTCACAGCAGTTCCAGCATGTGGCTTCCGCGTTTCTCCGCAAACCTTATTCCAGCGTGGCGCAACAGCTTGAGGTGGCGACATATGGCGACTGAAAAAAAACCTGCCGATAAAAAAGAGGAAGAAAGCAAAATGGCTTCCCGCCGTGGTTTTTTCAAGAAACTTGCGCTTGGCGGCGCGGCATTGACAACCGCCGGGGCCACGGTGAAATTCGCTGATTCAATGATGCCCGATGTCGATCTGCAGGCGGCATACAAAAACGATGTCGAGCCGGGCGATGCAATACTGGCACAAAGGGAATATGTGCTGATGTCAAAAGAAGAAAAAGAAAGCATGGTGCAGATGTTCATAGACGACTACGAAAAAAACAAGACTGAAACATGACTTGATAGCGCCATCGATGGTTGCGGTGTTCCGTAATTAGGCACAAGAGGCTCGGGCTGTTTCGAGCACACCAACACATCAGTCAGGTAATACCAGTTCAGGTAATACAGAGTGATATGGCCTCCGCAAGCATGCATGACGGAGGTTCGTGTCAAGCGTGGCGCGATTGATAAATCACCCTTGAAGAGTTCAGATTACTTTTCTGCAATCGATTAGAGAGGTTAGCCGTGTCTAAACCCAAAGATAAAGACGGGAAAAATACCGGTACCACCCGCCGGGATTTCTTGAGGAAGGCAGGCTATGCCGGCGCGGCCGCATTGGCGGGTTCGGCGACGTTGATGGCCAATACGGATAATCCCGATTCACAAGCCACCTGGGCTGAATGGTTTCAGGGCAACTACCGGCTGATGACGGATCAGGAGAAAAAAGAGGCCATCGAACGCCTGGAAAAGCGCTACTCGGCCCAATACGGGAAGAAGGTCACGGTGGACGATGCGCCGGCCATAGACGGCGTCCTCTTCGGTTATGCGCTGAATATTCAAAAATGCATCGGTTGCAGACGCTGCGTCAAGGCATGCGTAAAGGAGAACAACCAATCCCGCACCAATACCGAGATCGAGTGGATCCGGGTGATAAGGATGGAGAAGGGGCAGTTCTCCCTGGAGGACATGGATAAAGGCTATCCCGCGGAGGCCGGCTTTGATCACGGCGTCCAGGTTGGCGGCAATGCCTACAAGCCGGCGGGCGTCGTGCTGGAAGGCCAGCATTACTACCAGCCCAAAAAGGTCCCGGAGAAGGACGCCTTCTATTTTCCCATTGCCTGCATGCAGTGCGAGAAGCCCCCCTGCGTCAAGGTATGCCCGGTAAGGACGACCTACAGGGACCCCGATGGCATCGTGGTCATCGATTACAACTGGTGCATCGGCTGTCGGATGTGTATTGGCGCCTGCCCCTACTGGGCGCGCCGTTTCAACTGGGGCGAGCCCAATCTCCCGAAAGAGGAGATGAACCCCAAGACCCATTATCTCGGCAACAGGCCGCGCATGAAAGGTGTGGCCGAGAAGTGCACCTTCTGCATCCAGAGATCGAGAAGGGGAAGATATACGGCCTGCGTCGAGGTCTGCCCCGTAGGCGCGAGGAAATTCGGCAATCTCCTGGATCCTGAAAGCGAGGTCAGGAGGATTCTGGCGAGGAAGCGGGTTTTCCGTCTGAAGGCGGATCTCAACACCTATCCGAAATTCTTTTATTTCATCGACTAGGGGCGAACGTCATGCAAACAAAGACAAGATTTCCAATTGACTTCTTCTCCTATGCGTTGAAAGGGGGAGCAAAGTACTACGCCTGGCTCGGATTCCTGAGCATCTTCGTCGTGCTGTGGGCCTATGGCAATTACTTCCAGCTTACCGAGGGCATGATCATAACCGGGCTGACGGACCAGACCAGCTGGGGGTTGTATCTTTCCAACTTTGTTTTTCTCGTGGGTGTGGCGGCAGCGGCCGTGACGGTCGTGTTTCCCGCCTACATCTATAAGCATGAGGATCTGCATAAGATTGCGGTGCTGGGTGAAATGCTGGCTATCGCGGCGGTTGTGATGTGCCTGCTGTTCGTTATGGCCCACATGGGGCGGCCCGACCGGCTGTGGCACATCATCCCGGTGATCGGCATCTACAACTGGCCGCACTCCATGCTGACCTGGGACGTGCTGGTTCTGACCGGCTATTTGATCCTCAATCTGGTCTGCGGTGTTTACTATCTCTACAAGAAGTATTCAGGCCGGCCGATAAACAAGGCCTTTTATCTGCCCCTGATCTATGTGGCCTGCGTATGGGCCCTGAGCATCCACACCGTTACCGCCTTTTTGGTCAATACCATGCCCTCACGCCCGATGTGGCACCACGCCGTAATGCCCATCAAGTTCATCACCACGGCATTCGCCGCGGGGCCCGCTCTGATTATCATCGCCTTCCTCATCATACGGGACAACACCAAGCTGGCGATCCCGGATTCGGTTTTCGATATCCTCTCCCAGATTGTCGTATGGTGCCTCGGGATTGCGTTGTTTCTCATCTTCTCGGAGATCGTCACCGAATTCTATGCGAGCACTGAGCATGCGGACGGGTTGAAATATCTGGTACTGGGCAAGCACGGCCTGCACAAGCTGGTGCCCTGGTTCTGGACCGGCATTACCATGATGGTGGCCTCGTTCATATTGCTGTTGATCCCCAAGGTGAGGCGAAACCTCAAGGTGCTGCCCTACATCTGCGCCATGCTCTTTTTGGGCATCTGGATCGATAAGGGAATGGGCCTGCTCCTCCCCGGCTTCAGCCCAAGCCCCATCGGTGAGCTGAGCGAATACTATCCGACCACACTTGAAATATTTATCACCGCCGGCAACTGGGCGCTGGGATTCATCGTGCTCACCCTGCTTATGAAAGGCGCCGTCGGCGTGATCCTGGGTGAAGTGAAGTATGGTCGATCGGGCCAGTAATCCGTTTGCCGTGGAAGGAAAAAGCAAGCCAGACTCAAATGCCTGAAAGGCGCGGCCGGAAGACCCGGTTTTCCTGTCCAAGCCCTTTACAGAGAGACAAGATAAGATGAAAACAATCAGATATGCCAGCGTGGTTTTCTCTACTGCGGTCTTTTTGATAATGTCCGCGGGAGCGGTTTATGCGGATAACACGGACACCAGAAAGGTTATAGAATGCTATGAGAGCAGGCAGGAAGGATCTCCGGTCACCAGACGGGACATCGAACCGGGCTGGCCCAATGTAAAATGCTCATCCACCAGCGAGGGCGTTCTCTGGTGGGGCGATCCCTTTGACGGCACCATTCCCATGGGGGATATGCCTATCGAGGCGGACTACTCCCGTGGAGAGGCCGTGGTAAGACCGCGCATCCCCTATATCGACAGGAACAAGCTCTATACCATCTGCACCGAGGCCTGCCACAATGGCCAATATGTCCCGGTGCCGGAGAGCAAAAAGCCGCGGCTGCTGAAAATGCACAAGGACATCGTTCCCAACTCCCTGGATCTGCAGCATGGCAGGGGCGGGATCTGGTGCCTGGATTGCCACAATGCGGAAAACCGCGCCACCCTGGTGGACAATTTCGGAGGGGAGATCAGTTTCAACCAGCCGCAGAAGCTGTGCGGCAAATGCCACGGGCCGATCTACCGGGATTGGCGGGATGGCATACATGGCAAGCGGATCGGCATGTGGGACAAGGCAGGCAAAAAGCGCTGGTGGGTGTGCACGGAGTGCCACAATCCCCATGACGTGCAGCAAGGGGACAGGAACTCCGGCTTTGCCCAGTTGCCGCCCGAGATGGCCCCCGAACTGCCCAAAGGCATGCCCAATGTCGACCACGAAAGGCTGGAACACGGGGCCGGGCATTGATTGGGCAGGAGGATCTTTCAGAACTGAGTCCGCTTGAGCGCCAGGAGGCGCTGGACAGGGCGGCGCGTGAAGAAACCATCACGGAGGAGGATGTAAAGAGTGCGGTGGGCGACCACGCCGAGGAGCGTGCTCGTGCCATCCGGGCAAAATACGGTCCGGAAATAGATTACGAAACCCTGCTCACCATCCTGGAAGACCGGGAGTGTGTCCGCTATCCGGTTACCATCGAATTCGACTCAGGCCGGCTTGAGCCAGGCATGTTTGCCTGCGCCGAACTGGTGCCCGAAGAGATATCTGAAGAAGAGGCCGAATGGCGGGATGGCTATGAAGAGTCCTGCGATGAATATGTCATCGTGGTGCATGAGGCCTTTAAGGAGCGCCGGGATGTGCTCCCGGCCCTGATCCTTTACCATTTGGTAGTTGTGAATTACGGGGACTTTGCCACCGCAGCGGACGCCGAGGTGTTTGGCTCAACCGTTCTGGGTTTGGATCGCGAAGAGTATTATTCCCTGCTGTGTGATCTCACCGACCAATTATAAAGTCTGATTGCTCCATCCCTGGGCTAATCGGCATCCCCATAAACTCATCTTCCCTTCCTGATTGGCACCCCGGGTTTCGTACGGGTTTTCTATGAGAGGGCCTGCCGGCTGCAGCTATGATGCCATGGCGAAGTGGATGTCACTGCTGCGCCTGCCATGGCGGCAGGCGCAACCAATCCGGGTCAAAGGTGCATGGGGCTTTTATTTCTTCAGCCCGCTTAGCCATTTGGCAATGGTGGTCATTTCCTCGGCCGAAACCAAATGCATAATATTCTTCATCGCAGCAGTGTGGCTGTTGTTGCGCACACCGCTTTTTATGATCTGCATCTGCGACACGAGATATTGTTCATTCTGTCCCGCCAGCTTCGGATAACTGTTCATGACGGGCTCCCGCCCCTCGGGGCCATGGCAGGCGATGCAGGTTTTTTCTTTATATAAGGCCGCGCCGTCTGCCGCCATTGTGTAACCGCTCATTACAGAGCCGCCAAGTAATAAGCCCATAGTCACTGCTTGTATTTTTATGTTACACATCTTAGAGATTCCCATATGTTTGATAGGGTAATGAAAAATGATGCCTACGCTGTTAGCAGATAGGATATAACATAATAATTCATCCATATAAAGTGCTTAAGATATCCAAATTTCCTTATCCCCCGCAAAGGGTGTAAAGTCCCGTTTCCAGATTATTTCGGAGTCTTGAATACTATGGCGGAATATAAACTGAAGTTTTTAGATCCCGACTTTATCCCCCCCGAAGAAGAGGCCGAACGCCAAAAAACCCTGGATGAGCTGAACGCCTTTATCGACACAATGCGTGGACGGCCGCTGGCCGGCGTCACCCTGGACGAGACGCAAAGCGCCCAGTGGGACCAGAAAGGAGAGGTGGACTATCAGGACCACTATGGGCGGGAAATTGTGAGACAGGTGGATGACGGTGAGACCGAGGCGCTGGTTATCCATAATGTCCAGGGATTGCCTCTGGCCATGGCGTTCAAAAGTGATGGCGCCGGCTGGCAGGGGATTGGCGTCGATGAGCGGTTGCGTGAGATTGTGGCCGGAATGCTGGAGGAAAAGCTGGGCTGAGGCACCGAACAAAAAACCCCGCAGCCAGGCTGACGGGGTTTTTTGGTTTTCATGGCAGCTTATATCTTACATGGCCGCCTGCGGGCATGGCGGGCTGAGGCCGCCGCTGAAACATCCCTTATTGCGCCGTAATCCATTTGGCCAAGGCGACAATCTGCTCATCGGTTATCGGGGCCATTATGCCCATCATCAGCATGCTCATGCCGCCTTTGCGGGCGCCGCTCTTGATGTCCCTCAGTTGATTGATCAAATACTCCTCGTTTTGCCCCGCCAGCCTTGGATAGATGGGTTGGATCGGGGTGTTGGCATCCGCGCCATGGCAGGCGAGGCAGGACTTTTTGAATAAGGCGGCACCGTCCGTCGCCCAGGCAGGGCTGCCTGCACCCAGAGCCAGAAGTGCAATACCCGCAATCATCGGTGAGAAATTTTTCTTGAGCATGCCGACAACCTCCGGTTTTTTGATATGCGTTGGAAAATATGAATTATTTTTGGCTGCTGCCGGGAAGATTACCACCAAATACGATCCGTGGAAACGGATCTTGCGTCTTGTCACTGTTGCGGGACGGCTTTTTCGCGGGATACAGAGAGGGATTTGTCAAAGACGGATAGAATAATGGGGCCATACAAGCGCACAGGGGCAGAGGGTTTTCATGTATACTGTTATGCCCCTTTTGTTTCCAAGGTTTTGATTCTGAATCTGGAGTGACCTCAATGTCGGTTGTTTCAAATAAGCGCCCTGTAATGACCCTGTACTCGGATCCTCGGTGCATATACAGCCATCGGGTTCGGGTGGTGCTTGCAGAGAAGAATATTACGGTTGACATTATTTCCGTAGACAAGCTGAATCCAACTGAAGATGTCATGGATCTCAATCCCTATGGCACGCTGCCCACGTTGGTGGACAGGGATCTGACGCTGTATGAATCCCGCATCATTATGGAATACCTGGACGAACGCTTTCCCCACCCTCCCCTGTTGCCGGTGGATCCCGTATCCCGCGCCACTTCCCGCCTCTATATGTACCGCGTGGACAGGGACTGGTACAGCCTGGTGGAACAGATACAGGCCGGCGGCGCCAAGGCGGCGACGGCGCGCAAGGAATTGAGAGAGAGCTTTATCGCCGCCGCCCCGGTCTTTGCTGCGAAACCCTACTTTATGAGCGACGAGCTGACCTTGGTGGACTGCAGTATTGCCCCCCTGTTGTGGCGTCTGCCCGAGCTTGGGATTGAACTGCCGCCCCAGGCCAAGGCCGTGAATGAATACGCCCGGCGCTTTTTTTCCAGGGATTCCTTCCAGGAGAGCCTTACCGAGGTTGAACGGGAAATGCGCGGCTAGGAGCCGCAGCTGCCGGTTCTTCTATGATCTCAAACCGTCCATATCTGATTCGCGCCCTGTTCGAATGGCTGGTGGACTGCGGGCTCACGCCCCATCTGCTGGTGGAGGCCGAGGGTGATGATGTGGTGGTGCCTCCCCAGCACGTCAATGACGGCCGTATTGTTCTGAATATCAGCCCGGGCGCAGTACGCAATCTGCAACTGGGTAATGAGTTGATCACCTTCAGTGCGCGATTCGGCGGCATTCCCCTGGATGTGCGGATTCCGCCGGGGGCCGTGCTCGGGATCTATGCCCGGGAGGACGGGCGCGGCATGCTGTTTCCACAAGACCAGGAGACGACCGATGACGGTCCTGATGAACCGGAGCCGCCCGGTCCTCCCCGTGACCGTCCCAGCCTCAAGGTGGTGAAGTAGGCCGGACACCGATTCCCCGACACCCGAAACCATCTCAACAAGATAGCAACCCCATACTGAGTTCTTCCAGCCGGCTGCCGACCAGCACCAGATGCCCGGTATGCCGGCCTGTCCCGTCTTCGCTGTAATCAAAGCGGTAGATCCGCCGCAGGCGTATCCCCTCCGGCCCCCAGCGCAGCCCAAGGCGATGCAGCGTGACGGTCTGATCCAGCAGTTGCACCAGATGCTCGTCACAGGCGCGGGCACAGATGCCGACAGCCTGCTCCTTTGCCCGCAGGCTGTCGAGCCAGAGCCAGACGGCAAGGATCAGGAGCAGGATGGTGGCAAGGCTCCCGCTCATGACAGTTACAAGAAAAACCGTCCAGAGGTGAAAAATTCCATTTTATTTCCTGTTTCTTGCAACTTGGGACTTGTCACTTGTAACCTCCGGCATGGCCGGACTAAATAGTAACGCGTAACGAGAGAGGAAGGTGAATATGGGTTCCATTCGGGTTTTACAGGGGGACATCACCCGTCTGGGGGTGGACGCCATCGTGAATGCGGCCAACTCCAGCCTGCTTGGCGGCGGTGGCGTGGACGGGGCCATACACCGCGCCGCCGGGCCGGAGCTGTTGGAGGCCTGCCGCGCCCTGGGCGGCTGCCCCACCGGCGAGGCCCGGATTACACCGGGTTTTAACTTGCCGGCCCGCTGGGTGATTCACACGGTAGGGCCAATCTGGCACGGGGGCGATCGTGGTGAAGCCGGGCTGTTGAAGGCCTGCTATGAGAACAGCTTCGCCCTGGCGCGGGAAAAAGGTGTTGAGAGCATTGCGTTTCCAGCCATCAGCACAGGGGTCTACCGCTTTCCCAAGCCGGCTGCGGCCAGGATTGCGCTGGCGGCGATGCATGCGGCAAAAGGGGACTTCCGGGAGATCATCGCCTGCTGCTTCGGCGCGGAGGATGCGGCGCTTTACCTGGAGCTCTGCCCCGACTGCATTGCTGGTTAGGTCTTGGGCCCATACAGCCGGCATTATATGCGCCGGAAACACAGGTCCCACACGCCATGCCCCAGGCGCCGGCCCCGCTGTTCAAACTTGGTCAGCGGGCGCTGCTGCGGCCTCGGCGCGAATTGTCCCTCGCCGATGCAATTCTCAAACCCCGCCGCCGCGCTCATGACCGTCATCATCTGCCGGGCGTAATCCTCCCAGTCCGTGGCCATGTGCAAAACGCCACCCGGCTTGAGCAAAGGCGCCAGTAAAGCGGCAAACTCCGGTTGCACCATGCGCCGCTTGTGGTGCCGCTTCTTGTGCCAGGGGTCGGGGAAAAAGAGCATGACGCCATCCAGGCTCTCGTCGGGCAGGCCGTGGCGCAGTATCTCCATGGCGTCATGCCGTATGATCCGCACGTTGCGCAGCCCCGATGCCTCCAGCCGCAGCAGCAGGCGGCCGACCCCGGGCCGGTGCACCTCGATACCGAGGTAGTTGTGGTCAGGGTGGCGCGCCGCCGTCTCGGCCAGGGCCTCGCCGTTGCCGAAGCCGATCTCCAGGTAAAGTGGATGGTCGTTGCCGAACAGGCCGGACGGCCGGAGCCTGCCGCCGGCGTAGTCCACCCCATATCTGGGCCACAGGCGCTCGAAGGCCTTGCGCTGTCCCTCGGTGAGGCGCCCCTCCCGCAGCACGAAGCTGCGGATGGGGCGGTGATCTGGCGGGGTATCGGGCATCGAAACCCTGAATAAGCCTTCGTCAGAAAAACAGCCCGTCCATCGGCGATGAGGCGGAGGCGAAGCGCTTGGGGGCCATGCGCCCGGCGAGATAGGCCTCCCGGCCGGCCTCGATGCCCTTGCGCATGGCCGAGGCCATGAGCACCGGGTTTTCGGCGGCGGCAATGGCCGTGTTCATGAGCACGCCGTCACAGCCCAGTTCCATGGCGATGGCGGCATCCGAGGCGGTACCCACCCCCGCGTCCACCAGGATCGGGACCCGGGCGTTCTCCACGATGGTGCGGATATTCAGCCGGTTGCGGATGCCCAGCCCCGAGCCGATGGGGGCGGCCAGCGGCATGACGGAGACACAGCCCAACTCCTCCAGCCGCTTGGCCATAATGGGGTCGTCGTTGGTGTAGACCATGATGTCGAAGCCGTCCTTCATGAGCGCCTCGGCGGCCTCCAGGGTGGCGACCACGTCCGGGAACAGGGTCTTCTCGTCCCCCAGGACCTCCAGCTTGACCAGGTTGTGACCGTCCAGCAGCTCGCGGGCCAGGCGGCAGGTGCGCACCGCGGTCCTGGCGTCGAAGCAACCGGCCGTGTTGGGCAGCAGGGTGTATCTGTCCGGGGAGATGACATCCAGCAGGTTGGGCTGGTCTTTGTCCTGGCCGATATTGGTGCGGCGCACGGCGAAGGTGACGATCTCGGCACCGCTGGCCTCGATGGCGGCCCCTGTTTCCTCCAGGTCTTTGTACTTGCCCGTGCCGACGAGCAGGCGTGAGTGGAATTCTTTCCCGGCAAGGGTGAAGCTGTCTTTGGTGGTATCGGTCATATCGGCTGCCATGGGTTGTAGGTTGAGTCTGGGTTGAATTGACTTGGGGCGTTTCGCGCATGCTTTTGCGGGGGACAGGTCCCTGTGGCCCGGGCCCGGCCTCGGCCCCCTGGCGAGGCGTTTGCCCGGCTTCCTTGATCCGCTGGACCAGGGAACCGGCCTCACCCCCCCCCGATTGCGTGCACGATCTCCACTTTGTCCCGGGGTTTCAAATAGTATTCGGAAAAGGCGCTGCGCGGCACCAGCTCATCATTTACTTCCACGGCGATGCGCCTGCCGGAAAGCCCCAGAAGTTCGACCAGGGAAGTCATGCTGGTGTCGTCGGGGATCTGCCGCTCCTCGCCATTGAGATAGATCTGGATCATGGAGTTTTGCTGGGTTACCGTTGAGGAGGCGGATTTTACACCAATCCGGCACCTTCGGTCACAGCCCCCCATGTCCGCGCCGGCCTGCGGATGCCGCCCCGTCGGAATAGTAGTAGCAGTCCGTTGCCACCGGTTGTAGAATTACAGAGTCACCATGGACGCGCGGGTGTAGTTCAATGGTAGAACCTCAGCTTCCCAAGCTGATGACGTGGGGTGAGCCGCGACCGTTTTGACCCAACGTCAAAACGCAGCGCGGCGAACGCCGAGCCAGGAAGGCGAGGCTGGCATGTGGTTACAGGGAGGTATTCAGTCCACCAGCCGGCACTTTGAACAGGTAGGTTGTGTTGAAATCCAAGCGGGTGTAGTTCAATGGTAGAACCTCAGCTTCCCAAGCTGATGACGTGGGTTCGATTCCCATCACCCGCTCCAGCTGTTTAAGAAGCCGCTGATTAGGTCAGCGCTCGGGGATCCAGGGCGGGCCGGTCGGGCCTTTCATAAAAATATTATTAAAAATCATACGCCGCGCAGAGGCGCTCCAGGCGCAACGGGGGTTGGATTGGCCCATGTTTTCGAGCGAGTTTCATCAAGCGGTTATCCGGCTGACCGCACAGTGCAATCAACATCAGCTGATCAGGAAAATGGCGGACGACCTGGTGGGGCTGGGGCTCGCCGAGCATGTTGAGTATTACGAATTCTATGACCGGGAAGGAAACAAGTTTCCGGATATTACAGAAGCGACGCTGCACAGCCTCACCATCAGAAACCTCCTGGATGAGCATGACCGTGGCAGATCAATCAGGGAACTGCCCCAAGTCATGCCCGCCATTCTGGCCCAGGAACCCGCCAGCTTCGATACGCAGGATGCCGCCGGCAATGTCCGCAACAACATGGTCCTGCCGGTGATCAACCGCGAACAGGTGGTGGGCCTTATTGTATTGAGGGACCACAATGTCCGCGGCAGCAATCTGGAATACATCGAGTTTTTTCAGCGCATCTTCAGCAATATCATTGCGCTGGTCTGGAGCAAGGAGCGTGATGTGCTGACGGGGCTGTTCAACCGCCAGGCCTTTGAGCAGCGTTTTCTGAATATTCTCAAATTCGCCACCGACAGCAGAAGGCAAAACGCCGTCATATCGGCCAACGCCTGCCTCGCCCTGCTGGATATCGACCATTTCAAGAAGGTCAACGACGAATGGGGGCACTTGATCGGCGATGAAGTCCTGCTGCACTTTTCGCAGCTGCTGGGCAGATCCTTCCGTTACTATGATTTGTCCTGCCGCTATGGCGGCGAGGAGTTTGCCGTGGTTTTGCGGGGCACCGATCTGGCGACGGCGGTGCCCGTGCTCGAGCGTTTCCGTACGGCGGTCGAGCGTTATGAATTCCCCAAGGTGGGACAAAAGACCGTCAGCATCGGCGTCTCGGAAGTCAGGCCACAGGAGCTGCTGACGACGGTGATCGAAAGGGCGGACAAGGCCCTGTACTACGCCAAGGAACATGGGCGGAATCAGGTGCAGGCCTATGAGCTGATAACGGCGATAGATGAATCGGAGGCGATCAAGTCCAGCGATGGGGATATCGAACTTTTTTGAGGCAGGTCTGACTGGGAGGTGACGCATGGGAAAGTTTCTTAAGATTGTAGCTGGACTGCTGGTTTTTCTGGTCGTCCTGGTGCTGGCGGCCATGATCGTCCTGCCGCAGGTCATCGATCCCAATGATTACAAGGACGAGATCGTCGCCGAGGTGAAAAAGGCCACCGGCCGGGATTTGAGTATCGGCGGGGATATTGATCTTTCGGTTTTTCCCTGGCTGGGTTTGAAGCTCGGCAGCCTGGAGCTGAGCAATGCCAAGGGTTTTGGCGGCGCCCCCTTTGCCGCCATCAAGGAAGCCGGGGTGCGGGTCAAGCTCATGCCGCTGTTGAGCAGGCGGGTCGAGGTGGATACGGTGGTCCTGGACGGGCTGCGGCTCAATCTGGCCCGGACCAAGGAGGGCCGGACCAACTGGGACGATCTTGTGGCGGCAGGAGAGGCCAAGCCTGGCAAGGAGGCCCCCGGGCCTGAAGCGGCCGCTCCCGGGGAAGCGCCCCAGCTTGCGGGCCTGGCCATCGGGGGAATCGATATCAGCGATGCCCGGATCAACTGGAAGGATGAGGCCAGCGGCCAGGAAATCGCCATCCAGCAGTTCAATGTGAAGATGGGGGCCATCGCCCCGGGGAAACCGGTGGATCTGGATTTGGGCTTCCTTCTGGACAGCCAGGAACCGCCGCTCCAGGCCAAAATTGAACTCAGCGGCAGCCCGCTGCTGGATCCGGATGCGGGCCGGCTCAGCATCGCCAAGCTGATCCTGAACGTTGATGCCCAGGGCGAGGCCTTGCAGGGCAAGGGGCTGAAGGCGCGCCTGGAGACCGGGCTGGAGACGGATCTGGCGGGCAACCGGCTTTCACTGACCGGCCTGCACCTTGACGCCGGCGGGCTCGCGCTCAAGGGCAATATCCAAGGGAAAAACCTGGCCACGGCCCCGGCCTTCAGCGGTGACCTGGCGCTGGCCGAGCTGGATCTGCGCGAGTGGCTTGGGGAACAGGGCCTGCCGGTGCCTGAGACAGCGGATCCAAAGGTCCTCACCCGGGTGGCGCTGGCCCTCGAACTGGGAGGTACGGCAAACGGCGTCAATATTGAAAAACTTGCCCTTACCCTGGATGACACCCGGCTTACCGGTAACCTCAAGGTGGGGGATCTGGCGGCGGCCATGCCGGCTGTCGGCTTCAATCTCAATGTGGATGCCATCGACCTGGATCGCTATCTGCCGCCACCAGCGGAAGAGGCAACGGCGCCGGAGGCGGCGCCCCCCGCCGAAGCCGGGGAACCCGGAAAGCAGGCGGCGCCTGCGGGCCGGCCGGAGCAGGGGCTGATCCCGGTGGAGACCCTGCGTCAGCTCAATATCGACGGGGTGTTCAAGGTGGGCAGGCTGGTTGTGAAGAAACTCCTGGCCGAGGAGATTGAGCTGACGGTGAAGGCCAGGGATGGGGTGGTCGATGTAGGCCAGCAGATCAAGCAGTTCTACCAGGGCAGCCTGCAGGGCAAGACGAATATCGATGTGCGGGGGAAGGAGCCGAAGCTGCAGCTCCGGGAAAAGATGGAAAATATCCAGGCGGGGCCCTTGCTGAAAGACTTGACCGGCCAGGACAGGTTGACGGGCACGGGCCGCTTCAATCTCGATCTGAAGACCCGCGGCGATACGGATCCCCTGCTGCGGCGCAATCTCAATGGTGATCTCGGCTTTCGTTTTGAGGATGGCGCGGTAAAGGGCATCAACCTGGCGCAGCTCATCCGGGACACCAAGGCGAAATTCAGCGGCCGGCCGGTGACTGCCACGGACGCCCCCCCTCAAACGGACTTCTCTGAGCTTGGCGGAACGGCCGTGATCACCAATGGCGTGCTGACCAATAAGGACCTGCTGGCCAAATCCCCCTTCCTGCGCGTGACCGGCGCGGGGACGGTCAACCTGGTGGAAGAGTCCCTGGACTACAGGGTCAAGACAGTGATCGTGGGCTCGATGGAGGGCCAGGGCGGCAAAGAGCTGGAGGAGCTGAAAGGCGTGCCTGTTCCGGTACACATAACCGGCACCTTCGCGGAGCCACAATACAGTATCAATTGGGCTGAGGTGCTGACCGGAACTCAGAAGGCAAAGCTGGAAGAGAAAAAGGAAGAGGTCAAGCAGAAGGTGCAGAAAAAGCTGGACGAGAAGCTCAAGGGCAAACTGCCGGGGGACGTGAAGGATCGCCTGAAGGGTCTGTTCCGCTGACAGCGGGACAGCGCCTCCCCCCCGTCAGGGATCTTCAGGGTGTTCCGCTCCCCTGCCGTTGCAGCAGCCTGGCGTGCAGGCTGTGGATGCGATCCTGGATAAAACCAAACCGGACCACCCAGGGGTCTTGCCGCTTCAATGAGGCCCGCATCCCCTCCAGGGTCTGCTTTGCCGCTTCTTCGGTTGCATAGTCGCCGAACAGAACGCCATGCCAGAAGGCACCGTCGCGGGGAAAGCGGTAGACCAGGGCCCGGCCGGCCAGGCCCTGCGCCTCCAGAAAGCGTTTTACGGACGATTTCCGCCGGGCGGAGAAAAGCTGGATACCGTAGTGATCCGGATTCCGGGTGAGGATCCTGGTTTCGCCGTGTTCCGGTTCCGTTTCCCAGGTCGTACCGGCTTCTCCCGGCAGGGGCTCCCCTGTCTCCGCCAGCCGCGCCCTGGCGGCCCGGTCGCCCTGGCCGGCGGCGGCCAGCAGCCAGGCCGTTCCAAGCCGCCTGGCCAGGGGGGTGGCGTATTCGAAATAGAGCAGGGTACCGAGATTGCTCTGGGCCATGCGGTTCCCCTGCTCGGCGGCCTGTTGCCACCAATAGGCCGCCTTGCCGGTATCGGGCTCCAGGCCCCGCCCGTTCAGATAGGCATTGCCCAGGTTGAACTGGGCGAAGGCGTGTCCCTGGGCCGCCGCCTTTTGCAGCCAGCGGGTGGAGGCGGCGACATCCTTCTGCACCCCCTCCCCCTTGAGATAGAGGACCCCCAGGGCAAACTGGGACCAGGGGTCCCCCTGCCGGGCCGCCGCCAGAAAGATATCGAAGGCCTGCTCGTGGTTTCCGCTGTCGGCGGCCGCCTTCCCCCGCAGATAGGCGGCGCTCTCACCCGCGGCGAAGCAGGTGAGTGTGGTCAGGATCAGGATGAGAGCAGTGAGAAGGCGCAAGGTTCAAGTAGGCAGCCTGGGTTGAACACAGTGAGGAGCGGCACAGAAATGCAAACCCAGGTTTCACAGGCCCAACCCAGGCCACTCCCTGACAACTGAAAACTGACAACTGACAACTGAAAACTATTTTACTCCCTCGCCACCGGCGCTATCCTCAGGGTCTTGAGGCTCCCTGCCCGCCGGACGACCATCTCCACCTCCTGCCCCACCTTCAGGGCGTTGAGGGCGTGGGTGTAGTCGTAGATGTTTTCGATCTTGCGCCCGGCCAGCTCCAGGATGATGTCACCGGGCAGGATGCCCGCCTTCTCCGCCGGGGCCCCCTTGGAGACGCCGTTGATTTTCACCCCCCGGATGTCGCTGTCGGCGTAGTCCGGGATGGTGCCGAGGAAGGCCCGCAGGTTGGCGCGGCTGGCCCGGGTGGTGGGCTTCTCGGTTTCGAGATAGTCCGGGGCCTGCTCACGCATCCCCAGGGAGCGGGCGATGAGCGCCATCAGGCGGGTGATCCTGGCCAGCCCCTGGTAGTTGATGCGGTCGGCGGTGTCCCGGGGGGTGTTGTACTCGGGGGTGGCCCCGGTGAAGGCGCTCAGGATGGGGACGCCGCTGAGATAGAAGGAGGTGGCGTCGGTGGGCAGGAAGGTATCGTTCTGGGTCCGGATGGCCAGGCCGACGGGGGCGTTGCGGCGCTCGATCTCTCCCCGCCAGATGGAGCTGGAGCCCACCCCCAGGAGATAGAGCTGCTTGTCCAGCCGTCCCACCATGTCCAGGTTCAGATAGGCGGCCACCTCCGGGGTCAGGCCCCTGGCGGCGTCTCCCTTGGCGGCGAACTGCCTGACGAAGCGGCTGGAGCCCAGCAGACCCATCTCCTCGCCGGACCAGGCGGCGAACAGCAGGTCCCGCTTCAGTCCGAGCCGCCCCCGGCGTTTCTGATCGGCCAGGTATTGGGCCATCTCCAGCAGGGCGGAGACGCCGGAGGCATTGTCGTCGGCGCCGTAGTGGATCTTGCCCGCCTCGTCGCCGCCGGCCAGGGAGTTCATGCCGATGCCGCGGCCGATGTGGTCCAGGTGGGCGCCAATGGCCACCACCGAGTCGCCGGGGCCCTCCCCGGCGTTGAGGCGGGCCAGCACGTTGCGCCCCACCCGCTTCTCCTGGCGCAGGCGGATGCGGGCGCCCAGGCGGACGCCGGGGAGTTCGAAGCCCGCGCGGGGTTCGCCGCCGTCCAGGGCGGTTTGCAGATCCTGGAGGGATTTTTCGCTTCCCGCCAGCAGCCGCTCCGCCACCGCATCCGTCACCGAGACGACGGCGATGCTGGTGCCCGCCAGGGTGGACTCGAACTTGAGCCGGACCAGCTGGTCCCTGACCTGGGCGTTGGGGCCGCTGACGAGGATCAGCCCCCGCGCCCCCCGGTCCCGCGCCAGCATGGCCTTGTAGCGCAGGGTGGCGAATTCACTCAGGTGCTGGCGCTGCTCTGGCGCTATATCCTCGGGCATGAAGCGGAAAGTGAGCACCCACTTATCCGTTACGTCCAGGCCGGTGTAGCTGTCGTAGGCGGGGGCGTCTCCGAAGGCGGGGGCGACGATACCGTAGCCGGCGAAGACGATGCCGCTGGGCTCCACCTCACCGCTGCGGGAGAAGATGAGGGGGCGCCAGGCACGGTCGACGGCCAGGGATTGACGCTTCCCGTCAGCCTCCAGGTCGAGCCGGTTGCCCTCCTCCAGGGCGACGCCGGCGGTGAACTCGAAGCTCTGGAACCAGCTCCCCATGTCGCCGGCGGGTTGCAGCCCCAGGGCCTGGAAGACGGAGGCCACATAGGCGGCGGCCAGGCGTTCGCCTTCGGTGCCGGTGAGCCGGCCGGCCAGCCTTTCCGACGCCAGGTACCCCAGGTGCCGGCGCAGGTCATCGGGGGTGATGCCCGCCGAGGTGGCGCCCATATCCGGCATCCCCGCTTTGCCGCCCGCCGGCTTCGTGGCGGCCTTGTCATCGAGGCCCAGCAGCTCACGGGCCGCCTCATCGTTCCAGGTGGCCATGAAGATCTGGGGTTTCTTGTCGGCGGTGCGGGAGCTGGTCCAGGAGAGCCGTTTGCCGTCCGGCGCGAACACGGGCAGGCTGTCGAATCCCGCGGTCTGGGTCACCCGCACCGGCTCGGAGCGGCCCGCGGCATCCACCATGTAGAGCTCGAAATTGCCATAGCCGTGCAGGTTGGTGGCGAAGATGATGTAGTCCCCGGAGGGGTGAAAATAGGGCGCCCAGGACATGGCGCCGAGGCGGGTGATCTGGCGCTGATCCGAGCCGTCGATATTCATGGTCCAGATCTCCGCCCTGGCGCCGTCCGGGGTGAAGCGGCGCCAGACGATCCTTCGGCCGTCGGGGCTGAAGAAGGGGCCGCCGTCGTAGCCGGGGGCGTCGGTCAGGCGGCGCACATTGGAGCCGTCCGCGTCCATGAGGTAGATGTCCATGAAATAGGACTTGTCGTTGGCGAAGATCTTCGCCTCGTCCGGCGTCAGCGGCTGGCTGTAGGCGTGGCGGTTGGAGCCGAAGACGATCAGCCCGCCGTCGGGGGACCAGGAGCCCTCCGCGTCATAGCCCGGACTGTGGGTGAGGTTCCTGAGCTGCCCGCCCTGGAGGTCGGCCTCGTAGATGTCGTAGTACTCGTCGAAGCTCCAGGAGTAGCGGCTGCCCCGACCGCTGGCCCGCTTCTCCAGCTCCGCTTTTTGCTTGGCCCCGGCCTGGGGATCGGCGTGGGAGGAGGCGAACAGCACCTTTTCGCCGCCGGGATGGATCCAGCCGCAGGTGGTCTTGCCGATGCCGGGGGAAACCCTGGTCTGATCCCCGGTCTCCAGGTCCATGAGGTAGATCTGGTAGAAGGGATTGGCCGGGTCCCGCTCGCTCTGGAAGATCATCTTGCGGCCGTCGGCGCTGAAATAGCCCTCGCCGGAGCGGCGCCCCTCGAAAATGAGCTGGCGCACGTTCGAGAGCAGCCGTTGCTCGTTGGTCTGCCCGGGGATTTCCGAGGCGGCGGCGAAGGCGGGAAACGCCAGTCCGAGGAGGACGCAGAGAAGTCGGTATTTCATGGGGATCGCAAGACCATTAGGGGAAGCATGGCAAACTACCTTAATGAATGGGCGACGATCCGGTCAAGGCGCGCCGGACGATCCCTCGGCCCTGTCGCTCGGGTTGCTGATCGATTGATTTATCATGAAAAGACAGGGCCGCATTCCCGATCTTCCTTGCGGAAACCCCTGTAGGAGCGGCGCCCCCGCCGCGATAGGCGCCTTATCAGACCGCCAACGCCCGATTGAGCCATGGCACAAATCGCGGCGGGGGCGCCGCTCCTACGCTTGTCTTTCCGCACAGGCCATAGCAAGATGATCGGCTTTAGCCGCTAACCTTACGACTGGTAAACAGAGTCTGTGACGGTATTTTTGCAAGCCAATAATCTGGTCAAACACTATCGTGGCGTGAAGGCCGTCGACGGCGTCAGCCTGGCCATAGAGCGGGGCAGTTGTTTCGGCCTGCTGGGTCCCAACGGCGCGGGCAAGACCACCACGGTGGAGATGCTGGAGGGGATCACCGCACCCACCGGCGGCGAAATCCTGTATCAGGGGAGACCCCTGGGCCGGCGCTTCCGGGACGAGGCCGGCATCATGTTTCAGACCACCGCCCTGCAGGATTACATCACCGTGCGCGAGACCCTGGAGATGTTCCGGCGGATGTACCCGCGCACCGTCCCCCTGGAAGGGCTCATCGCCAGCTGTTCTCTGGGGGAATTCCTGGACCGGGACACCCGCAAGCTCTCCGGCGGCCAGCGCCAGCGGCTGCTGCTGGCCATCGCCCTGGTGAACGATCCGGAGGTGATCTTCCTGGACGAGCCCACCACCGGCCTGGATCCCCAGGCCAGACGCAACTTCTGGGAGCTGGTGCGCACCATCAAGGCGGAAGGCAAGACCGTCATCCTGACCACCCACTACATGGAAGAGGCCTACGAACTCTGTGACGAAATCGTCATTATGGATCACGGCAGGATCATCGCCCAGGGCACGCCGGCCAGGCTGCTGGCGAAACACTTCGGCGATGTGGTGTTGCGGTTGCCGCGGGAGGATTTCGGCGGCAATGACGACCGGCTGGCGGCGACGGTGCTGGAGCGGGGGGACGCCGTGGAGATCCTGTCCGGCGATGTGAACGCGACCATTCACCGGCTGGTGGAGCTGGATGTTCCCCTGGCCCGGCTGCGGATCCGCCAGCGCACCCTGGAGGATTTGTTCCTGGAGCTGACCGGCAAGGAACTGAGGACATGAGCCTCCGCCGCTTTCTGGCCATTCTCGGCCCCCGCAACAAGGAATTCTGGCGCGACCGCTCGGCCCTGGCCTGGAACTTTTTGTTTCCGGTCATGATCGTGATGGGATTTGCCCTGGCCTTCTCCGGTGAAGGACCGGATCTGTATAAGGTAGGCCTGGCCGGCGCCGGAGATGAGGCCCAAACACTGGCCCTGCGGGAAATGAAATATATCCGGTTCGTCCCCGTGACCGATATCCGGGCCGCCGTCACCAAGGTGGAACGGCATCAGCTCGACATGCTGGTGGACCCGGCCGCCCGGCGTTACTGGGTGAACGAGACCTCGCCGGCCGGCTATGTGCTGGAGCACCTGCTGCAGGGCAGCGACAAGGGCTTCACCAGGCAGGCCGTGAGCGGGGAGGAAATCCGCTACGTGGACTGGCTCATCTCCGGCATCCTGGCCATGAACCTGATGTTCAGCGCCCTGTTCGGCGTCGGCTTCGTCATCGTGCGCTATCGCAAAAACGGCGTGCTCAAGCGCCTCAAGGCCACCCCCGTCACCGCCTTCGAATTCATCGCCGCCCAGGTGGTGTCCCGGCTCTGGCTGCTGCTGGCGGTGACCGTGCTGGTGTTCGCCGGGACCGACCTGGTTCTCGACTTCCGCATGTACGGCAGTTACCTGGATCTGCTGGTGGTCTTCGTTCTGGGGGCCGTCTGCCTGATCAGCCTCGGCCTGCTGATCGCCGCCCGCCTCACCAGTGAAGAACTGGCCGGCGGCCTGCTCAACGCCATCAGCTGGCCCATGATGTTCCTCTCCGGCGTCTGGTTCTCCCTTGAAGGGGTCAATCCCTGGCTGCAAAAGCTCTCCCAGCTCATGCCGCTGACCCACGTCATCGAGGCGGCCCGGGCCATCATGATCGACGGCGCCAGCCTGCTGGATACCGCTCCACACCTTATTGTGCTGGCGGTCATGTCCGTGGTGTTTCTCACCATCGGCTCCTACAGTTTTCGCTGGGAATAATATTATGGGCGCAATCAGTGCCCCGGTGGAACGCGGGGAAAATATGGCTGAACATATAAACAGGCGGACCGCTCTTATCATGCTCGGGACAGGCGGCTTGCTGCTGGCAGCACCAGGGCTGTTCGCCGATAACCGGAGGACAAGGCCGGTGATTGAGAAAATCAGCAAGAGCGAAGCGCAGTGGCACAGGATCCTCACCCCGGAACAATACCGCATCCTGCGGGAGGAAGGCACGGAGCGACCTTACAGCAGCCCGCTGAACGGGGAACACCGCAAGGGCGTCTACCTCTGCGCCGGATGCGATCTGGAGTTGTTTAGCTCCGAAATGAAATTTGACAGCGGAACCGGCTGGCCCAGTTTTTCGGCCGCCATTGAGGGGCATGTGGAAACCAAGCGGGACCACCGGCTCCTGTATCCCCGCACTGAATACCATTGCGCCCGTTGCAGCGGCCACCAGGGGCATGTATTCGACGACGGCCCGGAACCGACCGGCAAGCGCTGGTGTAACAATGGGCTGGCGTTGAAGTTCATGCCGGAATAAGCATTTGCTTGGAATCCCCTGGAAACAGCAGGGTTAATTCAGCATGATGTTTGCTAATATGCGCCGGGTGCGCAGCGCTGTTGATTTTTGTCTGCTGCCCACACCAGGAAACAACAAGTGTTTAAATATACACACATTTAATGAAAAAAATAATGGATCAGGAGTCTGAACGAATGAAAAAGAAATTGGTTATTGGCGGAATTGCAGCAGCGCTTCTTGCTTGCTCATCCGGCGCATTTGCTGCCGGCGCTGGACCGGCATGGGACTATCAGCAACAAGGCGCCGATTGGGCAAGTTTGACTGATGATGAGGGGCACTTTCCCTATAAAACATGTGGTGACGGCCAAGTGCAGTCGCCCATCAATATCGATCCCACCCAAACGGTTCGTCGCAGGACGCCGAGCGTAAGGACCATCTATCGTAGTGTGCCGCTGAATGTGCAGAATAATGGTCATACCATCCAGGTGAACTATGCGCCTGGCAGTATGATGAAGATCGGCAAAAAGGCTTATTATCTGCTGCAGTTCCACTTTCATGCGGGCAGTGAAAATACGGTAGGCGTTGACGGTGTAGATGAACACCGCGCCGCGGCGGAAGTGCACTTCGTACACATGAACTCAAAGGGTAAACTGGGGGTATTGGGCGTCTTCATCGAAAAGGGCAGAAAAAACCCCGCGCTCGAGGCAATCCTCAAAACACATGACTTAGACGAGATCGGCAAGCATGATATAGAGGCCCCAATCAAAATCCAGTCCTTGCTGCCGGGCCGCAATGTAAATGCCTACTATAATTTCCCCGGCTCATTGACCACACCACCCTGTACCGAAGGGGTTAACTGGTATGTGGCCAAAAAGCCTGTTCATGCCTCTGAAGCACAGATTCAGGCGCTTCGTGACTTGATGTGGCATGATGGTTATGAGAACTACCGCTCGACTCAACCGCGGAATGATCGCGTAGTCAGGGAGAAGGGGCGATAAAACGAACGGTGTGAGTACCCTCTATGGCATGAGCCGTCCGGTTCAGCTTATGGATCTCCACGTTATCAATCATGGCAAAATAAGCTTCCGTTCTCATGTCGGCCATTTGCACCTCTCCTGATAGGCTTAGCGCAAGCTTGTCAGGAGAGGTGTCTCCCATCATCGAACATTGTTGATAGCATTTTTCGCTATATCACGTTTATTTCAGGCTTTCTCGCCTATTCACCAAAACTCAGTTTTGCTGGGTGGGTCTCTGGCATTGTGAATCTAAAATGCTGCATAAATCAGGGGGCATACTCAAACGACCCAATATCACAGGTCAGGCTTGTACCACCGTTGACCGGCCGCGCATTCCCACGCTGATCGACGTTATTGACCGGCGCTGCGGCACAAGTGGTGTTATTACCATAGTCAATTGCATCACTGCCTGCCTGCAGGGCATGGGTTTGCGTCGGCCCGCCGTTATCAGCAAGGGCGCCGAGCAGCGGATCGCCGGAGCGGTCGTTCGCCTGGGCGCTAAAGCAGGTGCCATTGTATTGCAGATTGTAGTCATTGGAGATGACGTTGTAACAGAGACTGGAGCTGGCGGTCGATTTGGCGACGATGCTGTTCTCCAGCGTCACGGTTCCTGTGCTTCTATAGATCGCCTCACCCGTTCCGGCCGTATTGTTATAGAAGGTTGTATTCTTGATTGTGGCGCTGGCCGCCTGGTAAATAGCGCCGCCTTTATCACCAACGCTGTTGGCCGAGAAGGTGGAGTTGGTCACATTCAAGGTGCCGGAGCTATAGATAGCACCACCATCCTGTCCACCGCCGGTAGTTGAGTTATTGGAAAAGGTTGATGAAGTGATGGTGCCACCCCAACTGCGAATTGCTCCACCGATATTGGCGGCGCTGTTCGAGTCAAAGGAGGAATCAGTGATCGTCAGCGTGTCACCGCTGGTGATATAGATCGCACCACCTTCATAGGCACTACTGCCACTTACGGTAGCACCTGAAAGTGTCAGGCTGCCTGAGGTGTAGATCATGCCGCCCAAATCACCGCTGCCACTGCCCGCATCATTGTTGGTAAAAACATTGGTGCCGGTAATAGTCAAGAGATTGCTGGAGTTAAAGATCGCGCCGCCATCATTAACCGGGGCTTTGTTGTTTGTGAAGGTGACATTGGTCATGGTGCCGCCGTGCATGCGAATCGCCCCACCAATATTCACGGCCTTGAACGATGCAAATGAGCTGTCTGATAAGGTCAGGACATCGCTGGTATCATACAAATATATTGCCCCACCTTCATAGGCGTCGGCCGTGCCATCGTTGCGCCCGGTAAAGGTGGCATTGGATATCGTCAGGCTGCCGGAGCTGTAAATGGTTCCGCCCTGGTCACTGCTTCCCGTACCTGCATAGTTGCCGGTGAAGGTGTTGGTGCTGCCATTGATAGTCAGCAGATTGCTGGAATTAAAGATGGCACCGCCATCATTAACCGGGGCTTTGTTGTTTGTAAAGGTGACATTGGTCATGGTGCCGCCGTGCATGCGAATCGCCCCACCAATATTTACGGCCCTGAATGATGCAAACGAGCTGTCTGACAGGGTCAGGACATCACCGGTATCATACAAATATATCGCTCCACCATCATAGGCGTCGGCCGTGCCATCATTGCGGCCGGTAAAGGTGGCATTGGATATCGTCAGGCTGCCTGAACTATAGATGGTACCACCCCAGTCAGAGCTGCCCGTGCCCGCATAGTTGTTGCTGAAGGTATTGGCGCTGCCATTGATGGTCAACAAATTGCTGGAGTTAAAGATGGCGCCGCCGTCATTGGTGGCCGAGTAATTGTTGGTAAAACTGACATCCGTCAGGGTGCCACCATACATGCGGATGGCGCCGCCTATATTTTGTGCCCAGTTATTGCTGAAGGTCACATTGGAGGCCGTGAGTCTGGCAGCCGAATCCAGGAATATGGCGCCACCATCATAGGCCTGGCTGTTTTGGAAGGTGGCGCTTCCGGAAACATCGTTCAGCGTAACATCGGCATTTGAATAGATGGCCCCGCCCCAGTCATTGCTGCTGGTGCCTGCGTCATTGTTATCGAACAGAATTACACCATTGATATTGAGCGGGTTGGTCTGATTGTATATTGCCCCACCATCATTGGGAGTGCTGTTGTTCTGAAACGTCGCGGGGCCTGCAATGGTGATGCCGTAGGCGCGGATCGCCCCACCGTTATTCGAGCCTGTATTGCCGGTAAAGGTGACCTCTCCAGCGGTCAGGCTCTTGCCGGTATCCAGATAGATGGCGCCGCCGTCATAAGCAGTGTTGTTTTGGAAAGTGGCCGTTCCCGCAGTGGGGTTCAGCGTCAGGTTGCCACTGGACCAGATGGCGCCGCCGTGATCGGTACTGGTGTTTTTGGCCGTGGCGTTATTTACAAAACTGATGGGGCCATCAATGCTCATATTCACATTCCGGTTTCTGATAGCACCACCACGATCACCTGCATAGTTGTCAGAAGCGCTGATGCCGCCGGTAATGGTGAGGCCATAACAGTAGATGCCACCACCATTATAATTAGCAGTATTGGACGTCAACGTTACAGCATTCAGAGAAACCCGCTTTGTGGAATCATCAATATAGATGGCGCCTCCCTGATAGGCATCATTGTTTACGAATGAAATAGCGCCACCGCTGTGGTTTACATTGCCGCTGGACCAGATGGCGCCGCCATAATCTGTAGTGCTGTTTCTGGCCGTATCGTTATTGGTAAAGGTGAAATTACCAACCAGGGTGACATCATTGGTGAAATTGCGGATTCCGGCGCCGCGATCACCCGAATAGTTATCTGTAAATTCACCACCACCGGTAATAGTGAGACCGTAGGAGTAGATGGCGCCGCCATTATAGACAGAGGTGTTGGTTCTGAACGTTGCGGCATTCAGGGAGATGGTTTTCGCACTGTCTGCAATATAGATGGCCCCACCCTGGTAGGCGTCATTGTTTTCAAACCAGATGGTGCCGTTGCTATGGGTGATGTTGCCGCTGGACCAGATGGCGCCGCCATAATCTGTAGAGCTGTTTTTGGCGGTGTCATTATTAATGAATGAGACATTGCCGCTCATGCTGATATCGCTGCTGGCGTTATAGATTCCTCCGCCCAGATTGGAGGCGATATTATTCGTGAATGTAGCGCCATTGACCACCGTTATCCCAGTGCTATAGGTGGCGCCGCCATGGTTACCGGCGGTGTTGTTCGAAAGGGTGGCGTTATCCAGCGTAATGGCCCCGCCGGAGTAGATGGCGCCACCACTGTTTAAGGTAGCTGTACAGCTGTCCAGCACGCTGTTGGTAACGGTGACATTGCCACCACTGGAGATGCAACCACCCGTACCCGTGATCTTGCCTCGATAGAGTTTTACGCCCTCAATGGTGATGTAGTTGTTGTTGCTGACCTTGTGGAAGATACGATCCGCGAGATTGGCATCGATGATGGTTGAGCCCGAACCCGCACCGTCGATATTGACGGAATAGACGATATCGAAGTCGCCGTTCACATTGGTGTCGTCGTTGCCCGTGCGGGTAATGGTGTAGGTGCCAGCCGGTACAATAATGGTGTTGACATCGGAACTGACATTGGCGGCGGCGATGGCCTCACGCAGTGAGCAATCCGCATCACAGACGCCATCATTGGTGTCGGCCGTTTTGGTGACGGTGTAGCTTGGACCGCCGGTGGTGAAGGAGAACTCGGCGGAGTAGCCTGACCAATCGCTGTAGTTGTCCTGATAGCGGACACGCCAGTAGTAGGTTGTGGTGATATTCAGGGCCGTGCCCACGGTATGGCTTTCGAGATCCGTACCCGTTGCGCCACTGTCATAGACGATGTTGGCATCGAAATTGACGCCCGTGCCCGTACTGATCTGCCACTGACTGGCCTGATGGGTATTGCCGGCATCCGGATCGGAGAAGGCCGAGGCCGTCAGCGTGGGCGTGGTGGAGACCCCCGTCGCCCCATCGGCCGGCGTGCTGTTGGCCGGCGTATCCGGAGGATTGTTTGGTGGAAGCAGTGCAATGCTGGACAAGATCTGCGGATTGGTGCCGGTGACGCCGTCGGCATCGTTATAGGTCATCCTGACATCATAGGTTTCACTCTCCACCAGGCCGGTGATGGTGGTGCTGTAGGGGCTGGCCGTATGCGCCGCGCCGCTCACCCAGTTGGTCCAGCTGCAGGAACTGGAGAGGCAGTAGTCCACCGTGTAGGTGTTGTTGCCGTTGCCATCCTCGGTATAGGGCATGCTGACGTCAATGGTTGTCGAGCTGGCGGCAGTGGCCGTAGCCGCGCCCGCCGTAGTGGCGGATAGCGGCAGCGTGATGCTGGATATCGTCTGCGGATTGGTGCCGGTGACGCCGTCGGCATCGTTATAGGTCACCCTGACATCGTAGGTCTGGCCCTCCGTCAGGCCGGTGATGACAGTGCTGTAGGGGCTGGCCGTATGCGCCGCGCCGCTCACCCAGTTGGTCCAGCTACAGGAACTGGAGAGGCAGTAATCCACCGTATAGGTATTGTTGCCGTTTCCATCCTCGGTATAGGGCATGCTGACGCCAATGCTGCTGGTGCTTGCAACGGTGGCCGTGGCCACGCCCGTGGCCGTGCTATATACCGGCAGCGTGATGCTGGATATCGTCTGCGGATTGGTGCCGGTGACGCTATCGGCATCGTTGTAGGTGACCCTGACATCGTAGGTCTGACCTTCCACCAGGCCGGTGATGGTGGTGGTATAGGGGCTGGCCGTATGCGCCGCGCCGGTCACCCAGTTGGTCCAGGTGCAGGAACTGGATATACAGTAATCCACCGTGTAGCTGTTGTCACCATTGTTGTCGCCGTTATAGGGCATGCTGACATCGATGGTCGTATTGCCTGCGGCGACAGCCGTTGCCGATCCGGCAGCGGTGGAATCCCACGGCATCACGACACCGGATAGCGTCTGCGGGTTGGTGCCGCTGACGCCATCGGCGTCGACATAGGTAAGCCTGACATCATAGGTCTCACCCGGTGTCAGGCCGGTGATGGTGGTGCTGTAGGGACTGGCCGTATGCGCCGCGCCGGTCACCCAGTTGGTCCAGGTGCAGGAGCTGGATACGCAGTAATCCACCGTGTAGGTATTATCACTGTTGCCATCACCGGTGTAGGGCATGCTGACATCGATGGTCGTGTCGCTTGTCGCAACCGCGCTGCCCGACCCGGCCGCCGTGGAGTTCCAGGGCATCACAATACTGGAGATGGTTTGCGGATTGGCGCCGTTGACGTTATCGGCATCGATATAGGTGACCCGTACATCATAGGTCGCACCCGGCGTCAAGCCGGTAATGGTGGTGGTATAGGGGCTGGCCGTATGCGCCGCACCGGTCACCCAGTTGGTCCAGCTGCAGGAGCTGGAGAGGCAGTAGTCCACCGTATAGGTGTTGTCATTGTTGGTATCACCCACATAGGGCATGGATACATCGATGGTTGTATCGCTTGTCGCCAGTGCCGTGGCGCTCTCCGTCGTGGTCTCATCCGTGAGCATGACGATGCCGGAGATGGTTTGCGGATTGACGCCGTTGATGCCATCGGCATCATTGTAGGTGACCCGCACATCATAGCTTTCGCCCGGCGTCAGGCCGGTGACGCTGTCCGTATAGGGGCTGGTGCTGTGTGCAGCCGCACTGACCCAGTTGATCCAGCTGCAGGCGCTGGAGAGGCAGTAATCAATGGTGTAGGTGCTGTTGCCATTGTTATCGCCGGTGTAGGGCATGCTGACATTGATGGCGACGCCATTGGATGCGACCGCCGTTGCCGTTCCCGTAATGGTCTTGCTTTGGGTTGTCGGATCGACCCACTCATCCGCACCCATGGAGTTGCTGCTGCCACTGGGTCTGGCATCTCCCTCATAATCGTCCGCGGGCGTCAGCGGATCCAGTGTATCCCCGCCCTGCAAGACCAGATCGAGCACAGCATCCGGTGTAAATGTGTAACCCTGCAGATGGACGTCACCCGCTGTGGTTGGCGCCGTGGCCGGGTCGATATCAGTCACGAACTTCGGATCATTCACTTCATTACCCGTTCCCGGATAACCGCCCTGCACAACGGAGTAGGTCACATCATAACCGGCTGCCAGTTGATCCTCAGTGCTGTAGCCTTCATCCAGGTTGCCCCAGAAGATACTGTATTTGGCTGTTACCGAACCCGCGCCTTTAATAGCGCCACCCTTCTGCGCCCGGTTGCCGGCGAAGGTGCTGTTGATAATGGTTGCAGCACATCCTGAAAGCACATACATGCCTGCACCCTCATTGGACTGGCCCGTCTCACCATTACCGCTTACGATGGTATTGATCAGCGTTACCGTATCGAGGCGGCAATAGATGCCTGTACCCTCATCACCGTAGTTACCCCTGATCCAGCTGCGCTTGATAACCGGGTTGCCCGAGAAGATATAGATACCTGCACCCGCTGTATAGGCATAGGTGTAGTTGTCTTCGATAATGGTCTGCTCGATGGTCGGTGAGGCATCAAAGATATAGATGCCACGAGAATTATTGCCGCCCCCCGTACGGGCATTATTCAGCGTCAGACCCCGTATGATGGAGGTGTTCTTGCCGCGAATGTCCATGACCGGACTGTCCGCACCCGTGCCGGTGACGGTGACGGTGCCGGCGCCGTCGCGCGACTTGAGGGTGATGTTGACGTAGTCAGGGCCGCCGGGGCCGTCGGTGCCCAGGGTCAGATTCTCGGGATAGGTGCCTGGCAATACGACAACCAGGTCGCCGCTGCTGGCCGCATCTATCGCCGCCTGAATGGTGCTGTGATAGGGCCCGATGCCGGAGCAGTCGCTCTGGCAGACCACCTCGTCACCCAGCGGCACCAGGATGCTGGAGACGGTCTGCTGCTGGAAGCCGGCGATGATGCCATCCACGTCGTTATAGGTCATGCGCACATCATAGGTGCTGCCCGGCGTCAGGCCGGTGATGGTGGTGGTGAAGGGTGATGCGGCATGCGGTTGCGGATCGGGCGCCCAGGTGCTCCAGGTGCTGGAGCTGCTTTCCTTGTACTCCACCGTGTAGGTGTTGTTGCCATTCAGGTCATTGGTGTATGGCATGGAGACATCGATGGTCGCGCCGCCGCCGTGGACTGCCGAGGCCGTCAATGCAGTGGTGCCATTGTTGACCAGGGTGATATTGCTCACCGTCTGGGTGCTGGATTGTCCGCCCAGGAAACCGTCCGCATCATTGTAGGTCATGCGCACGTCATAGGTGGCGCCGGAGCTGAGTCCCGTAATGACGGTGCTGAAGGGTGAAGCCGAGTGCGGTTGAGGATCAGGCGCCCAGGTGCTCCAGGTACCGGAGCTGCTCAGCTTGTACTCCACCTTGTAGTCGTTGTTGGCATTACCGTCATTGGTGTACGGCATCGATACCGTCAGGGAGGTCACACTCCGGGCCAGGGCCGTCGCCACGCCGGGCGTGGTTTCATCGTAGGGCAGGATGATATCCGATACCACCACCGGGTTGGTGCCGCTGACAAAGTCATCGATATAGGTCATCTGGACCCGGTAGGTCTCGCCCGGCGTCAGGCCGGCAATGGCCGTCGTATAGGGCGAGGCGGAGTGGGCGGCGCCCACCACATGATCAGTCCAGCTGCCGCAGGCGCTCTGCACGCAGTAGCGGACGGTGTAGCTGTTATTGGCGTTGGCGTCGCCGCTGTAGCCCATGCTGACGTCAATGGAGTCGGACGCACCCGGGGTCGGAACCGCGGTGGCCGTGGTGATGGTGGTCGGGTTGTCGTTGATCGCGGCGTATCTCGAGTAGCGTTCCTTGGCGAAGTCCACCGCCGCCGGTTCGCCGATTGCATCGTCCTCGCCATCGGTGAAGTAGAAGCGGAAACGCAAGCGGCCATCACCCGCGCTGTTCAAGGTGATGGGCGACGAGGTGTAGATCTCACCGCCCCGGTAATCCGTGCCGGCGCCTTCCTTGGTCATGTCGTATTTTTCCGAGTCACTGTAGAGATAATCATCATTGACATCGATCCAGACCTGCTTTACGGCCGGAGCCATATCGTCGATGTCGGTGTATTTGACCCGGAAGGTGAAGCCGGTGCCGTCCACGGCCTCATCGGGGTGCACGCCGTCGCTTTCGTAGTTGGTATCTCCCACCCAAAGCAATACAGGGATGCCGTTGTCGACCTGCACCTGCTTGACCGCCGTGGGGTCGCCCACCGCCACATTGGTTCCGGCGGCGGAGAAGAAGCGGTAGTTCACGAAGCCGTCGCCGACATGGTAGAGGGTCTCGGTATAGGTATAACGCTCGCCGTTGCTGAAATCGCCATCATCGAAGGTGCCGGTGGCGCCGGTCAGCCTGGTCATGGCGTGCTTTTCGGACTCCTCGAAGGCGCCGTTGTCGTTGGCGTCGACCCAGACCTCCATGGCTGTGGGGGGAGCGCCGCTGGCATCGGTATAGTCGATGCGGAACTCAAAGCTGGCGCCCCCGTTC